>JBIOVO010000222.1:0-2625 GCA_044867735.1 Pyrinomonadaceae bacterium | reverse complement strand
GGCCGCCCCTACAGTGCGTTCCATGATTCAGAATATTTTTCAGAGGGCCAGATGCTCCAGAGCAGGAGGTTTGATAGCCAGAGCGTGAGAATCGTGGCGGCGGTGAGAACCAGCCAGAACGTCCAATAGGAGTGAAACGTTCGATCCCATCCCGGCTGCACGGCGTGCGCGAGATTCACGTTCAACGCCGGTGCGGTGAAAAAGCGCGACAACAGTTGCACGACCAGATACCACCCAAACGCCCAGCGCCACGCTGTTCGATCCATTCCGACCTGACTCAGCGCCACTAACGCCACCGCGAGCCCACCAACGTGCGCGAGTGTCGAAGACAGGAATACCCCCCACGCCATCACGACGTAAAGAATCCAGATAATCAGGCCCGGAATCATCCAGATCGCGGCGAGCCTGATCACACGAGGCTTTTCCAGAAAGAGCCCCATCGCCAGGAGCAGGTTGCCGATGTTGCACATCCAGAACAAATTCCCCAGCTCGTTGATTGGTCGGTAGTGCTCTAACTGGGTGATAAAAAATATTACCGGGAAGGTGCCGAGCAGGCGGAGTTTTGTGCGGGGGGAGATGTTCATTGCGCGCTTTAGAATAACAGCTATTTGAAAAAAACACTGCGTGTGCTTTTGTGTCCGCACGGCTTTGTGGTAAGAAATCACGACAGAGTTTTTTTGCGTGGCGTGACTTCACTGATGACTTCACTGGAAGAACTCCTCAAAAAATCGATCCCGGAACTGAGCGACCTCTTCGTGCGCCGTGAAAGGCGAGTACCTAAAGGTTTACTTGAAGCCCTGGAGGTTGACCGCCGCCAGGGTGCACACCAACTCGCGAAACGTATCCGCGAACGCTATCGTGAGAACCGTTCTGAAGGTCAGCGGCTGCACTTTCTGCTGCGCTTCGAGATCGAACTCTGGTCGCAAGGCTTCGGGATGGTCGCGGGCGTCGACGAAGCAGGTATGGCGCCACTCGCCGGGCCTGTGGTCGCAGGCGCCGTGATACTGCCGCAGAATTACAAGCTGCGCGGACTAAACGATTCCAAGAAGATCCTCGATCCTGAGAAACGAGATGAACTCGCGCAACAGATCAAACAGGATGCGCTGTGCTGGTCGGTCGGAGTCGCGGAGGTCGAAGAGATCGACAAGATAAATATCTATCACGCCGGCTTGCTTGCGATGCAGCGCGCGGTGCAGGGTCTTAACTCACAACCCGATTTCATTCTTGTTGACGCGCGAAAGATTCCGAATTGCCAGACACCTCAACGCGGTATCATCCGCGGTGACGCGCTGTCTGCCAGTATCGCCGCGGCTTCAATCATCGCGAAGACCACGCGCGATGCCCACATGCGCGAAATGGACCAGTTGTATTCCGGATATGGCCTGGCAGTTCATAAAGGTTATCCAACACCTGAGCACTGTCGCGCGCTGAAAGAGCTCGGCGCCTTGCCGATCCATCGGCGCAGCTTCGCACGCGTGAGAGAAGCGTTGGGCCTCGATCCGATTCAGGCTGAGCTGTTCGCCGCTGAAGAAGAAATCCCGCAAGAGATGGCTGCCGGATCCAGTTAGACAGGATTTACAAGATTTAGCAGAATCTAACAAGATTGCGAATCCTGCCAAATCTTGTAAATCATGTCACCTTTTTACCACAGTTAAAGAATCACTTTAGCGTTACACTCCCTCATGGCATCTCTCGCCGAGTACAAGAAGAAGCGGAAGTTCGACAAGACTCCGGAACCCGGTCCAAAAAAGAAACGCACTCGATCTGGTCGCATGTTCGTGATCCAGAAACATCGCGCCACCCAACTTCATTACGACTTCCGACTCGAAGTCGACGGCGTGCTGAAGTCGTGGGCCGTCCCGAAAGGACCGTCACTCGATCCGAGTGTGAAACGATTCGCCATGCAGGTCGAGGATCATCCGGTTGACTACGCGAAATTCGAAGGCGTCATACCGGAAGGCGAGTACGGTGGCGGCACGGTCATGGTTTGGGATTACGGTACGTACAAGCCCGAAGGAACCGACGATCCTGAAGCCGCGCTACGCAAAGGCGATTTCAAGTTCACACTCGAGGGCGAGAAGTTAAAAGGTTCGTGGGTGCTGGTACGCACGCGTGAACGGCAGTGGTTGCTGATCAAGCATCGCGATTACTACACGACCAAAGAAGACGTGACGGAAATCGCACCCGTATCGATTCTGACGCGACGTTCGCTCGCGGAGATCGCGGAAGATGAAGGCGGCAACATCGAGAAAGCCGCGACGGGCGATCCGAAGAAGATCCCGCGCCGCACCGGTGTGAAGCGCCGCAAGAAAGGTGCGAAGGCGAAAGTCTGGCACTCTAACCGGTAACACGGATTAAACGGATCATCGAACCAGATTTACGCGGATCGATCCGTAAATAAAGTGACGGGATGTTCCTGTGTCTTGTTTTGATCGAGGATGTGGATGACTGCATGGCCTTCGGTTTTCAAATAATCAGAGATCAATCTTCGATGACACCGCCACCAGAGCGACTCCGCACACATCACCGCCGTGCGATCCTTCTCCGCGAGTTCAAGTAAATCCTTAACTCCTTTCCTGAACTCTTCGGTCTCCATGTGATCAGCGTAGGCACGAAACGACGCAT
>JBIOVO010000221.1:0-4515 GCA_044867735.1 Pyrinomonadaceae bacterium | reverse complement strand
AGGGCGCGCCAGGTGGTGGAGACGGACACACCAATCAGAAACATTAGAGCTGATGCTAAAAACCGCACGCCGATGCCATGCATGTGAGTTTCTCCCCGAGTCTATGTGTCAATGTATTAACGAATGTATTAACGAACGTATTAACGAACGTATCAACGAACCCTTTAGCAGCGTTAACGTTTGGACATCTGATACTCTAGACTCGGGAGACCTGAATGACAATGCGAACGGTCACCAGCACGGGTATTGCGCTGCTGGTGCTTACATTTTTTGTTCAACCTCAGAAAGCACAGATTGGCTGTGAAGAACCGGCAGTCATAAAGATCTTCTCACCGTATCCCGCCAGTGAGGCGCTGCAGCAGATTGCTGCTTCGCACGCGTGTAGAACGGCACTCAATCGTCAACATCTCATCTTCTATTCAAGTTGGTTTCTAGAGGGAAATCCGCGCGTTGCAATGCAGACGCGGATCAAGCAGTCTGGCCAGGCATCGTCAGTGCGATCTGTTTTTAACTGGGCGGAACAAGCCGCCAGGTTTAGTGACTTAACCGAACAACAGATGACGTCGGTCGCTAAAGCGATTGAAGAATTGCCGGAGAGTGCACAATCGATACCGCTCGATTTTCTGTACGTCGCGAGTTTCAAGTACAAAGGCGAGTGGGTGACGAGGGTTTATGATCGGAGAAACCTGCCGGCCGGCATTCCCAAACTGCACGCAGTCGCTGGCCTAACGAGTTGCCCAACTGATCATTGTCGATAGTCGTCCAACGACGTTTGCTCACGCCAAAAGCGCCAGTACGAAGTTGGTGACATGTACGGATGACACAGATCCGTTCCCTGATCCGTGTCATCCGTGTAGTTATCTTTTTAGGAAGCCAACGCCTTCTCCGCCTTGCTGCGAACAAGCGCGTAGTTCAACGCCGGCAACGAATTGAACTTGGCTGCCTTCGTGAAACTCGCTTTTGCTCTTGCAGCATCGCCCTTCCCTTCATAAGCCTTGCCTAGCAGATAAAGCACGTCCGGGTTTTGCTGGTTCGCCTGCGTGAACTCCGTGATCGCAACGTCGTAATTCTTTTCCTCGAGCGCGATCCTTCCGGTGAGTTCATGGGCCTGCTTCAACTGGTTCGCATTCTTCGCTGCGTCGGCGCCTTTGCGAAACGTCTCGGTTTCCGCCTTCGCCGTTGCGAGATCCTTTTTCGCCACTGCCACGCGGGCGAGATTGAAATGATGAAACAGGGCGGCGTTGTCTTTGATCTCCTTCGACAGGGTTGAGTCTGTCGTCATTTTTAATGCCTGATCATAGGCCTGTTTGGCTTCGTCGTGTTTTCCCTGTTCGAGGAGGATGTTGCCCTTCAATTGCAGGTCGCCCGCCATTGCGGCCGCATCGTTGCTCTTTTCACCCAGCGCGTACTGCTTCGCGACTTCAGCTAGTGCCTGGTCCAGCTTGCCACTATCAGCCGCAACGACCATCTGTCCAAACAACGCGGTCCGGCGTTCACCATCACTGCGGGCTTTTTGCGTCATCTTCTGCAATTCTGCCTGCGCCTCGGCAGGCTTGCCCTCGTAGGCTAACGCGGCAGCGATTCCGAAATGAGAGTTGACGAAGTTGGAGTCGATCGCAAGCGCTTTGTTGTATTGGGTGATCGCTTCATCAAACCTTCCCATCTTCAACAACAACTCGGCGTACGAGTCGTAAGGGTTAGGATCGTTGGGAATGAGTTCGATGTATTTCTTGAAAGCGTTCTCGGCGTCGCTGTAAGCCTCGTTCTGACGATAGGCGTAACCGAGAATGTTGAACGCGGTGGAATAGTCAGGCGCGAGCTCGGTTGCTTTCTTGTAGTGAGCGATTGCTTGTGAGTAGTCCTGCTGGCCGAAGTAGTAGCCGCCGAGCGTAAAGTGTGCGCGTTCGTCGTTTGGATAAGCGGCCACTAGCTTGTCGAGTATCTCTTTCTGTTTCGTCGGGTTGGCGTTCGCGCCCGCTTCGTTAGCCTGGATCAACATGCGTTCGCCATCCGACGCTTTGTCGGCAAGTGCCACCGCCTTCTTCAGGTGTTCGAAGAATTCTTTTGCAGTGGGCGAAGCGTTCGCGCGATTGAGTTCGGCGAGCGCGAAGTTTGGATCGAGCGAGATCGCTTTGTCGTAGTGTGCGATTGAATCGGTGATGCGAAGTTTCTCAGAAAGGTCTCGGCCGGTGAGAAATTCCTTTCGAGCTTCTTCGGAAGAGGTCGTGACGGGAATCTTGCCGCTTTTGGCGGTGGCGTCAGATGATGCGCTGGAAGCGCTTGTCTTGTTTGGCTCAACCGCCTGGCAGCCATAGAAGACAAGAGCGCTGAGCAGCAACAGCGCGTAACCGAGACGGCGAATGAATGAGTGGTCGAATGGCATGGTAAGTACTACTCCTTTAAGTAAGGTTGCAGACTCCGGGGAGATCTCGAAATTAAAGTTATGAAGTTGTTTGGGAATTCGTTAGGAAGATCCGAAAGAATAGGTCAAGCTTTGCGTGGCGTCAAGAAATTTGGGACGAAAGAACGTTTCTCGCGCAAAGGCGCAAAGACGCAAAGTTCTGACCTCCGGCTCCCGAAGGGTCTTAACTTTGCGCCTTTGCGTCTTTGCGAGAGAAATCTTTTTGGGACTGGCCCAACGCCGCCAGCGTCCGCTTCGCCTCCGCCAAATGCCACTCAGCCGCCCGCAGATGATGCTCCGCCATTTTCAGATCCTGACCCTTCACGCACCTTGCCACACTCGCAAGATTTCGTGTTACATCATTCAGTGACCGATACGCCGAGCGCAGTTGTTCCACTTCGCTCTCTGGGCGTGGAGCAAAGCCGATGGAAGACATCTCGCCACCGTAGCGCGCGAATTTTCGGTTGGCAATAACCAATCTGTGTAATCTGTGGACCGAACTTAACGCGTGCGCCGTTCGTAGTCGTTCGGCTAAAGTAAGAGGACCTTTGGAGGTTCCAATGTATTGTCCACAATGCAGTCAGCAACAGATTTCTGAGGAAATGCGCTATTGCTCGCGTTGCGGCTTCCCTCTCGACGGCGTTAAGGAACTCATCTCCGCTGGCGGAGTGCTTGAAAAACACGAGTTAAATGCGCTGGCTGAACGCCAGAACAAACTGTTTTGCAGCATGCGCCAATCGGTCACCTTGATGGCGTGCGCTATTCCGATCGGAATCGTGGTGGGCATCCTTACCAACGTAGACGAGGATTTTGCGGTTCTATTCCTGTTGCCGGCGCTCTGTTTTGTCCTGAGCTTTATTCGCCTTGTCTACATAATGACCAGAGAAGTCAGACGCCGGAAGAACGAAACGGCGGCAGCCCTCGGACAACACACCAAGGCTCAACTGCCGCCGCAGAGAGTCACGCCGGTCAATAACTTCACCCAAAGAATCAACACGGCAGAAATGGTGCGACCGCCAAGTGTGACGGAAAACACCACGAGACTACTCGACGAAGAACCTGCTTCGCAGAGCTGAGCAACGCTAGAGTTCCTGCGACGCCGATTTCATCTCTCCACCAGCGCGAGCAATCTCCGCCTGACGGCCACCACGCAGTTTCATCCCCAGCATCATCGCCGCCGCGACCACATCCATCAACGCCATCTTCATCGTGCGGCGACCGGCCCAAACATTCAGCACGTAACCCCAGCCAACGTCGTAACCCCTGCGAGCGCGACTTGCTCCTTTTCCCCAACGTTCCCAACCGGACGATACGAGTTGCAAGGTCGTTCCCGAGGCTTCGCTGATGAATTCGAGGTCAACTTCCTGCGCGGTGGATGGATCGCGCGACGGGTGCCACATGAACTTTACTCGTCTGGGAGGATCCCAAAGCGTGACGTGGCCCCACTGAAACCGGCGCCCGTCACGATGCTCTTCATAAATGCGGCCACCCTCGTGCTGTTCAAAGACAATTTGTTCGAGATACTCGCCTCCAATCGAATGCGTGCGGCTGGGCCACCACGACGCGAATTCGGCGGTAAATCGTTTGAAAGCAGTTTCCTGATCCCAGGAGACTGTCACTGAGCGTCGTATCGGAGGAAGAGGCTCGGAAGTCATTTCTTTCTTGTCCTTTTCGTTGGTTTTGATGGTTCAGGATCGTCGGCCGCAAAAGCTGCGAGCACGTCGTCCCACATAGTTTCAAGATATTGCCGCAGGAGCATCAGGCCCTCGCGATTCGCACGGTAATAACGGCGCGTCCCTTCCGGACGAATGGTTACCAGGCGCGCTTGCCGCAAAACTCGCAGGTGCTGCGACACCGCGGGCTGCGAGACGCGAGTCAGAGTCGCCAATTCCCCAACGGTGTGATCGCGGCGCGTAAGCCGTTCAAGCAGGCGCCGGCGCGTCGGATCCGCGAGTGCATTCAAACTTCTTTCATAAGTCATAACTTATATAAGCATATCGGCATATTGACTGTCAACTATCAGCTCAGGATCACAGACTACCCGGCTTTAAAGAATTACTCGCGCAAAGGCGCAAAGGCGCAAAGTTCTGACCCTCCGGGCAGCCGCAGGTCGG
>JBIOVO010000220.1:0-11029 GCA_044867735.1 Pyrinomonadaceae bacterium | reverse complement strand
GAACAACATCCTGTTTCATTCTGTCAATCCTGTCCATTCTTTTGACAGGATTACAAGATTGTCCATGACAAGAACAACATCCTGTTTCATTCTGTCAATCCTGTCCACTCTTTGATTGTCCATGATTGGAAAAACATCCTACGTCATCGTCGTCCTCATCTTTGTGGCTTCTCTTGGTCAAGCTCAGAGTCGCGCTCTCGAGTACGACGTGCGAGCGTTCGGTGCGAAAGGCGATGGCCGGACCTTAGACACTGAAGCAATCAACAAAGCGATCGATGCAGCCGCGGCCGCAGGCGGTGGAACGGTGCGCTTTAGCGCCGGCAGTTATCTGAGCTTTTCGATCCGTTTGAAAAGCAACATCACGCTGTTTCTCGATCACGGTGCAACGCTCATCGCCGCCGATCCCAAGGAAGCGAAGGGCAGCTACGACCTGCCCGAGCCCAATGAGTGGGACATGTATCAGGACTTCGGTCACAGTCACTGGAAAAACAGTCTGATCTGGGGAATCAGCTTAGAAAACGTCGCGATTCTAGGGCCGGGATTGATCGACGGCCGAGGTTTAACTCGTCGCAGTCCGCGACCGCGTCGCCCGGTGCAGACCGGAGACACGCCTGTAAGTTTAGGAGGCGGACAACCCGCAACCAGGATCTATTCGCCGCTTGGAGAAGATGACGATCCGGCGGTGATGAATGGTTTAGGCAACAAGGCGATTTCACTCAAACTCTGTCGCAACGTCCTCCTGCGCGATATCTCGATCCTAAACGGCGGACACTTCGCACTGCTTGCGACCGGCGTGGACAACCTGACCATCGATAACGTCAAAGTCGATACCAATCGCGACGGCTTCGACATCGACTCCTGCCGCAACGTTCGCATTTCGAATTGTAGTGTCAACACGCCAAATGACGACGCTATCGTACTCAAGAGTTCGTACGCACTCGGGTTTGCTCGTGCCACTGAGAACGTGACCATCACGAACTGTCTCGTGAGCGGCTACGACATCGGCTCGCTACTGGATGGAACCTACAAGCGCAACGTGAAGGAAGCGCCGGACCGTGATGGGCCAACCGGACGGATCAAATTTGGGACAGAATCAAACGGCGGGTTCAAGAACATAACGATCTCAAACATTGTCTTTGATCATTGTCGCGGGCTGGCGCTGGAAACGGTTGATGGCGGCATTCTCGAGGACATCACGATCAGCAATATCACGATGCGTGATGTGGTGAACTCTCCGATATTTCTGCGACTGGGAAGCCGCATGCGGGGACCGGCAGGCGCTTCGGCCGGCAAACTCCGCCGCATCCGGATCAACAACGTAGTGGCGCACAATGTTGAGCCGCGCTTTGCGTCGATCATCAGTGGTATTCCGGGTCACCGCATTGAGGACGTGAAGCTGAGTAACATTCGGATCATATATAAAGGTGGAGGGACGCTCGCGCAGGCCGAACTGACGCCGCCGGAGAAAGAGACAAACTATCCCGAGCCGTCGATGTTTGGCGACATTCCCGCGTATGGATTCTTCATCCGACATGCGGATGGCGTCGAGCTGAGTAATGTCGAGATAGGTTATGCAACCGAAGATCTTCGCCCGGCGGTGGTGCTGCAAAACGTAAGCGGGGCGGATTTCTTCAACGTTAACGCGCAAGTGTCGAAGGGTGCGGCGGTGTTCCAGTTACAAAATGTCATTGATTTCAGCGCGACACATTGCCGTGGTGTGAAAGACACGAGGCTCGAGCGTGTCGAGCGCGGCCGGCTGTAAGACGCGGAGATTTTACTCGCGCAAAGGCGCAAAGGAGACCTCTGGAGGCCGAAGGTCTTAACTTGGCGTCTTTGCGCCTTTGCGCGAGTAAATAATTCCTCCGTAACGAACACTTTAGCAAAGATGCTTGCAACTATTCCGACCTGTGATAGACTTCCCTCGCTCTGAACAATCTCTCTTCGATTCTTAACTGAGTTGTCGACCTTACTGAAGAACGAAGAGGACCTTCGGTGTCCTTCCGACTCATCAAGCGGTACCAGCGGTGTGTCTTTGATTCAATTCCGTTGACGATGCACCTGAAACAAGAACGTCAATTCGCTCAATCGCGGCCCTAACTCATTGATTAAGGAGAAAACAATGACGAAGAACACAGTATCGATTGCGTTAGATCGGGAATCCCTCGCTCAGTTCTCACGCCTGTTGGGTAATCGTTCCCTGGCAACCGGCGTCCACTGCGGCGATGACGACGGAGATGTAGACGGCGTCACTTGCGGAGCGATCGCATCCGGAGCCCACTGCGGAGATGACGTCGACGGCTGACGATCATTTTCAAACGTGAAAAGAGTGTTGCGGCTCGCGCCTGCGTCAATTTCACTGAAATGGACATCGATGCGAGCCTCAACACCTCCAAATCAGTTGGGTTCCTTTTCGCTGGAAGTTAACCCATGGTTTCAAGTAGCGCTCGCGGCCTGCGCAGTACAGCGCCTGAGACGACGTTGCTACATGCCAAACAGTGGGCCGCAACTGCCGGCATAAGCGAGGTGCGGGATATTACCGACCTCGATGATCTGGGTGTACCAGTATTTGTAAGTGTCCGACCGCAAGCGCGCGGAGACGCCTTTACCTTTGGAAAAGGACTGCACCGCATCGACGCAGAGGTCGGGGCCTACATGGAGGCCATTGAGTTTTTCTTCGCCGAACCCGGAACCGGCAATGTTTCCACTCGCTGGGGATCTGCACGAGAAGTTGCCGGGTACGAGCGTGCAGACGATGCGATACTAGATTTCGTTCCGCTCCTTCAACGCGAGGTCAATCTCGATAGCCCTTTGTTACTGGCCTCGGTTCGCAACCTCGAGAGCGGCGATGAATGTGCCATTCCCGCTGAACTCGTTTTTTATCCGGCGCCCGATGTTGGGCAGTCGCTCTTTGGATCGTCAACCAATGGCCTCGCATCGGGTAACACGTTGCTCGAGGCGACTATTCAGGCCCTCCTGGAACTGATCGAGCGCGACATTTGGTCCTTTGAATTTGTTCGCTCCGCGTCGAAGTTAGTCGAGCCGTCGAGCCTGCCCGACAACGTGCGCGAAATCGTTGAGCGCGCCGAGCAGAATGGCTTGCAGTTGAAAGTACGCACTATTCCGAACGACTTCGGAATGCCCTTCTTCGCTGCTTTCGTCTTTGACTTAAACAATCCCAGTCGCAAAACATTCAACGGGGGTTGGGCGTGCGATTTGGATCGTGACCGGGCGCTGGTGCGAGCGGTTACCGAGGCGGCGCAGAGTCGGGTGGCTTTCATACACGGCGGACGCAAGGCGCCAGCCTCCGACGATCAAGAGCGGGAAGCAAAACTTGTACGGCAACACATGCTCGGTGTGAGCGATACGCAACAGCAGATGTCCTTGACGGACATTCCCGATCTTGCTGTCGCAGGCTCCCTGGAACAGAAACTGGATGTAGTAATCGAGCGATTGCGCCGTGTCGTGCAGGAACCGATTTATGGTGTCGCATTTACTGCGCCAGAAGCGCCGCTGCAAGTAGTTCGCGTGGTTGTGCCGCTGTTGGAGAATCTGAAAGAGACGCGAGTCCGTGTTGGACGCCGCTTGAAAGCCGCTATCGACGCCCTCGGGGTTCAAGCTGCGTAGTAAAGAAAGATCACAAGGTCAGATGTGATGGAGCTTCGGCAAACCGTCGAAATCCGTGTTCGCGGAACAGTTCAAGGCGTTGGCTTTCGGCCAACCGTCTGGCGACTGGCGTGTGACGAAGGACTGGTCGGCGAAGTTCTTAATGATGGCTTTGGCGTTTTGATTCGCACCACCGGAAAATCTGAAGCTATTTCACAATTCATTACGCGGTTACACAGCGAAGCGCCTCCGCTCTCACAGATTGAGGACGTACAGACAGCGGTCCTGAACCTGACAGACTTTGCGGACTTCCGCATTGCCGAAAGTGTCGGTGGCGAGAACCGCACGCGCGTCACTCCCGATGCTGCGATTTGCGCCGCGTGCCGCGCCGAAGTGCTCGATCCCAGTGAACGCCGGTATGACTATCCGTTCGCGAACTGCACGCACTGTGGACCACGTTTTTCCATCGTGAAGGAAGTTCCCTACGATCGTGTCAACACGACGATGGCAGACTTCCCGATGTGCGCAGCCTGCAACAGCGAATACCTGCAACCTGCCGATCGCCGCTTTCACGCTCAACCGATCGCGTGTCCGACGTGCGGACCATCGGTCTGGCTGGAACTAATGGACGGCACGACTCCTCTGAGAACGAGCGCAGCGCTTAATGCCGCGATCGAACTTCTTAAGAACGGCTCGGTAGTAGCGATTCGCGGTCTCGGCGGGTTTCACCTCGCTTGTGACGCCACCAATCGAGAAGCTGTACAGCGATTGCGCCGGCGCAAGCATCGGTACGGGAAACCGTTTGCGTTGATGGCACGGGATCTCGACACGATTCGCCGCTACTGCAACGTCACACCAGCACAGGCAGACTTGTTGCAGAGTCCGGAAGCGCCGATCGTATTGCTCTCATCCGACGGACCTGAGAAGTTGCCGAACGGTATCGCGCCCGGCCTGAACACCGTCGGCTTCATGCTGCCGTATACGCCCTTGCACTTATTGATCACACAGCAAATCGATCAGCCACTGGTGATGACCAGCGGCAATATCTCCGACGAGCCACAGGTCACGAGTCTCGACACCGCGCGAAAAGGACTGCGAAACATTGCCGACGCGATGTTGATGCACGATCGTGAGATCGCGAACCGGATTGACGATTCGGTGGTGCGGATCGTGGCCGGTAAACCGTCGCTGATTCGCCGGGCACGCGGTTACGCGCCGAGTGCGGTGACGTTGCCGCCGGGCTTCGAGCATGCTCCTGACCTGCTCGCTTATGGCGGCGAGTTGAAAGCCACCTTCTGCGTTGTGAAAGACGGCGCCGCGATTCTCTCGCAGCATCAGGGCGATCTCGAGGACCTTTCGACGTTCGAGGACTATCAGAAGAACCTGCACCTCTACGCGAAGATTTACGATCATCGACCGCGTTTGCTGGTTGCGGATATGCACCCGGAGTATCTTTCCGCCAAACTTGCGAAGCAGCGTGCCGCAGAAGAAAAGTTGCCGCTGCTGGAAGTTCAGCACCACTTCGCACACATCGCCAGTTGCATGGTCGAGAACGGGATCCCGCTCGATAGTCCGCCGATCCTTGGAATCGCGATTGATGGACTAGGCTTCGGTGAAGATGGAACGATCTGGGGTGGTGAGTTTCTGTTGGCGGATTATCGTCGTTATCGGCGACTCGCCGCGTTCAAGCCCGTGGCCATGGCCGGCGGTGTCCAGGCCATTCGCGAACCCTGGCGCAACACCTATGCGCATCTCGCTGCAGGACTGACCTGGGATCGGTTTGTCGAAAAATTCTCCGGGCTTGAACTCTATCGTTATCTGATCACCAAGCCGCTGCCGACGATCGATCGCATGCTCGAAACAGGACTGAACGTGCCATTGGCGAGTTCGTGTGGGCGGCTGTTTGATGCAGTTGCAGCGGCGTTGGGACTCTGCGCCGATCACGCTCTGTTCGAAGGCCAGGGCGCGATGGAGTTGGAAGCGTTGGCTGAGCCGTCAGCGTATGGGCCGTCATACCCCTTCGCGATCACCGAACCGGCTAACGGTCTGCTTTATCTTGAATCGGCTCCGATGTGGGAAGCACTGCTGGACGATCTTTCCCGGCAGACTACAGTCGCACGGATGGCGGCGCGGTTCCACTTCGGACTCGCCGGCGCGATTCGCGACATGGTCGCACGCATTCGCAGCACGAACGCCTCGTTGAACACAGTGGCGCTCACCGGCGGCTGCTTCCAGAACAAGCTCTTGTTAGAAGAAGTGGTGAGATTACTCGAGGCAGACGGCCTCCGTTGTCTCTTACACGCTAAGGTCCCGACAAACGACGGAGGACTGGCGTTGGGACAGGCTGCGATCGCCGCAGCACGTCAGATCAAAACGTAAAACTTGCGCTCAAAAATCTAAGGAGCAAGCACAATGTGTCTTGGAATCCCGGGTCAAATCATAAAGATCACCGACGCCACACGGCAGATGGCACTAGTTGACGTTAGCGGCGTTCAACGCGAAGTGAGTCTGGAGTGTGTGGTTGACGATTACCATCCGCTCGAGAGGTGCGTCGGCCATTGGACATTGGTGCACGTCGGCTTTGCCATGAGCCTGATCAACGAGGAAGAAGCAGAGGCCACCTTGAAAGTCCTGAGGGAGCTTGGTGAGGTGCAAGCGGAGTTGCTCGCGATGAAGGAATCCGCGTCGAGTCCACCTGCAAGCGTCTCTGAACCTACTCCGGCGCTTGTGGCCTAAACGTAATGACAGTGGCAGAAGATCCGAATCTAGCAGGGCTATACCCTTTTCTGCACGGCAAGAAGCAGGATCCATCGTCGATGAATGCTGCGCTGCTGGAGTCTGTCGTACAGAAATCAGCGCATCATCACTCAGTGATAGACGGCTTCTTCGCTGCGAATGGGCAGAAGGTCGTCGCGGCTGCGGGAGCAATTGCGGACGTTTATCGCAGCAACGGCCGGCTCTTTACGATGGGCAATGGTGGTTCAAGTTGCGATGCGGCGCACGTGGCTGTCGAGTTTCTGCATCCGGTCACGGCCGGGCGTGTGGCGCTGACCGCAATCGATCTGACCGCGGACCGGACCATGATGAGCGCCGTGGCAAACGACGTCGGTTTCCAGCATGTGTTTGTTCGTCAGTTGATTGCGCAGGCGCGAGCCGGAGACGGTTTGATTGGTCTATCGACCAGCGGCAACTCGGACAATCTCGTTAAGGCTTTTGTGAAAGCAAAAGAGATGGGTGTAACGACCATCGGCTTGTCTGGAATGAGCGGTGGCGAGATGGCGAAGATCGGTTTGGATCACTGCCTCGTCGTCGAAACCGACAGCATTCATCGTGTGCAGGAATGCCACGTAATCATCTACCACATTCTCTGGGACCTGGTTCACACACTGCTGGCGGACAATCGCGGTTCATTGGCCCAATCTGCGTAACCTGTGGATAAGAAAGAGAAAACAAAATGAAATTCGTTGATGAATTCCGAGATCCGGAGAAAGCGCGGTTTCTGCTCGAGGAAATACGCGTTCTCGTGCCCCAAATCAGGAACGGGCGTAGCAGTACCAGCCCCGTCTACATCATGGAAGTGTGCGGAGGTCACACGCACGCCATCTTCCGATACGGCGTCGAGACGATGTTACCCGACGGGATCGAGTTGATCCACGGTCCCGGCTGCCCGGTTTGCGTGCTGCCGATGGGACGTGTTGACGACTGCGTAGCCCTGGCCCACATGCCAGGCATGATCTTCACCACGTTCGGCGACGCGATGCGCGTGCCCGGATCGAAAGAGAGCCTGCTTCAGGCCAAAGCCAATGGCGCTGATGTCCGCATGGTCTATTCCCCTCTGGACGCGCTGCGGATCGCGCAGGACAATCCGGACCGGCAGGTCGTCTTCTTCGCACTGGGCTTCGAGACAACGATGCCCAGCACCGCCTTCACTGTGTTGAGAGCGAAGAAAGAAGACGTCAAGAATTTCTCGCTGTTTTGCAATCACATCACGATCATTCCGACGATCAAGGCAATACTCGACTCGCCGGATCTACAGTTGGACGGATTTCTTGGTCCGGGTCACGTCAGCATGGTGATCGGTAATTCGTCGTACCGTTTTATCGCCGAACATTACAAGAAGCCCCTGGTGATCGCGGGATTCGAACCGCTCGACATCCTGCACGGCATTTGGATGGTGCTCAAGCAGATTGCCGAAGGTCGCACTGAGATCGAGAACCAGTACAAGCGCGTGGTTCCCGACGGCGGCAACACGCCCGCGCTGGATGCGATCGGCAAGGTCTTCGAATTGAGAGAGTTCTTTGAATGGCGCGGTCTCGGTTCGATCGATCACTCGGGAGTTCGCATTCGCGATGAATACGCTCAGTTTGACGCCGAACGCAGGTTCTCAGTGCCGGCGCTCAAGATCGCCGATCCAAAATCGTGTCAGTGCGGCGAAGTGCTGAAGGGCGTCATCAAACCATGGGATTGCAAAGTCTTTGGCAGAGAATGTACTCCTGAGACGCCTCTGGGCGCGCTGATGGTTTCGTCGGAAGGCGCCTGCTCCGCCTACTATCAATACGGGGACATCGAAAAAATTCACGATACCAGGGCAATGGTTGAGGAGATGGCATGAGTAGCGTTGCAGAGGTAGCGACAAACAACGGCAAGCCAAGACGTCGTGGCAAGGTGAAGGTTCCGACCATCACCCTCGCGCACGGCGGCGGCGGCAAGGCGATGCACGATCTGATCGACGACGTCTTTCTCGAGATGTTTGATACCGAGAGTGAAGCGCCACTCGAGGATCAGGCGCGGCTCAGTCTATCGGCCCTGGCCGCACTGGGCGATCGACTTGCTTTCACAACTGATTCCTACGTCGTCAAGCCGCTCGATTTTCCGGGCGGCAACATCGGTAAACTAGCGATCTGCGGCACCATTAACGATTTGGCCGTGGGTGGCGCGATCCCACTCTACTTGTCGTGCTCAGTCATTATCGAGGAAGGACTTCCGGTTGAAACACTGCGCATGGTGACGCAAACCATGGCCGCGACCGCTTTGGACGCCGGCGTGAAAGTGGTTACCGGCGATACCAAGGTTGTCGAACGCGGAGCTTGCGACAAGCTGTTCATCAACACTGCGGGCGTGGGTGTCATTCGTCCCGGCCTCGACCTGGGCGTCGGCAAAGCCAGACCGGGTGACGTGATCCTCGTCAATGGATTGTTGGGCGATCACGGCGCAGCGATCCTCAATGCTCGTGGAGACATGAAGTTAAGTACACCTATCGAAAGCGACTGTGCTTCGCTGCACGATCTGATCGATGCGTTGTTATCGGCTGTTCCGACCACGCGCTTCCTGCGTGATGCGACTCGCGGAGGACTCGCCACTGTCCTGAACGAAATTGCAGAAGCCTCGCAGGTTGGTATCGAGATTTATGAAGACCGTACGCCGATCCGCAGCGAGGTCAAAGGCTTTTGCGAGATCCTCGGTCTCGATCCGCTCTATCTTGCGAACGAGGGCAAGATCGTTTGCGTTGTGCCACGGGAAGATGCTGAAACTGCACTCGCGGCGCTCAGGGCGCATCCGCTTGGCAAAGAAGCTGCGAAGATCGGCGAAGTTAACGATCACCGCGCGGGCCGCGTTGTGATGCAGACGGTCTTTGGCGGACGTCGCATCGTCGACATGCTCGTAGGCGAACAGTTACCGCGGATTTGCTAACTCACAGAAAGGTCATCATACGGAGGAAGATTGAATGTCAAGCAACGTAAAAGCAGCCGAGGGCGTTACGATTCGTATTAAGGAGAATGGCGAAGTTCTCGAATTGGACTATGACGGTGCTATCTGTCAGCATCCGGGATCGCTGTGGTGGGGCACCGCGGTCGGCTTTCGGGCAATGCAAGTCGCCGCTCAAGCTCTCTCGAAGGACGATCTGTGGGACCGCGAAAATCTTTACATCGTTAGCGGTCATCCGGGTCCGGGTGTCAAAGATACGATCGATTATGTGACCGGCGCCGCCAGTCGTGATCGCTACAATGTCATCGTCGCCGAGGGCTGCGGAATGCAGTGCAACAGCAAGATGAAGTATGAATGGTGGGTCAGCGACGGAGAGAAGACTGCGAACATCAATCTGCGTCCGGATTTCGTTCCGCGAGAGTTCTACGATCTCACCGATCGTCTCGAAACCAACGAGACGACCAAAGAAGACATCAAGGCGTTTCGCATCTTCAAAGTGAACCTCTCAACTCGTATCTGGAATGCGCCGTTGGAAGAGAACTTCCGTGTCGAGGTCGTCGATGAGCCTTTGAAACCGGGAGAACTGCCTGAAGCCGCGAAGGCAAAGGACTACTTTGATCTTAAGTAGCGTATGACGATTTGAACCACGAAGACACAAAGACACAAATTGCTTTCCTTTGTGTCTTCGTGTCTTTGTGGTTCAAAAACTAAGTCTCGAATCCAGCAAGCGGAGAATTGACGGACTTCCTCAGCTTGCGTTCAGCCTCGCCCGTTATTCCCTTGCGCAGAAAGTTGGTTAGGAACTTATCCGCCCCTCTCGTTCCGGCATAAGGCGTCAGGTTAAGGTCGATGATGTAGTAATTGTCGTGACCGTCATGCACGATGTCGATGCAGCCAAACTCCACCGGTGTCTTCTCGACAAACGTGGTGACATCCCGCTTTAAAGTCTTGCTGATCTCCAACCTGTCCCTACCCGCTTTAAGGTGATCGAGGTCCGTCACATAATTCGTGTCACGCGGATCGTTCGAAAGTTTCTTGATAACGCCCGGCGCAAATGCTTTGACGATGACGACCTGTTGGCCGGAGAAATAGACGCGGTAGAACGAGCTCTCGCTGTTGGTGACGTACGTTTCAATCGCGATCGCCGGGTCGTTCCAAATATCGGCTTCAAGCGTTCCGCGCTGCACGGTTGTGTAGTAGTAGGCTCCGCCGATGACTGGTGAGACCAGATTCTCAAGGCCACCGGCTTCAAGGCTCTCTGGTGGCAACCACCTCTCCAGGTCGCCACCATAATTAAGATTTGTTTTCACGAAGAGCATTTCGTCAGCCGGACCGGAGGGCGCTGCCTTTGCCGAAGAAAGCCCGATGGCTTCGAGGTGTGCGTGAAGCGTCGACTTGCGAATGTCCTGGACCACTCCGTTGACGACAAACACGCCTCGTTCCGTGAAGCGCTGAGTAAGGTCGCGGATCCGGAGCGGCAAGCGAGTGCGAACTGACAGGTTGATCTGAAAACACACTGTCGTGTACGAATCGCAAATGCGATCGAATTGCTCGGACGGCAATTCGCGGAATGGATCGACCTCGATCCGCTCCGCATGTTCGCCAAGGACGTGAGCCAGAAGGAAGCCAGTCCACGCTCGCCACTCCAAAACCGCCACTTTGTTTGCAATTGCCATGGAACCGCGGGTGGCCACGGAGGGCCACCCCTACAATAATGTGA
>JBIOVO010000219.1:0-24109 GCA_044867735.1 Pyrinomonadaceae bacterium | reverse complement strand
CTGCGTGAAACCGAGCTTCTCGAAACTCTCTTTCAGCGACGTCATGCTGATCATGTTGTTGCCGCCGACATTGACTCCACGCAGGAGGGCAACAAATATCGCGAGCTTTGATTTTTGCGTAGCCATCTAGATTCTTAGGTGGCGCGTTCAGCGACCGCCTCGACACCTCGCTTACGCAGCAGAATGAGTGAGATCACCAGCGCGACTATCAAAACGGTGAGCACTCCGAGCTCGATGATGAAGCGGTTGAACATTTGTTCAGATTGCGCGTGTACTTGAGCAATCTCAGCAGTCAACACGAGTACTCGACGTATCGCCGCAATCAGACCAACCAAAAGAAACGGTTCCGGAATGACGCTGTGCTCTCGAAACGAGACCTGCACCGTGTAAAGCAACTCGACAATCAGCAGAATCAGAAGAATTCTATCGAGCAGCGGTACGATATTCGACGTCAACGATCCGGCGATCAAATGCTGACCAAACGTGATCAGTCCGCTGACTAAAAGGACCAACGAACTTCCGGCGAGTAGCAAGCCCAAGCCAAGGTAGACGATGTCTTCCACGTAGGTAAAGGCCCGAGCCGCCCAGGCACGTGTCGGTTCTGGTGGTTTGTTTGACTTCACGATTCGGCCCTATTGATTAATAGACGGTGGGGTGAACGCAGCTATACTACGCGGAAGGCTTTGCACAAAAGTCACGATTTGGTTCTAGCCACAAAGAAGCACAAAAAGCACAAGAATAGATGAGCGTTCGCTACTTACTCTGCTGGCCAATCGTCGCCGCTGTTATGGCTTGACCAGTCTGTCTCGCGAAATGCCACGATGAATTCACGCACGAATTCGTCTTGGGGTGTTTGTGGAATGACCACCCGAACGAGTTTCAAGCGCACGACCGGTTTTGATTGAACTCGTCTTGAAAACTCTTCATCACGTGTGAAACAAAGATCATAATTGGTCGCGGCAAACTCATAGAGTGCTCCATTGTCGATCCCCTGCAATTGGAGTGATTTAACCGAGTCTACTTCGTGACCTTCGGCGGTGAGAGCCGGCAACAGCTTTCGCGGCATGTTTTCGTCGAGGAGAATCCTCACGCTGCAGCCGCTTCCTTTTCGTGCGCCAATTCGCGCAGTGCGCCCTGCACAGCCTTCTTACTCAAGGTTGGATAAGCATCAACAATCTCGGCAACACTCATTCCGCTAGCCAGGCATTCCAGTAGAAAGGCTATTGAAATGCGTGTTCCCTGCACTCTCGGCTTACCGCCTAGATGCTCCTTATCTGAAATGATCCACTTTTGACTACTCATGGTCTTGTTCTCGATTCAGTGTCGATCTCCTGAGCGACATTATAAGGGAAGCTGGGAGGCCATTAAAGAGTCATAGATCACAACCAGTGGGGTTACGACTTTCGCCGGTCTCATACATTACTTCGTTCGAGACGGGTTTGCGCGGTTGAGGCGATGTCCTCGAACAGCGAGTCAAGTTCCGTGAAGCAATCCCAGCGATCTTTAGCTTGCATCGTGGCTAGCTGATCGATCACTAACTCCTCGAGCTCCGCGTTCCGCGCGCCTTTCCACAACTTATCGGAGAGCGCAACCAGTAGCTCCTCGGTTGTTTGAGCTGCGGTGCGCCATTGAGCGTGAGACCGGCACACACGCGCGACCTCCGGAGTTACACCTCGAGCCAGCAGCATTTGCTCGCCCTCCGGCTCATGGTTGTTTCCAGACCCGATTAGCTCGTTTTGATGGACTGTTTTGCCTACGTCGTGTAGAGCGACCCCGACTCTGACGTATTCTTCGTTAACGCTGAAATTCAGCCGGCGAAGTCCTACAAGCAAAAGGTCAGCAGCTTCGCCGACCAGTTCGGCATGCCGGTAAAGCCTAGGTGGTACTCCGATCTCACGGAGCAACACCATGGCCTCGTCTCGGGTCGCAGGCTTCACTCAACCTCGAACAGGATCTGGTTCGCAGTAGTCACATTCGCGTTGCGATCATTTATCGTGACTTTCAACGCGTAGCGGCCGGGCGCAAGCGATTTGAGCGAAACACCACCGCCGTAAGGTATCCGGGCCAGATCGGTGTTCGGCTCGATCGTGATTGGACGCACTGGGCTCGCGATCACTCGCTGACCACCACGCAGGATCTCAATCTGCGAATCGAGCTTTGATCCACCGCTGCCTGCGACAGCGTTGTAAATGATTGTCAGGAAAGTCATCTGCGATTCTTTAGAGAACCGCCGATCGACACTGAATTGAACCTGCTCTGCCTGCCCGAGAAGCAACGTGCTCAGCATCAACTTTTTCGAGCCCAACTCCGGAATCTCGATCCATTGCGCCGCACTACCGACGCGCCCGCTTTTATCGTCACGCGCCGCCACTCGAATCTGATAGATCCCTGGTTTTAGCGGCACCTTGTGGCTGTAAACGACCGAGGCATTCCCGGTTGCAGCAGCTTGCGTCAAACGGCTGACGTTAACTCTCGTCTTGAAACTTCCAGCCTGTTTTCCCTGATCGTTGAGAACGAGTCCCGCGAGGTCAATCGCCGCCGTCTGCTTTTCGTCGTCACCGTAACCGAGGTTCTCAGTAGACATTTGCGTCGCAGCCGTCATCACCGGACCCGAACCAGGCACATCGACAAAGCTGACCGAGAGTTTCGTTGGCAGTCCGACTCGACTTGAAGGCGCGGCGAGCGCAGTCATCAACGCACTTTCGACTTTGTTTCCGGTGGAACTGGCTTCCTTGGCGGCAACTGCTTCATTAGCCGCCTCATTCTTCTTATCTTCTTTCGGCTCAGTCAGGAAGAATCCACGAGGCAAACGCACTGTTAGATCGGGACGCCCGACGATGCTGACCTCAACACGTTTGAAGTCAGATGATTTTTGATCTGCTGTACTTGGGCGCCATGCCAGCAGGTAGTAATTGGAGGTCTCTCTAAGCGCCTCCGTAACTACTGAGGTTATGGGCGCACTGAAGTAAGCCTTGCCGCCAGTGTCTACCGCCAGCGCATTCAGACCGTCCTGCGAGGCAGTTACTTCGCCGATGTTTCCGCGCGAAAGTTGACCCACGCCGTCAGCACGATTGCTACTCGCGTCCGTCATGTTGACGCCGCCGCGTGCATCCACCGAGTAGATCACAAGACCGCCGTGCACGGCCGCATTGGAGATCCGGTTTATCTTGTTCGCATAACCAGTGGCGCGATCATTGAGGAAAAATCCATCCGAAATCAGAAACACAAGTTTGCGACCAGGTACCTGGCCGACCGAGCGCATCAAGCTCTCAAGTGTGCTGAGTGTGCCTGCTGTAATAGATTCAGTTTGCCTGGCCAGAATACTAGCGCGATCTCTCACCACACGTTTGGCGGATTCAGCATTCATTCCCGTGGTCTGTTGATTCTTCTGAAGCGGCCTGTTCATCGGACCACCCTGAGGCGGACCGACACCACCTGGAACCGTGATGTTGTTGGCTTTGACCAATTCATTCGCGAAATAGTCGATGGTTGCGCTATCGCCCTGTTCGATGCGAATCGCCTGGTATTCAGTCATCGGAATTCGCTCATAGTCGCGCACGGTGTATGGCTTATGAACAAGGCGATTCGCTGCGGCACGCACGACTGGCTTGAGATCCGAAAAGCGCTGGAGGAAACCGATCTGTCCACTGGGTGAAACAACCGCTACTTGATCTTCCAGCGACATTTCCTGCTCGACGAAATCCATAATCCCTTTTTTCGTGCGCTGCACGCTGTCGGCGCTCAGGTGGAGATCGTCGATAAAGAAGATGATGGTGCGACCACGGTACGAAGAATCGGTGGGAGCAGCAGCCGGCACTGCTTCGCGATTAGCGACGGAACGATCCAGTTTTTCTTCACGCATCGAACCGGCGATCACATGTTCGAGGAATGACGGAGTAACTGGCTGGCCGTCGACCTTGAGCGAGAACTGTTCAGGTTTCAGCCCGCTGACGAATTTACCCTGCTTGTCCGTCACTACTACGCTTGTTTGTACGAGTTCCGTGGTGATGCGTATGACATCTTCGGCAGGCTTTTGTTTATCCTGGCCAACGGTAAAGACTGCAATAACGAGTAATGAGACGATACCGCCATAAAGCTTTTTCATGGCGCGAATTATCGCTCAGGGGAATTTCTCGCGCAAAGGCGCAAAGACGCAAAGTTAAGACCCTCGGCACCGGCAGATCTTAACTTTGCGACTTTGCGCCTTTGCGCGAGAAGCTTTTATATTTCGCAAACGAGCGAAAGCTCTTTTTTCGCTAGCTTTTGCGTATTGTACAACTCGCTCTCGCTCTCGAGTGCTTGCACCAACGACAGGCGCGGCACCTCGGTGTTGCTCGCCGTCTTTCCATGTTTCCCCTTCATCGTAGACATGATCGACTTCAGCCGCTTCTTGTTCGTCTTCTTGGTTGAGCGCTTCTTGAAGTTTGCCCACAACGTTTTCGGAGTTGCGTTCCGGCTGCCGTGATGGCCCACCTTGTAAACGTCCACTGTTGCTAGCAGCTTCTTGATCTCAGGCTTGCTGAGTGCATACGACCAATTCTCGATCTGTGCGTCGCCCGGGAAGAGCAGTTTCTTCCCGTTGACCTCGAACAACAGAATCAAACTGGTATTGTTCATCACCTTATCAAGCGCTCTGACTATGCCGAGCAGTTGCTCGCCGCGAACTGCACGCATGCGCTTGATGAACCAGCGCGTGAAAGGCGGCGCGCCCAGAGCTGAGTAAGTTTTTGCCCGGCGAAAGATCCTCGCCTCGGGCTTAAGCGCAAACTGATGGGCCAATGCTTGAAACATCCAGAACTCATCTTCGTCCTTGCTGCGCTGGATTTTGATTTCACTCGACTGTTTTAACGTTGGTGGACCAAGTACCCAGGTCTTTACTCCGGGTAAGAGTCTTTCCAAACCTGACTTCGAACCGAAGTTCAAGTAGTGATTCTTCTTACCCATGCTCATGAGATTCTGGACGGCCGACGCATTGCTGAGATTGTCTTCGCCCAAAAAAGCGATCTCGCGGAAGGTCGTGGCGCCAAGCATCGGCTTACGACGCTGCGCTTCTGCAAGCACGGCGGCGGAAATCGAGTGCATGTCGGTCAACGCTGCCACAAACGCTTTATTCGCCGTCATCGCGCTCGGCGCTTGCGTCGCATCGACTTTGGCTTTGGGATGTTCGGTCCATGGTTGCAACACAACGTCGGGCTTGCATGAGGCGATGACGTCACCGGATGCAGTTCCCTTCTTGTTCGTAGCAAAACCGCTGATGTGATCTTTATGACGGTGAGTGGCGATCACGGCGTGCAGTTTTCCGTTGCATTGGGCCTTGATGTCCTCGGCCACTTTGAGCATCGGATCCTTGCCCGCGCTTTTTGGCTGACCAGTGCTGCCAAAATCGATCAATACATGCCGGTCGCCGGGCTTGCCGGTGTAATGAAACGTCAGCAGGAAACAGTCTCCGAAACCGACCTGATAACTGCGAATAGTTACGCTCTTCGGTTTAGTGTTTGCCATCGGGGTTTACCAATCCTCTTTTGAGAATGATGTGAGTGAAGTAGCACGTTGCCGATGCAGACTGGCAAAGTTACGAAACGATGCCGGGTTTCGATAGTAACCGTAACGCCACAGGTACTCGATCCGTTGCGACTGGCGTTCGCTATCGTCCAGCGCGTTGCTGATATGGAACTTCAGTTTTCCATACTCGTCGAAGATCAACGCACCGCCTCCGGAAAGTCGAACCTCCTGAGTCTTTGGCATGTCTTCTGGTACGGTGATTTTCAGCCGTCCGAGTTCTGAGGCTTGCAGATCGATCATCTGCATGTACTCGGCAACAGTCTCGCGCAACGCGAAACCGTCTGGGCCAATGCGCAAGCATGGTCTAACCGAAAGCACGCGGCTGTAAGCGTTTTCATAAAAGTTCAAAGCCTTGCGGTTGTCCCAGATGAAGCGGAAAACTTCGTCCGGATCTCGCTGCAACGACTCGAAGTGGACCCGTTCGTTGCTGATCTCTCCTTTTGGACTGGGCCAGGTGCCCGGGTCGCTGGGCGTGCCCGCAGCGCGCGGATCGATGCCATAGCTCACGAAACTCTTTCTTAAAGTTTCTCTGAACTTGTATTTCGAGTCGTTCGGATTGATTTCGCGATCGGAAGTCAGGACTGCACTGAGGAAATCACAGAACTCGAGATTGACTGGAGGTGAATAGTCGAGCGCGCGAATCACCATCGTCAACAAATAGTCGGCAACGGAAGCTCCCTCTTCTACGACTCTGCCGCGATCGAGTACGCCTGGCGCCACCTGGCCCAGCGCCTCCAGACGTTTCACCCAAACACTCAGGAACGCATTCAAAACGGCCGCGACTAAAATCTCACCGCGCCGGTGCGGCTCTTCGAATTCTTTGCGCTTGATGTAATCGCGTGAAGGCACCAACTCGACGGAGCGCCGCAACACGTTACCGCGAACGGCCGGCAACTCCTGGCCCATCTCTTTCGCGAGACCGAGCAACATCGAGTCGCGAAGCGCCTCGATGGTCAGCAGCTCTTTCGCAATCTGACTAGGATCACGGCGCGGCGCCTGGAGATCGATGATCGTTTCGACGATCCCGGGCAGTGAGAACACCGATAACAACGCGACGATGTCCGCAAACCCTTCGTGGAAAGCGGCCTGCTCGGGCGAAGAAGGATCGGTGTAGCGTTCGCGTAAGCCGTCGAGCAGAGCGTGCGTGGTCTCATGCGCGACGATGTCGTGTGAGAGGCCGCAGTAGACCATGGTAGTGCGCCCGGGGAAATAACCGAATAAGAGCGCCTGATCTCGCTCCGAGTAGAACGCATTGGCTTCGGCGAAGGCGTGCGGAGCGACCTTGATCTGATGCCCGTCGAAATGCCAACTGACGCGCCGGCCCAGCGCAAACTCAAAACGCGCGAGAATGCGCATGATGATCGCATAGACGTTTTGTGCGTGGAAATTGGGATCGGAGAGAAGCTTGGCGTCGCTCACGCCTTTGAACGGATCGTCGTTAACGCCATCCTTCAACGGCGGATACTTGATCGGTTGATAAAGCGTGCCGGTAGAAGAGTCGTAATCGACGGTGTGAACGCGATAGCCCCATGGTCCAGGTTGCAGTTCTTCAGCGGGAATCTCAACCTGGGTGCGAAGTATCTTCCCGTCGACTTTAACGCTCGGATCCTGGGCCAGGATTGTTAGTCTGCGTGTGCGAAGTGGTGGCAAACCCATGGAGGCGACTCCTTGTGTTTTGGATGAGGTACAGCAAGCTGCACAAACACGATTGTCAAATAGAGATGCTTAGACTTTCCGGTATGTCAATTGGGAATTGCGCGAGGTAAAGCACGAGTGAACCGTTTCTCATGAAACGCGCTGACAATACTCGCGTTGCCAGTGGCTGTCAACGCATATTTGGCGTCACCTGCCAACAACGTTCCCAGGACGTGACACCAATCTCATAGAGTTCTGAGAACGCCTTGTCTACATAATCACTGTTTGGAAACTTGCAGATGAGTTCTTGAAATAAGCGGGAAGCATCGTCGAAGCGCTTCTGGTCCACCTTCAACAAGGCGAACCGCAGCAGCACTTCATCCATCTTCGAGAATCTAGGATAGCGTTTCATTATGCCGGTTAAGCGGGACTCAACGGCTGCCAGGCTTTTAGTCTCCGTGTAAAACCTGGCCACTTGGAGGTCGTGATACGCCATCTTCTCATGAAGAAACTCGAGGTCGGCTTGCAACTGCGGATGAGACCACAAATGTGGATCTGACTGCCGGATCTCTAGTAGTTCTGTTTCGGCTGTCCTTAACAGATCCATACCTATCCCCACTTCTTGAGATCGCACACGCTTCAAAGTCTCTTCCAACTTGATGAGCCTTTCCGCGGTCGACAGTTTTTGCGCATTGCAACACGTCACCAGCATGAAAAGAAGAAAGGCTGTCGAGATTAGTCTTGCCATATTGAGCAAAGATTTAACCACAGATTACACAGATCTTCACAGATCAATCCGTCTTAATCAGTGTAATCGGTGGTTATAAACCCACTCCGCGAAAAACTTGTCCAGGCTCTTCCCATTCGCTTCTTCCATCGCGGCAACGAAGTCGGCGGTAACAACTGACTTCCCGAAATGCCGCCGAGTAAACAGCCGGAGGCCGTTCCAGAACTTACGCTCGCCCATCTGCTCCCGCAACAGGTGCAAGACCAGCGCTCCTTTATCGTAAACGAGCGTCCGGTCTTCTGGCGTTGGTCTTAACCAGTCGGGAAACACTAACGACTTATCTTTGCCAGCCGCACGCACCTTCTCGTAGTTGGCGCGATACGTTTCAATCTCCGTCAGATACAACGCACGGCCAAAACGATGCTCAAGATAAGCCGCAGCCATGAAATTCGCGATGCCCTCGTTGAGCCAGAAGTGGTTCCAATCGCGACATGTCACCATGTTCCCCCACCACTGATGTGCAAACTCGTGCGCCGCCAACCAAAGATCCTGCTCATTGTCGAGCAACTGCTTCCCGTACGATTCCTTTAGGGCCGTAAAGCTGCTCATTTCCTGTTCAACGCCGCCGGCCGCGAGCACTTGCGTGTAAAGCTGATCCGCATACCTCACTCCGGCACGACGTTCAAAAAAATCGAGCATGCCGGGGGTGTCGCGAAAGATACGCCGCACCTGATCCGCCGAATAATTCGTGGCGAGGTAGCGAAATTCAACATTTCGTATCTTTTCTTTAACGATGTGGAAGGGGCCTGCGGCAAAACCAAAGATATAGGTCGGAATCATCGCTCCTTGTCGCCACTCAGATACGCGTTTGTTATTAGGCAAGTCACGTTGCGAAATGAAGTTGCCGTTGGCGACCGGCGTCAGCGCCGGTGGCAGGATGAGTTTGAACGTCAGCGTGGCCTTATCTGACGGATCATCAATACAAACCATCCACTGGCTGGTTGAGAAAATCGTGTAGACCTGTTCGCGATCAGGGAAGAAGCGAATTCCAAACTTCGGCGCGCCATGGTAGTTGACCTCGATCTCGCGCGTCTCCTTCGCTCGAAGGCCTGATGGCAACGACACTTTCAGTCGACGGTCAATCACGGAAAACTTCAGTGGTGCACCTGCGAGTCGGACCGAATCGATCGTTAGGGCGCCGCAATCAAACTCAGTCTCCCCCAAATTGTTCGACTTGATTAAGAACTGTATAACCACTGTTCCTTTAACTGACTTGTTCGCGATGTCAGGCTCGAGGGTGACAGAGTAGTCAAGGACATCGATCTCATTCGCGGTGGTGGCACGGGCAAGATCCGCGGTCAGTAGAAACGCGATGATCACAGCGAGACACAACAGAGTTCTCATATCCGGGGCATTTTATGATAGTTCTCGAAACTGAACGATTATTTCTGCGACAATTCTCCACTGAAGACGCTGAGTTCATTCTGAATCTGGTTAACCAACCATCGTTTCTTCGTTATATCGGAGACAAGAAAGTGCGCCATATCAGCGACGCACAACAATACATCTCGAATGGGCCAATCAGGAGCTATGAACAGCATGGGTTTGGACTGTATCTTGTCGAACTCAAAGAACGTCGCACTCCGATTGGCATGTGTGGACTGCTCAAACGAGACGAGCTGGCGGACGTTGATATCGGCTTTGCGTTCCTGCCGGATTTCTGGAACCAGGGATTTGCGTGGGAAGCAGCGGCCGCAGTGATGAAGTATGGACAGGAAACGTTACAGCTCAAACGCATATCGGCGATCACGAATCCTGACAACGACGCGTCGATCAAGCTGCTGCAACGGCTGGGATTCACGTTCGAACGCGTGATTGAAGCTTTTCAAGCTAACGGCGACGTAAAACTGTTCGTCTTCAACGGTCAAAAACCTCACGTAGTTTAACCACAAAGACACAAAGGCACGAAAAAGCAGATGACAGCTTCGTGCCTTTGTGTCTTTGTGTCTTTGTGGTTCAAACAAATCCTGATTGACGCCGACTACTTCGGGGCTATAATCCAGCCGAGCTCCCCGCATGGCCCAGCGATAGTTGTTTCACAAACTCCACCACGCTCGTCAACACAAGGAGGCACGCTATGCACGGCACCGATAAGCACTCACGTAGACAACTCCATTCACCGCTTGCACTCCTGTTGATTCTCTTCCTGGCCGCAGTCGCTTCCGCGCAGACGTTTCGCGGAACGATTCTCGGGACGGTCACCGATCCGAACAAAGCCGTAGTCCCCGGCGCGAAGGTCACGGTGAAGAACACGAGCACCGGACTCGAGCGTTCGACCACCACCGATGAGGCCGGCAACTATACCGTCGCCGAGTTGCCAATTGGACCATACGAAGTGCGGGTGGAGCAGACAGGCTTCAGAGCTTCCCTGGTCTCGAACATAACCGTCGAAGTGGCTAGCGAACGACGCGTAGACGTTGCACTGGCTGTCGCAGGCGCAGATACGATCGTGCTCGTCGCTCCAAACGTCGAGGTCGAAACTACCAGCAACACGCTCGGCGGCACCATCACCAGCAAGGCCGCCGCAGACCTGCCGGTAAATGGTCGCGATTTCACTAAGTTCCTCGTGATGGTCCCGGGTGCGACCGGGGATCCTTCAGGCGCGACTGATTCGCCCGGCTCGTTCGGTCTGTTCAGTGCCAACGGCAACCGCGGGCGCGCGAACAATTACCTGCTCGACGGCACCGACATGAATGACGGCTATCGAAACCTGCCGGCCATCAACGAAGCCGGCGTTTTCGGAACGCCCGCCACTATCCTGCCAATCGAAGCGATTTCGGAAGCAGCGATACTCTCAAACTTCGAAGCCGAATACGGCCGCAACTCTGGCGCGATCGTCAACATCGTCACCAAATCGGGCACAAACGAATTTCACGGTTCGCTATTCGAGTTCTTCCGCAACAACAAACTCGATGCGCGTAATTTCTTCAATCCCAAACCCGATCCGGAAACGCAGTTTAGAAACAATCAGTTTGGCGGCTCGATTGGCGGCCCAATCAAACGGAACCAGACGTTCTTTTACTTCGCTTACGAAGGCCAACGCGAACGTGTCGGTTTGAACTCAACTGCGCGGGTTCCCGATCCAGGTGAGATCGCCGCACTTGGCGGGCCCACGAACCCTGTGATCGCTCGCCTGCTCGCCCGCAATCCCTGGCCAACTCCGAACCGGCCGTTGCCGCTCTTCGACAATAGTGGTGAACCAAATCTCTTTGTGACGACGCCGGCGTCGAATGATGTTGATAGTTTGATCGCGAAGATCGACCACTCGTTCAATAGCGACAACCAACTAACCGGCCGCTATTTTTACGGCACGAGCGATCAGTCGTTTCCGCTCGCGATTCTGGCGGGCAACATCCTTCCCGGTTACAACACGGTCACACCGACCGACGTCCATCTCGTCTCGATCTCTTACCTGAAGATTCTTTCACCAACGAAAGTTAACGAGTTCCGATTTGGTTACAACCGGTTCGACGAGGGCTTCTTTCCCGAGGACAACGATTTCGATCCGCGTTCGATCGGACTCAACACCGGGATCACAAACGAGCAGGACTTCGGCTTGCCGCAAATCCGTATTCAGGACGACCTCGGTATCGCCAACATCGGCGCCACGCTCTCCGTTCCGCGCGCACGCGTCGACAGCAACTTCCACATCATCGACAACTTTTCGTGGAAACTCGCACGCCACGACCTGAAATTTGGCTACGAGTTTCGCCGCACGACCGTGGACCAGTTTTTCGACGCCGGTTATCGCGGTCGTCTGGACTTCGGTTCGCTCGAAGACTTTCTTTCCGGCACGCTCGGCGGCGGCCGAGCCGCACGCGGCAACTCCAATCGCTATACTTCCCAAAAACTCGCACGCCGGTTATTTGCAGGACACATTTCGCTGGAGCCCGGAACTCACACTCAACCTCGGTTTGCGCTGGGACTACTTCGGCGTGATCGCCGAGCGCGACAATCTGATGAGCAACTTCGATCCGAGCGTGGGTCTGGTGCAGGTGGGCTCGCCGGGACTGCCGCGTCTCTACGATCGCGACTGGAATAATTTCTCGCCGCGTTTAGGACTGGCGTGGAACATCGGCGGAAACACTAAAACAGTCGTGCGCGCCGGCTGGGGTCTGTTCTACGACGCGTTCTCCCAGGACTTCTTTGCCGGACAACTGCCGTTCAACACTTTCAATCCGGGACCAGCTTTCAACCCCGTCGGGCCAGCTCCGGTCCTCTTCTCGTTTTCGACCGTACCCACGATCGAGGACGGCGTACAGATTTTTACTGACTTCCTCGACTCCGATGTGTTCGCAGTGGATCCGAATCTGCGCACGCCGTACATTCAGAACTACAACCTGAACATTCAACGTGAGCTGTTCAAGGACGGCGTGCTCGAATTTGGTTACGTCGGCTCGAATGGCACGAAGCTGTTTCGCTATCGCGATATCAACCAACCGCTGAACCCGAGTGTTTCCTCGGAGCGACCCTTTGACAACGGACCTTTCGCGCCTTCCGGAGGAACCTTCTTCTACGTCAATCACCTCGAGACCAGCGCATTCTCAAATTACAACGCGCTGCAAACGAGCTTCTCCGTGCGCGATCGCAAAGGCTTCTCGGCACAGGTGAATTACACCTGGTCGCACTCGATCGACAACGCTTCCGATGGCCAGGACTACGTGGCGAACGCGACGCAGCCTGACAATAGCCACTGCACGCGCTGCGAGAAAGCAAATTCGAATTTTGATAGCCGGCATCGGTTCGTCGTCACTGCCAGTTACGCGCTGCCAAACTTCTCGGAATCACATCCGCGTCTCGGCAGCGGTTGGCAACTCAATACAATCGTAACTCTACGCACCGGCAACCCCTTCCACCTGACACTGTTTGACGACTACAACAACACCGGCGAATTTTTCCCACGACCGGATCTCATCGGCGATCCTTACTCCGGCGCCAGCGCCCCAGACAGGTTCATCAATCTGGCGGCCTTCAAAGTGCCGTGCACGCTAGATCCCACAGGCGATGGCAGTGCTGGTTCATGCATTCCGGGCACGTGGCACTTCGGCTCGCTAGGCCGCAACGCGCTGCGTGGGCCGGGTTATCAAAACGTCGACTTCTCGATCTTCAAGGACACCAACATCACCGAGAAGTTACGAATTCAATTCCGCGCAGAGGTCTTCAACATCTTCAATCATCCAAACTTCTCCAATCCTCTGTTGCCGAGCTTCGCAGCCGACATGACTTCGTCGATAGATCCGGTGACTGGACAAGGAACTGGATTTCTCCCGATCACGGTCACGCCGGACGTCGGCATCGGCAATCCGTTCATGGGCGGTGGTGGACCAAGGAATCTTCAGTTCGCGCTGAAGTTTATCTTTTAGTTGACGGATGAGACTGGGAAGAAAATATTTGTCATTTACTTCTTGAACAACTTCGCAAACGCCTGGCGCGCATCGGTCGGAGCACCTGACGTCGTCTGGCGCTCTACGACTGTTCGCGGCGCGAATAGTTCGCACGTGTTGCGTGCGTTCTTGTTCACTATCTTTTCCGAAATTGGTTTCTGACATTGGAAGCGAGCACCCGGATCGAAATACGTGCATTGGCGACAACTGTGTAACTCCGCTTTGCACGTTTCGCACGTGGTCTCGAAGCCAATTGAGGTCGGCGCCTTGGCGCCACACGCCGAACACTTCACCGTCTCGCCAAACGCCATCATCCGTGGCGAGCGTGGACCTTCCCGATCAGGCGGCTTTGATTGAGGCTTTGACTGCGGCTTTGATCGTTGCAGTTCACGATCGTTGTCCATGTAGCCGCGTTGTCGATATTTGCGGTCGCTCATTTTTTAGCTCCTAATTTCAAGTGAGAGAAACTGGCAGCCAGCCTGCCTTCACAGTGATCGGTCGTTCGTTTATCGCTTCACGGATCGCATACTTCGCGAGCAGCCGGGTTGAGTCAAACGTCGGTAAAGGGGAGTTTGCAGGGGTGATTATCAGCGGTATCTCGGTGCAGCCCAGAATCACGCATTCCGCGCCTTTAGACTTTAGATCCTCAATTGCTCCGACGAAAAGGTCGGTGGTGCTTGCGCTGAAGATTCCCATGCATAGTTCATCGAAGATCGCTGCGTTCAGTCGTTCCCTCGTCTCTTCCTCGGGAATCAGCCGCTCGAAGCCTCCTCTTTTCAACGCTGCCTCGTAGACCGGACCGGTCATGGTCCAGCGCGTGCCCAGCAGGCCAACATTCTTCCATCCCTGCTTACTGATTTCGTGGCAAACCACTTGCGCGATGTGCAACCCGGCCAGCGGCAAGTCACCAGCAACCTTCTCGAGGGCGATATGCGCCGTGTTGTCAGCACAGACAAAGAAATCGGCGCCGGCGTCCGCGACTTGTTGCACGCCTTGAGCGAGGAGCTTCCCGACCGCGACATGATCGTTTGCCTCCCAGGCAGGCATGCTCAGAGCCATCGGTACTGCGCTCATAACGATCGGCGGATGCATGTGTGCACCGAGCTGCGCGGCGCCTTCATGACACGCGGTAAGGAAACAGAGTGCAGCCCCTTCGGCGCTGTGGGCAACGATTCCGATTGTCTTCATTTGCGTCAAGCTTAACGTGAAACGCCCCGTGATGAAAGTGATTAACCACAAAGACACTAAGACACAAAGGTAATTTTTCAACTTCGTGTCTTTGTGTCTTTGTGGTTCAAAAACCGAAGATCACACATAACGGTGTTCCGGAAAACGGGCGTCCCTTTTGAGGCGCCCGTGCTAGAATCCGACCACCTGTTATGAAGCTTCCAGCGCTACTCACCAGAGTTTTGCCTACCCTGAACCGCGCACAAGAGTGCCCTGAGTGTGGGCAATCGTTCGCGTGTGAGATCAACTTGCAGGGTTGCTGGTGCAGCGAAGTGAAGTTGAGCGAGTCAGCCTTGAACGCGCTACGCGCGAAGTACAAGGGCTGCTTGTGTCCGGCATGTCTGAAAAAGTATGCGGCTGAACCAGGAGCTTCACCATGAAGCGCTCATGGCTGGCTCTCGCCGTGCTGCTCGTAACGCTTGTCGCGGTGGCATACTTTGTGGCGGACCACCTGTGGGCAAGGAATACGACCGCTCCTCTCGCTTCGGAAGCAGAGGCCGGTCCGTCAACCAATCCAACCGGTCTCGAGATCACTTACATCGCCAACGAAGGAGTACTCATTTCTTCAGGCGACAAACAAGTCCTGATCGATGGTCTGCATCGCGAATACGAACGCGGCTACGCTTTCTTACCTCCGGCACAACGCGAAAAGATCGAAACCGCTAAGGTTCCTTTCGATCAAATCGATCTGATCCTCGTCTCACACATGCATCTCGATCACTTTCATGCCGAGTCGGTCGGACTTCACTTGCAGCATAATCCGAACGCTCGATTAGTCTCTTCGCAGCAAGTGGTTGGTGCGGTCGAGAAACATTTCATAGGGTTTGAAGCAATCAAGTCTCGAGTAACGGCAGTCACGCCGGCGATGAAAGAAAACATGAGCGTTGCCGGAGTCGATTTTGAGATTCTCAGACTAAGTCACGGCACCGGACGTCACGCCCAGATACAAAACCTGGGACATGTCATCAGACTCGGCGGTAAAAAACTTCTTCACGTAGGCGATGCGGACACGGCCATCGAGAACTTTGACAAGTTCAATCTCGACGAAGAAGGGATCGATATCGCGTTCATTCCGATCTGGTTCCTGCTCTATCCTCAGGGGCAGACGATCGTGAGAGAACACATCAAACCAAAACAGATCATTGCAGTCCATATCTCACCTTCGGAGGGCGCGAGTGCAAGCGGGCAGATCCAGCAGGGATTCCCAGGCGCGATCGCTTTCACGACGTTGTTAGAGAAGCGTCAATTCTGATTGTAAAGAAAACCGATGATTAAAAAACTTACCTGCCCTCTTCTCCTGATCCTGATTTGTGTGACCGTAGCGCTGGCCCAGGATCTCAAACCTCCTAAGCTCATCCCCACTCCTTCTACTGACGAAGAAACGGCGCTTATCAAAGAAGGAGTCGCTCTGCACGACCGTGGCGATTACGACGGTGCGATTGCGAAGTATGAGAAAGTCCTGAAGACAAACCCGCACAACGTGCTCGCCATGTACGAGCTGACCTACTCTTTCACGATGAAGAAGGACTATCGCAAGAGTCTCGAGATGGCTTACAAGGGCGCTCAGTATAAGTCTGACAGTCTGCCTCTCTTCTATCTGTCGATCGGAAACAATCTCGATCTTTTGGGTGAGCCGAAGAAAGCGGTGGAGGTTTATAAGAAAGGGATTGAGATTGAGCCCAGGGAGGGACTTCTCTATTACAACCTCGCGGTCACTTACGCCAACTTGAAGAAGCCGGACGAGGCCAGGACAAATTTAAAGAAGGCGGTGCAACTGAAGCCCAACCATCCGAGCAGCCATCTTGCGCTGGGGTCGATCTTTCAGCAAACGGGCTACAACACGCCCGCCTTGCTGGCGTTGTCCAGATTTCTCGTGTTGGAACCAAAGTCAAATCGATCTGTAGGCGCCTTCAAGCTGCTGCATCAGGTTCTGATGGGTGGGGCGACGCCCGGAAAGAACTCGAACGAGATAAACGTCTTTTTTAACGTGTCGAGCAAGAAGGATGAAGGCGACTTCGGCTCGATGGATTTCGTCATCACACTCGGTGGCGCCCTCGCGATGAGTGAAAAGAACAAAGGAAAGTCGGAAATACAGACGGTCGTTGACCAGGCGACTAAGTTCTTTGCCGTCCTCGTCGAGCAGGAACCGAAAGGTGACAAGTCGAAATTCAGTTGGAAGTACTACATCCCCTACTTCATTGAACTGAAGCAGCGCAACTATATCGAGCCGTTCGCTTATTACATCAGCCAGAGCAACAACCTGGATGGCGTCGAGAAGTGGTTGGCGGCGAACGAGACTCGCGTGAGTGAGTTCCTCACGTGGTCAAAGAGTTATCAATGGGCGAAGGAGTAGTACGCGTCTCTTCAGTGAACTTTTTTGTTGCCCAGGAGGATTGTCATCATGGCCTGGAAACCCGACCGGGTTCTGAAAGCACTTCTCATCTGGACCGCGATCACCCTAATCATCGTCTGGCTGCCAATGATTCGCGGATTGATGGATGGCGAGAGTTATGAGTGGGCGGCTTCGTTGTGGGGATTTCAGGTTGGTGGCCGCGGACTCCGTGGCGACTATTGGGTACTAATACTACAAGGCCTCTTCGGCCTCGCGCTTCTTTACCTTGGCTGGCGCGGCGCGCGACTACCCTTCCACTGGATGCTGCTGCTCTGGCTCGTTCCGCATGCCATTGACGCTACGTACAATTCCCTCACCGCGCCGGAAGACTACCGGTTTGAAGGTGACACTCTCGGAGTGAACGTGTCTTTAGCCTGGGTTGGACCACTATTCTTCGGTGGATTTGCGTTGTTGGGGATCTGGTGGGTAGTTCGCAATTGGAAGAAACAACCGGAAAGACCGGCATGGACCCGCGCCAACAAAGTGTTACTGATCATCGTCGCATGCCTGCTACCGGTACAGTTCTTGTTGCTCAGCTCCGGCCAGCCTCATGGAACTACAGATCAGATCGGCGTCATACTGACGATGTTGCAGTGGGTATTGATCAACCTCGGACTTTATCCCTGGTCCAGTCGAACGCAGCCACAATAAGGCACAGAAAGCTTTTTGCGGCCCTATTTGACCTTCATCACGACGAACGTCAGGTCGTCGTAAAGTGACATGCCGGCGCACCAGTCTTTGACTCGCCGCACAACCTCGTCACGAATCTGATCCACCGACAGCATCGCGATCGACTTCAACGTTTCCATGATTCTGCTCGCGCCAAACTCTTCACCATCGATGTTCAGCGCTTCAGTCAGACCATCCGTGTAAAGAAACAACAGATCGTTCGACTTCATCTGCACCGTTTCCTGTTCGTATGCTGCGTGTTCAAACGCTCCGGCCACCAGACCGCCGGAGGTCAATTCACGAAAGTCGGAGTCAGCCTGAAGATAAAGTGGTGGATTGTGACCAGCATTCACGTAGGTGAGGCGCTGCGTGTCCTGATCAAACGTCGCGTAAAAGAAGGTGACGTAGTGTTCGCCGTTCGTGGTATTGAAGAGCAGGCGATTAAGTTTGCTCACGATCGACGCCAATTCGTAACTCGCCGCAGTCGATCCGTTTCTCGCGGTCAGACTGCGTAACGTCGCTTGCACCGTAGACATCAACAACGCCGCCGGCATTCCTTTGCCCGCGACATCGGCGATCGCCAAGCCAAGCTGGCTGTTGTCGAAGTTGATGAAGTCGTAGTAATCACCGCCGACGCCGCGCGCCGGTTCGCAAAAACCTGCGACTTCCATTGCCGCGCCTTCCGGAGCGCGCGATGGAAGCAGACGCTGTTGCACTTCGGCGGCGAGTGCGAGCTCGCGTCGCATCCGCTCCTGCGCGACCATGCGTTCAGTCAGTCGCGCGTTATCGATGATGAGCGCGAGTTGCGCTGCAATCGACATCAACAGCTCACGATCGTCCTCTGAGTAGTGAAATCCGCCACGCCTCGGACCAAACGAGAGTACTCCGATGAGTTCCTGCTTTTGTTTGATCTGCACGAGCAGTCTCGCATCAAGCGTGCGCAGGACTTCGTGTTCTCCGGCACGCTCTTCACGCGTCGTCGGCAAAATCGAGTTGAGTGCCTGCGACCACGTTTCGATCTCGCGCGGTTCGATTACGAGCGGAGTCGAGAGATTCGTCAGCCTGCGCACCACAAAGGCGCGTTTGTGCAACTGCAAGATCTTGTTCTTTAGTTCCTTTTCCTGCCCTGACGAGATGCGCAAGTTAAAATTGCCGGTCGCATCGTCGCGAATAAAGATCGCTGCGTTACTGGCGTCGAGCGCGCTCCTGAGTCGCTCGGCGAGCTGTTGATAGAGGTCATCGATCGTTTTGATGTGCTGTGTGCCCTGTCCGAGGTCGAAGAAGATCTTGCGTTCGTCGTACGGCGCGGGTTCGTAGTAGCGTTCAATCTTCGGCAGAAGCACACGACGAGCAACGACGTGAGTCACGATGAACACGCCGACGAGCAATAGCGAAAGGATCATGTCTGTGCGGCCGCCGAAGGCGTCGATTGTTCTCAGCCGAGCGCCTGAGAAGACCGCAAAGTAGATCGCGATGAAGAGAATGACTTCGGCCGAGTAGTAGACGCGATGAACCGTTACGTGTGCTTTCGACTTCCGCCATAGACGGCGCACCGCTTTTGAGTTCGGCATGTGCAGGCGCGGCAAGATCCTCATCGTGTTAAGACTCCGATCACGTCTGGCTTCCTGGGATTTCCGAAAACGGTTTTTCAAATAGAGGACACCGCCGCCAGCAGTTATCTGGCAACCGATTGATCCTGTAAACTGATGGCCTAATCCGGAAAACTGAGTGAACCAGGGGAGGACGCTGAAATGTCGCAAAAAACAGAGTCAAACTTTGAGATGCCGATGCGCACGCTCGGCCGCACGGGAGTCAAAACGTCGATCATCGGTCTGGGTGGCTGGCACCTCGGCTTCAAGTCCATCGACGAAGAATTGAGCATTCGCATGATTCGCACCGCCATCGACAATGGTGCGAACTTCATGGACAACTGTTGGGACTACAACGAGGGCGCGAGCGAGGAGCGAATGGGCAAGGCCTTGCGCGAGGGGTATCGCGAACGTGCTTTTCTTATGACCAAGATCGACGGCCGCACCAAAAAAGACGCAGCGAAACAGTTGGACGAGTCGCTCAAGCGTTTACAGACCGATCATATCGACCTGGTCCAGCATCATGAGATCCTTCGCTTCGAAGATCCGCATCGACTGTTTGACGACGAAGGCGCGAATGCGGCTTTAGTCGAAGCGCGTGACGCGGGCAAGATTCGTTTCATCGGTTTCACTGGTCACAAGGATCCGCGCATTCACTTGTACACGCTCGAGGTCGCGAAGGAATACGGGTTTGAGTTTGACACCGTGCAGATGCCGCTCAACGTCATGGACGCGCATTACCGGAGCTTTGAAAAACTCGTGCTGCCGGAGCTCGTCAAACAAAACATCGGCGTGCTGGCGATGAAGACAATGGCGAATGGAATGATACTGCGATCGAAAACCGTGAGCCCGATCGAGTGTCTCCATTATGCGATGAACCTGCCGGTATCGGTGGTGATCACCGGTTGCGAGAGTATGGAGAATTTGGAGCAGGCGCTGACCGCGGCACGCACGTTCAAGCCGCTGACGGCTGAACAGATGAGCGAGATTCTCGGCCGCACAGCGAAAGCCGCCGCTCATGGTGAGTACGAACTTTTTAAGACCACTTCGATCTATGACGGCACAGCCACGCACCCTGAGTGGCTCGGCGAGGAGCCACCAAAAGTGCAGCGTGTAATGCAAACAGCTTAAGGCCGGGAGGATCAAACAAGGATTTCTCGCGCAAAGACGCAAAGGCGCAAAGTTCCGACCTTCGGCTTCAAAGTTCAGAGTTCAAGCTTTAGCTTGCGGTTCGCGGGAATGCAGCCTAAAGGCTGAACGCTGAACTTTGAAGCCGAAGGTCGGAACTTTGCGTCTTTGCGTCTTTGGTCTTTGCGCCTTTGCGCGAGACGTCTTTTCCACTAGAATCAGGCGACTCCAATGAGATTCGCCCGACTCACGTTCCTTATCGCTGGGATCTATGGCCTGGTGGTGTTGTTACCGATGTACTTTCTCGAGGAGAGAACCGGGCGCGACTTCCCGCCGCCCATCACGCATCCTGAATACTTCTACGGCTTTATCGGCGTCGCGGTCGCGTTTCAGTTTGTGTTTCTGGTTCTGTCGCGAGACCCGGTGCGGTACCGGCCGTTGATGATTCCCTCGATTCTAGAGAAGGCGACATTCGGTGTCGCGGCAGTGGTGCTCTTCCTGCAAAATCGGGTGGCGCCGATAACTCTGGGGTTAGCCCTTATCGACTCAACATTGGGCGTGCTTTTTCTCATCGCTTACCTCAAGACGCCCAGAGCATCGTAATCCCCGAAAAATATTCTTTCCTACTGTGTCGATTTCAGGAAAGTCGCGCGTCGTACAGTTGAAAGCAAGATTTTCAAAGTTCTGAGGAGCAAAGAAGACATGAAATACATGCTGTTGATTTATCACGATGAACATGGCTGGGATGGGCTCACCGAGGCGCAGCGCCAGGAGATCTATGCCGAGTACGGGCGGCTGAGCCAACAGTTGGCAGAGAAAGGCCAACTCGTCGATGGCTCTGAACTGCAACCAATCACGACCGCGACGAGCGTGCGCATCCGCGACGGCAAAGAACTGATCACCGATGGGCCATTCGCGGAGACCCATGAACAACTCGGCGGCTACTATTTGATCAACGTAAACAATCTCGACGAAGCGACGAGTATTGCGGCGCAGATCCCTTCGGCGAGAACTGGCACAGTCGAGATCCGGCCACTCGCCGAGATGGCGGCTGACGCGACTGCGTAGGAGGACCAGGTGTTTCTCTGCGTATCTCTGCGGTCTCTGCGTTGAATACGCCTCTAACCGCAGAGAACACAGAGATACGCAGAGACCGCAGAGAAGAGCGGGTGCTGGCACACATTGCATGGGCGCAGCGCATGTGCCACGCTCGCTCCGATGCCGCGAACGAGCGAGACACTCGAGCAGGTCTTTCGCGAGGAGTATGGCCGGATCATCGCCACGTTGATCCGCCAGTCAGGATCGTTCGACCTGGCCGAAGAAGCGTTGCAGGAAGCATTCGTCTCAGCCGCCTCAACCTGGACGACCGACGCCGTACCGCACAATCCCGGCGCCTGGTTAACGACAGTCGCACATCGCAAACTCCTCAACGCCGTACGTCGCGACAAGACTCGCACCGGCAAGCAATCCGAAATCGAATACGAAGCAAGCCGGTTGAAGCCATTTGTCGAGCCGGCGCTGCTCGAAAAACCAGTCGAGTATCCCGATGATCGGCTGCGTCTGATCTTTACCTGCTGTCACCCGTCACTCAGTCGCGAAGCGCAAGTCGCGCTGACACTTCGTACACTCGGAGGGCTCACTACCACCGAGATCGCTCATGCGTTTCTCCTGCCTGAAGCGACTCTGGCCCAACGGCTCGTTCGCGCGAAACAGAAGATCCGTCTAGCGAGAATTCCTTATGAGGTTCCGGCGCTAGAGATCATCGGGCAACGATTGCTCGCAGTCCGGGCTGTCATCTATCTCATCTTCAACGAGGGATACGCGGCGAGCGCCGGTCAGCGCTTGTTGCGAAACGATCTCTGCGCTGAGGCGATCCGGCTGGCGCGCGTGCTCTCCGAACTGCTGCCGGACCAACCGGAAAACATCGGTCTGCTGGCGCTGATGCTCTTGCAGGATTCACGACGCGACGCTCGTGTGAACGCTGAAGGCGAACTCGTCACGCTCGAGGAGCAGGATCGTTCACTCTGGCACGCCGCTGAGATCGAAGAAGGCGTGCGTCTGGTGGAGAAGGCGTTGGCGTTGGGCCGGGTTGGCAACTATCAGATTCAGGCTGCAATTGCGGCGGTCCATTGCGAAGCGCGGAATGCGGCTCAAACTGACTGGCGCCAGATCGTCGCGCTTTACGAGGAACTGATGCGAATCACGGATTCACCCGTCGTTGCGTTGAATCACGCTGCGGCGGTGGCGATGTCGGACGGAGTTGAAAGAGGTTTGAGTCTGATTGAAGCAGCAGGCGCCGGCAGTGCGCTCGACAACTACTACTTGTATCACGCCTCCCGCGCGGACTTATTGCGTCGCTTGCGTCGCTTCGACGAGGCGTCGAGCGCCTATCGACGCGCGCTTGAGCTAACCACCAATAGCGTCGAGCGAAACTATATCGAGAAACGCTTGAATCATTTGGCCACCGGTTCACACGGCTGAACACGGGTTTTCAAACCCGCCAGCAGTTTTTCCAATAGATCCGTCTTGCCCATCTGCTCCGCCGTAGCGAGCATCCGTCGTTGCACTTCAGGCGCTTCGCTACACCGTCCGAGTTCGGCCAGTAACTGGACCAGCCGGGTGAACTCCACGAGGGCTTCGTCCAAACGTTCAGCTTTCAGCAACTCTCTCGCCAGCAGCAAGCGCGCATTCAGATCGTTTGCTTCGACCTTCAATGCAGACTGTAAGTGACCGATCGCTTCGCTGTGTTTGTTTTGATTAGCCCGCAGGATCGCCAGATTGTAATGTGCGTTGACTTTCTCTGGTTCGAGGCGAAGCGCTGCCTCAAACTGCTCCACAGCTCCATTCACATCACCAATTTGCGTGAGCGCGGCGCCGAGGTTTATGCGCGCGGTCACACTCTCAGGCTTTGACGCAACAGCTTTCCGAAACTCTGTAACGGCATCCGCATAACGCCGCGCTTCAAACGCGAGCTTGCCGCGCGCAAGATACACCCGCTCGCCTGTCACCAACTGTTGCAAATCATTAACCAGCGGGTCTCTAACGCGCACCCCGACTGTTCCCTGTTGCGCTAGATGCGTTTTCGCTTTCGCTGCATCGCCAAGGCCTCGGTAGGCCATGGCTAATGAGTAATGGACGCGGTTCGCGCCCGGTACCTGCGCGAGTGTTTTCTGAAAGTGATCGACTGCTTCTGCGTAGCTCCGCTTCGAGATGGCAACCTGGCCGAGGCCGTAGTGTGCGGCGGGATCATTTGCGTCAAGCTCGAGGGCGGCTTTGAAACTCTCGCTTGCGTCGTGCAAGCGGTTTAGTTCGAGAAAGATGTTTCCGAGGTTCACGAGCGTGGCGACGTAATCGGGTTGCAAGCTGCGTGCGAGTTGGTATCGGCGAATGGCGTCGTCGAAGCGGCCTTCCTGCTGGTCTAACTTTGCGAGGAGATAGATCCAGCGAAAGTCTTTCGGCGCGAGGCGATGGGCGTTGAGGTACGACTCGCGGGCAGGAGCAGTAAGGGAATAGGCGTGATAGGTTTGGGCGAGCTTGCCGTGGGCGTCGCTCAATTCGGTGACTGGCGTCGCGGGATCCTTTTGCAGGGTGGAGAGGGAGTTTTGGAGTGATGTGATCTGCTCGCGTACGTCGGTTTCGAGGTTGGTGAGATCCTGAGAATAGACCGGGGTCAGGGTGGCAAGGATCAAAAAGAGATTACTCGCGCAAAGGCGCAAAGGCGCAAAGGAAGACGCAA
>JBIOVO010000218.1:0-22299 GCA_044867735.1 Pyrinomonadaceae bacterium | reverse complement strand
TGTAGTGCTTCAGCAGATTGTCAATGAGCTCGTTGTCGATGCTTTTCTCTTTGGTCATCTTTTCTCCCTGCCAACCCTACCTCAGTTGGACGTCGATGACCATTTACACAAAACCTTTTATACCCTCCGAAGGGTCCTCCTTTGCCGTTCTTCTTTGCGTCTTTGCGCCTTTGCGTGAGATGCCTTTCTTCCCTGAAAAGCTAGCCGGCAAGTTGTTCTGTAGTCCACTCCGTGATCACTCGTTTCAGATCGTCCAGCCGATCGTCGAAGAAATGCCCGGCGCCGCGTATAACTACCAGCTTCACCGGAACGTCCTTTTCAATCTCCGCTACCAGTTGCCGCAACTGTTCGATATCTCCAAACTCATCGCGCTCCCCGTGCACCAGCAGCAACGGTTTGCGACATGACCTGAGAAACTCGAAGTCGTACTTTTCCAGCGGCGTCCCGATGCCAATCAAGTACGCCACTCGCGGATCGCGAATTCCAACCTCCAAGCCGAACCGCGCTCCAAACGAAAACCCGCAAAGCGTGATGCGCAGTCCCGGATAGTGTTGCGCGAGGTAGTCGAGCCCTGCACGCACGTCGTCCTGCTCGCCGCGTCCGTCATCATGTTGCCCGGTGCTCTGTCCAACGCCACGAAAGTTGATCCGCAGTGTCGTCAGGCCGGCGTCGTTTAAAGCAACGGCGGCACGAAACACCACTTTGTTGTGCATCGTGCCGCCTCCAAGCGGATGGGGATGTAGAACCAGGGCAACACCCTTTGGCGAACCTTGCCGCGGCTCCTTAAGAATGGCTTCTAACTGCCCGTGCTCTACTGGAATGAAAAGATTGCCGGCTGGATACATCAAGAAAACCCAAAGCCAACCGCACGTTCGTGGTTAACTACCTTCCTCGCTCACAGCCTCAGACTCGCCGCCGACGCTTTCAAGCGCCACTTCCGAACCAGCGCCTTCGGGCGCAGCGTAGGTCTCTTCAACTGGCGCCACGGCTGGTGGTGGTGATGGCATTGGTGGCGGTCCTCCTGGCCTCCTTGTTCTTGCCCCTTTCTTAGCAGCCTTCTTCGCTACTTTCTTCGCGGCCTTCTTCGTCGTTTTCTTTGCCGCCTTCTTCGTAGTCTTTACCGCCTTCTTCGCAGCCTTCTTGGCGGCCTTCTTAGTGCCACCTTTCTTTCCGGCTTTCTTTCCGGCTTTCTTAGCTGCCTTCTTCGTCGTTTTCTTTGCCGCTGCTTTCCTGGCGCCGCCCCGCTTCTTTGCGCCCTTGCCCGCGCCTTTGCGCGCGCCACGGGACTTCTTGGTACCTTTTTTGGTCGCCATCTCGTTCGCTCCTTTTGTTGGTCTGAGTTTCGTCAACGTAACAAAATAATTAAAGACTGTCCACGATGTTTTTATTTATGGTTGAGTACAAATCTTTAGATGAGAATCAGATCAAAAATCGCGAGTTATGTAGACACGCCTTGGTTGTTTCAGCTACAGTTAACTCGCTCTCCATACAACCAGCGGTCTGACAAAACAAACTGCGGAAAGGCTGCCTCGATGCGAGATTATTACTCATCGTGCGTTGGTGCCGGTTTTGAGCACTCGCCTCACTATCTCAGTCAATTTCTGCCGAACCAGGCCAATCACTCCGCTGACGTTTCAGCCGATGCTGAGGTTCTGAAGAGCGAACCGCCCGAGCGTCGAACGGCTCTCGTCGTAGATGATGTTGCGGACGTTACGGAAATGCTCGCAGTAGTTTTGAGCCACGCCGGTTATTCCGTGGTCACCGCCGCTTCAGCACCGGCAGCACTGAAAGCCGCACGAGAGCGACAGTTTGACGTCATAATCTCCGACATCGGCATGCCCGAGATGAACGGTTACCAGTTGGCACGAGAAGTGAGAACCTTGCCCGGTTATGAGAATGTTCCGATGGTGGCCGTGACCGGCTACTCGATGTTTGACGACAAGGAACGCTCAACCAAGGCAGGCTTTAACGCGCACATGACCAAGCCGATCGATCCTCGAGCGCTACTTGATCTGATCGAACAACTGTGACCTGATAAATCACGAGACAGTTGCACGATTGATGACGACCCCCTCCGGCAGACTCTCCAGATTCACATCTCTTATTAGAACCCTTCAATTCATCGCGGGCGCGATCGCCATCGGCGTGATCTTCTGGCAGCTCCAGTTCTCTACTTCGGCGATCTGCTGTGGCGATTTCGACGGCTACTACCATATCAAGTGGACACGAGCGCTCTGGGAGTCGATAAAAGCCAATGCCTTTCCTCCGGCCTTTCCCTGGCTTCCACTGACCACGCTGAACGCAAAAGACTATGTGGATCACCACCTCCTTTTCCACATAATTCAGATCCCGTTCGCGGCGATGTCAGATCCGCGTTTGGGCGCAAAGATCGCGTCGGCAGTGTTTGGCAGTCTCGCGATGCTCTCGTGCTACTGGCTGTTGATGCGCTATCGCGTTCGTTACGTGCTCGTGTGGTTAGTCGCTCTCCTTGCTTGTTCGGCGCCGTTTCTTTTTCGCATGAACATGGCCAAGGCGCCGCCCTTCGCAATCATTTTTCTGGTAATCGCGATTTACCTGTTCTTTCAGAGGAAGTACCGGCCACTACTTCCACTCGCGCTGATCTTTACCTGGACCTACGATCTGTTTGTGCTGCTGATCATGGCCACAGTGTTTTGGGTCATCACGATTGCTATCACTGAGATAAGATTTGAATGGCGGCCGCTGGTGTTTGTGCTGGTCGGATGTGCGGCGGGTCTCGTGCTCAATCCTTACTTTCCACACAACTTCGAGTTGCTGGTGGAGCACATGAAAATCAAGATCACTCCCTCTGACTTCGACACCAAAGTCGGATCCGAGTGGTATCCATACGACTCGTGGGAGTTTCTTGGTAACTCGGCAGTCGCTTGCATCGCGATGCTGGTTGGTTTCATCGCCTTTGAACCTTCGGAACGCCGGCGTGCTCATCATCCGATCTTCTTTCTGCTCTTCTCTACCGCACTCATGATCATGACAGCGCGTTGGAAGCGAATTGCAGAATACTGGCCGCCGTTTGCTGTCTTGTTCGCAGGGTTCTCGCTCAAACCATGGCTCGATGGTTTTCGTCCATATCTGACGCGTCTTCCTGCTGACGTCATGGAAGAACTCAAGCCATTTCTCGACAGCGAGGTGCAGCCGCCACCGGCGTCGGACAAAGATAGTGACTTGCGCGGCTGGGCACAGATGATTGCAGCCGCGTTGGTCGCGCTGGCGCTGTGTTTCTTCCTGTTCTTTAACCTGCGCTCAACCATGAAAGAGATTGGGGACAGTGAACCTCACGATCTTTATCGAGCCGGTGCAGAATGGATGCGAGCGAATGTGCCGCCCGGGCAAATCATTTTCAATACTGACTGGGACGACTTTCCGCGGCTCTTTTATTTCGATCCGACGCACTACTACGTCTCCGGACTCGATCCGAGTTACCTGTACGAGAAGGATTCGCGACTCTCGAGGCTCTACGATCGCATCACGCTCGGCCAGGAAGAGGATCCGGGACCGCTGATTCGCGATCGGTTTGGCGCCCGTTACGTGTTCTCCGATAATAATCATCACGATTTCTTCGAGCACGCGAGGGCGAGCGGTTGGTTTGATATTGTTTACGAGGATTCGGAGTGTACGATCCTGTATATTCGGGACGAGAAGCTCGGGCCTGTGCTGGAAGATCCGTTTGAGGTGCCGTGAAGATGACTGAAAGATCAATTGGAATAGGTCCTATGCGACTTATAGGACCTATATTGATCCTGGCGACATTGCTTCTCGCGGGTTGCAGTGGCTCGTCGAGCGCTCCGACTCCCGGGCCAGTTGGCCAGGGACCGTCGTCGCCGCAGCAGCCATCACCATCACCACTGAATGATTTCGAAGAAGCCCTCCGCTTCGTGCGCAACGGTCAATATACCTACATCTGGGTCGTCTCGCGTAAGGACGGCAAACCTTTTACAGCCGACGATGGCAACTTTCTGAAAGCGAATGCGCCTCAGGTTGTTGATTGGGCCAAAGCTGATCCGGAATTGAAGAAGTTTGTTGGTGGGACCAACTTCAATCTTGAGGAAGGAAATCTGGAGGCGTTGAGGAAGCGGTTCGTAATGGAAGATTACTCCGCAAAGTGATTATTTAACCATCCACAGATTACACAGAATTGGATCCGGATTTAATCTGTGTAATCTGTGGATGGCTTTAAAATCACTTTTCCAAACTGTCCCCGGCTCTCAATCAACTCATGCGCCTGACGCGCCTCACTCAACGGCAAAACTCGATCGACAATCGCGCGAATCTTTCCTGCCTCGACAAACTTCATCGCCTCCAGCAGCTCCGCCTTTGAACCCATAAACGATCCGAGCAACGTCAAATGCCGGAAGAAGACCTGCCTGAGATCCGTGCGTGCATCGTAACCACTGGTTGCGCCACAGGTCACTAACCGCCCGTTGTTCTTGAGCGCCGCGATCGAGCCCGGCCATGTCTCCGCGCCAGTGTGTTCGACCACCACGTCAACGCCCTTGCGTCCGGTCAGTCGTCTGACTTCTTTTGGCCAATCTTCACGCGTGTAGTTGATCGTCTCATCGGCGCCGAGTTCGCGTGCCTTCGCGAGCTTTTCTTCCGAACTCGCCGTCGTAATGACGCGTGCGCCACGCAACTTCGCGATCTGAATCGCAATCGAACCCACGCCGCTTCCAGCCGCATGGACCAGCACGTTCTCACCCGGCTGCACCGCCGCCCGCGTTACCAACATGTGCCATGCCGTCACTGTCACCAAAGGCAATGCCGCAGCCTCTTCCCAGCTCAACCTGGCCGGTTTCGCAACGATGTTTGTTCCCGGAACCGCTACCAGTTCCGCGTAACCGCCATTGCGGCGATAACCAATCATGTCGTACTCGCGACAGAGATTATCCTGCCCACTCAAACACGCTTCGCAATGACCACAAGAAACTCCCGGCTGGACCATCACTTCGTCACCAGCTTTGACCCAAGTGACCAGTTCTCCAACCTCGCGCACGACTCCAGCAACGTCCTCTCCCAAAATATGCGGCAGCGGAATCTCAATTCCCGGCAGTCCCTGGCGCACAAAGATGTCGAGGTGATTCAAGCCACACGCCTTAACTTCCACCAGGACTTCATCCGCACGAATGGACGGCTCCGGCACGTCCGTGTACTCGAGCACTTCCGGTCCACCGTGCTGTCTGAAAATGGTCGCTTTCATTTCGCGGCTTGTTCACGCGCGTGATAGGAGGAACGGGTGAGAGGGCTCGATTCGACGTGGTGAAATCCGAGCGACATTCCGATCTCGCGCCACCTGGCAAACTCTTCAGGAGTGACATAACGCTCAACCGGCAAACGCCGCGCGTGCGGTTGGAGATACTGACCGATGGTCATGATGTCGCACGAGACTGCGCGCAAGTCGTGCATGAGTTCAACGACTTCTTCGAAAGTCTCGCCCAGACCAACCATGATGCCGCTCTTCGTCAACATGCCTCGGGCTTCGCGATCTCGTCGCGCAGCGGCGCGTTGCAGGAGCGTCAGGGATTGCTGATAGACGGCGTCGGGTCTCACACGTCGATAGAGTCGAGCGATCGTTTCAGTGTTGTGGTTGAGCACGTCGGGCTCCGCGTCGAGCACGGTGTTGAGTGCTGCTTCGTCGCCGTTGAAATCCGGGATGAGCACCTCGACTTTGCACTCCGGGTTCTGGGCGCGGACCTGGCGAATCGTCTCGGCCCAATGTGCCGCTCCGCCGTCAGGAAGATCGTCGCGGTTGACTGAAGTGATGACGGCGTGAGCGAGGTTCAAGTGGTTCACCGCTTCCGCAACGTGACGCGGTTCCTCCGGATCCAGAAGTCCCGGCTGCCCTTTTCCCACCGCGCAAAATCCGCAATGACGAGTACAGATGTCGCCGCCGAGCATGAACGTCGCCGTGCGATCGGACCAGCATTCGAAAATGTTGGGGCAACGTGCTTCCTGGCAGACCGTGTGCAGGTTGAGACCTTCGATCAACTGCAAGACCTGGTTTTGATTGGCCGGATCGCCCAGGCGGATGCGTAGCCACTCGGGTTTGGGTTGACGGACTTTCTGGTTGTTGTTGATTACTCTGAGTTCGCGGGCCAATTGATTACCTCTGGAGGGATTTTACGTGCTTTGGGCTCGGGAAGGAAATTGCCGCCGATTTACACGGATACGGGCACAGATCTAACTCTTGTTTGGTCGATTTCAAAGGAGTATAAGCTGCTTAGCTTCGCGAAAAGGAGAACCGGACATGAAACTTCTCTGCTTCTGCTGCATCGTTTTTCTAGCGGCCGGTCTGGCCCTGGCAAACGTCAAAATGTCGCAACCGGCGCCACTCAAGCCCAGCATCGCGCCAGGCACCGTCGTGCTGCATTCAACTCTGGAAGTTGTCCCCGATGCGAGGGCTAATGAAGCGCGCCTTCAGATCGCGCAATCTACTTTGAACGAGTTGCGGGCTTCGGGTGGTGGCGGCGTCGCTCCAGCGGCTTTTACCACCTTTGGGTTTGGCTCAACGCGAACAATCATCGCGGGTTGCCTGATGTTTGTCGCGTTCTCTGTCGCGGGTGTTTTGCTCGCTCGTAAAGTGAGACCGTCAGCTTTGTCACAAACGAACAAGCTCATCCTGGCGCTGGTGCTTCTTGGTGGACTGATCGGCACGGCCACGATCATCACGCGCGGCAACGTTGGACCGCCGGGATCGTTTCGCTGGCGCAACCTGCCGCAAGCACTAACGAAAGGACAATCAACCGCAGGCGGTGTCGATGTCGAGATCGTTCCCGACAGTGAAATGACCGGCATCAAATTCCGCCTGATCATTCCCATCAAGGATCCGAACGCGCCCGGCGAGGAATAAGTGCAAAGCGCAGCTCAACTACGGGTCTGGTCCATCGGCAGACGGCTCGAAGTGCCGGACGCGAAGGTGTTCGGCGTGATAGTCGTTTTATGCATCGCTGCCGCTGCGGGATTCGCCAGTTGGTTGCCATTGCAGATTTCGATCGTCACGGTTTTCCTCTTTGCCGGACCACACAATTGGTTCGAGCTGCGCTATTTCCTGATGCGGCTGCCCGTGCGTTTTGGTCGTTCGCGGAACTTTTTTCTCACCGCGTTTGGAGGTCTGTTTGTCCTTACGGCGGCTTACATCTCGCTGCCGCTTTTGTATGACGCAACGCGGGCGCTCGACAGCTCCGGATATCTGGTCCTGGCAAGCTGGAACACGCTACTGCTGTTTTGGCTTGGATTGCTGATCTGGCTGCGCGCCAAACAAAAGCCGCGCGCTAACTGGATCTGGGTGGCGCCCGTATCGCTTGCGCTCTGTTCGTTAAACTGGCTCGCGCCTGATTTCTTCAGCCTCGCGATCGTCTACATTCATCCTCTCGTGGCGCTCTGGTTTCTCGATCGCCACTTGCTTCGTACACGTCCGGCCTGGTCGCGCGTTTATCGTCGATGCCTTTGCTTGCTGCCAATCGTCCTGGCCGCAATGATCTGGCAGTTGTCTCAAACTTCACGACTTCCGGATGACAACGGTCTATTCTGGCGAATCACGCAACACTCAGGCGCGCAACTGTTGCCACAGGTATCGAGCCATCTTCTCGTCTCAGTGCACCTATTCCTGGAAATGCTGCATTACGCTGTCTGGATCGTTGCCTTGCCGTTACTTGGACCACTGGCATTTTGGAAGGCGAGAACCGTACCAGCCGCGCGTCATCCGAAAGGCTTTCCGAAACTGATCGCCAGCCTCCTCGTTGTCGCAGTCGTGCTTGTCGTCATGCTGTGGTTCGGTTTTTCGATGGACTACTCCACGACCCGCGACATCTACTTCACCGTTGCGATCGCGCACGTGCTGGCCGAAGCGCCGTTTCTGTTGAGGATGCTTTAAGTGTCGCCATACGAACTCTGGCGCTTCCTGCCGATTGGTTATCTGCTCACGATAGCGATCGAGACTACGATCCTTCTGCTCGGACTGTCATCGCACCATCCGAAAAGGCGTCGCCTTTTCGCCGGCCTTTGGCTGACTGCGTGTACCTACCCGATCGTCATTCTCGTTTTGCCGCTGCTGTTGATGCAGAGATCTGAGACGCTTTATATCGTCGTCGCAGAGACGTTTGCGCCGCTCGCGGAGTGTCTGCTCTTCTGGCTGGCCTTTGGGAAGGAAACAAAATGGAGAGACTTCGCGGTCATCGTGATCGCGAATATCAGTTCATTTCTGATCGGTGAGATCTGTGTAAATCTGTGGTTAAATGATTTTTTCTAACAGATCCGGATCGATATTCCCGCCGGAGAGAATGACGCCCACGCGCTTAGTATCAGCCGGCAGCTTTTTGAACATAACCGCTGCGGCAGCGGTCACACCGGAAGTCTCAACCAGAATCTTCATGCGAAACAACATGAACCGCAGCGTCTCGATGATCTGCTCGTCAGAAACCGTCAAGACATCGTCAGCCGTCCGTTGCACGATCGGAAAGGTCAGTTTGCCCGGGATTTGAACGCGCAGACCGTCCGCAATCGTCGGCGGCGGCGGAATCGAAACGCGCTCGCCTTTCAAAAACGATTGCCGCGTGTCATCGGCGCTTTCAGGTTCAACTGGGAAACAACGAATCTTCGAGTTTAAAGATTTCGCGGCTGTGGCCACTCCCGCAAACAAGCCACCACCGCTGCACGGCGCCAGAACACAATCCAGATCCGGCACTTCTTCCACCAACTCGAGCCCGCAGGTTCCCTGTCCCGCAAGTATGAAATAGTCGTCGTACGGTGGGACCATCACCAGTCGCTCGCGTTCGGCGAGGTCTAAAGCGAATGCTTCGCGATCCTGTTTGTGTCGATCGTAGAATACGATCTCGGCGCCGTAGCCACGCGTGCCCGCAACCTTCGCTGCCGGTGCGTCCTCAGGCATTGCAACCAGAACACGAACGCCAGCTTCGCGCCCGGCGAGCGCGACCGCTTGCGCGTGATTGCCGGATGAAAACGCAACGATGCCCTGTTTCTTCTCGTCGTCCGTCAACGACTGAATCTTGTTGGTGGCGCCGCGAATCTTGAAGGCTCCGGCACGTTGAAAGTTCTCACACTTGAAGAAGACTGCTTTCCCGGCCACCTCATTAAACTGTCTCGAGGTAATCACCGGCGTGCGATGAATGCGCGTTCCGATTCGTTCACGCGCTTCGTGGATCATGTTGATGTTAAGCATATTAGACCGCAGATAAACACGGATTCGACGTATACGAAAACACTTCAGCAAAGTGGACCATGATGCGATCTTCAACCGTACTCAAGTCGGTTTCGACGCCAAGCAACTCTTCCATTGAGGTCACTGGTTCGCCTTCGCAGGCGATTATCAGATCGAAATAACTCAGGTTCGTATTCACGTTGAGCGCGAAGCCGTGGGTCGTCACCCAACGCGAGATGTGCACGCCGATCGCCGCGATCTTTCCGTGCTGGGCGTGCACGCCGGTTAACCCCTCGATTCGAAAGGCATCGATGCCGAAATCCGACATCGTTCGAATCAACACTTCTTCAAGATCGCGCACGTAACGGTGAACGTCTTCACGATCGGGACTGAGGTTAATGATCGGATAACCGACCACCTGGCCCAGACCGTGATACGTGACCTTTCCGCCACGATTCGTTTCAAACAGCGTTACGTTGCGCGATTTGAGTTGCTCTTCGGTCAGCAGCACTGAAGAGCTGTCGCCGCGGCGACCGATGGTGAGCGTGTGTGGATGTTCAAGCAGTAGCAATGTGTCTGGTTGCAGACCTGACTTCACTGCTGCTTCGGTCTTTTTCTGGATCGAGAGGCCTGATTCGTAGTCGACGAGTCCCAAACGTTGGACCAAAAGCTTTCTTTCCCTCATCATGCAACCAGATCGCAGTCTTGTGGCGTCATTCTAACAGCCGCGTTGGTCTTTGGTACAATCGGCCATCCCAGAAAAGTCAAAGAGGTCAATCATGTTGAAACGCATCGCTATCGCTTCACTAACAGCCATTCTCATCGCCCCTTCGGCGACTTCAGGCCAGACGCGGAGTCGAACCTCGAGATCGAAAGCATCCAGCGCGGCAGCAGCGGCACAAAAGACGGCCCAGGTTCGAACGGCCGGCGCCACGAAGGTTGCCGACCAGATCAAGTTTCTGACCAGGTTCATTTACTTGTTGGGTGGGGTGACGAGTGGTATCGCCGCGGTTGATGAAGCCGCGAAGAGAAATGAAGCGTCGCCGGCGGTGCTGCAAAAGAATCAGGAAAGCAAAGTGAGAGTCAGGACGAGCATACAGGGTTTCCGCGAGAGCCTGGACAAACTGGAGATCGAATTCCGCACCACTCCCGAACTTCAACCCTACTACATCAAACTCGCGGGAGTTGCAGCAGGCGCAGCGGCCGCCGAGGAACAGGCAGCCTCGAATCAATTCGACGCTTCCGGAAGATCACTGCTGAACGTTATCAATCGTCTGGCGGATGTGCTGGTAGTGATGAGGCAATAGGTCCTATAGGACTTATAGGACCTATTTATTTCCCGGCTTTCGGATAGAAGCCCTGTCGGGCGCGAACGCGCACATCGTTGCGCGCCGGAACTGTCACACGGATCCGCCGAAACTGCGTCGCGGGCACTTCCGAATTCGCATAGTATTGCAGCAAATACTGCCCGCGTAACTCCGCCGCAATCCGGTTGAACACGTTAGTAAGATCAGCGTCCGCTTCAGGCACGAAAGTATTGCCGCCGGTCGAGTCCGCGAGCCGTTGCATTCCTTCATGACCACGCCTGGTAATCACGTTCAAATACATCGTGTTTCCCGCCGGATTGATCGCATAGAAAACGGCATCCGCGCGTTGCAGGCTACGCTCGACCTCGGCTAAGGCCCGGGCATTGACGCGATCCTTTACCGCCGCCGAGACCGACAGTTGTTCCTCAGCCGTTGTCCCAATGGTCTTCTTAATAATCTCGCTGAAATTGTCGGCTCCATCCGAGATCACTACGACCACACGACGATGCCTCGAAGGAGTCTTTTCGAGATACTTCGACGCTTCGACCACTGTGTCATAAAACGCAGTTGGTCCCTTGTCAGCGGCAGGCGAAAACGTAAGCAGTGTGTTCGAGGCGACGTCAGCCGTCGTGCTCACCTGTTTGAGAACGGGTGTGCGGTCAATAATAAACAGCGACGCGCGATCGTCTTTCTTCAATACCTCTTTCAGAAACCGCGCCGCTGCTAACTTTTCAAACTCAAACCTCGTATTCGTGCTGCCTGACACGTCGATCAGCAAGGCGATTTCGAGTGGGATCTGTTCCGGGTTTCCCAGCTCCGTAATCTTTTGCTGCTGACCCTCTTCGTCCAAACGAAAATCGGGAATCTGAAGTCCCTGGACGGCCTGACCATTTTGATCGGTAACCGAAACCGGAACCATTACGAGGTTTGAAGAGATCTTAACAACCTCGAGCACTTCAGCTTCAGGTGGCTTTGGAGTCGGCGTGGGTTTTGGTTTCCAGAGAGGAGGTGGCGGCGGCAGGTCTTTAACAGACTGCGCCTGCGCTTGCACGGTTGGAACAGATAGAAAAAGGGCCAGCACTCCTAGCAAGAATGCCGGCCGCCAAAATTTTTCTGCAACCCCGAAAATCATCATGACACCCTTCGAGTCTGTCTCATGCCGCCAGTGCTGGCCTGCATGTCTAACCTATCCTACCGCGTTTCTGACGGCATGATCCACGACTCTTTTGGTGCCATGTTTCGTCCGTGGAGTTGCACCTGTCAACGAAACTCCACAGTTTAGATTAGTTGCCCGAACCCGAAGTGCCCGGATTCATCGTCGGCGATGGAGACGTAAGTCCCTTGTTAACAAGCAACTTGATCTCGACGCGACGATTCTGCGCGCGACCTTCACGCGTTTCGTTCTCACCAACTGGATTCATCTCACCATAGCCGAACGGCGTCACAATGCGTCGCAGCGGAATGTTGTGATTCTCAACCAGGTAACGAATGACGGCATCAGCGCGACGTTGGCTTAGCTGGCGATTCAGGTTGATGCTGCCTCTTGAATCGGCAAATCCCGAAACCTCGAGAACGTAACCTTTCGCATTCAAAGCCTTGCTCGCGATGTCGTCGAGCGTGGTCTTCGACTCAGGTGAAAGCACCGCACTGCCCGACTTGAAGTTCACCGCGGAAGTGGTTTGCAGTGTGTAGTCGTCGAGAGCCGAGATGCGCTCGTTGGTGGCATTGACGCCGGCGACAGCCGCGTCGGCAGTTGCCTGAGCAGCCTTCGCGCCGCCACGGGCAGCATTCGATACCGCAGCTAGTTCATCCAACTGGCCCGACAGGCGCTGCGCATTGGCTTCGACCTGGCTGAGCTTGGTTTCTGTATCGGAGGCTCTCTCTTCGAGCGGAGCAGCGCGTGATTCAACCGCGCGTGCGACGCGCATATCTGATTCGTTAAAGCGAATCTTCTCTGCCATTAGTTCGCCCGAGGAGTTTCCGCGACCTTCAATCTCGAGATTCAAGCCACGGAGGATGCTGGTTTGCGCGTAGTTTGTGCCGCTACGCAGGAACCCACCCTTAGTCTTTACGCTGGTCCTGTCGTCCAAACGCACAACCGTATCCACACCATTCATATCACGAACTGTGAACGTATCAGCATCACGTCGCGTAACGACGCCTTTGAGCTTCATTTTCTGGCCGCTGGCGACGGTGCGCGAGCCTGCCGGGTTGGTTGTATCTTGGGCCAGGATAGGGGAGGCTGAGAAGACTAATAGGCAGGTGATAAGCACTGCCGGGGCAAACATTTTATGTTTAGTGAATACCATCGATTTATCTCCTTAAACTGGTAACTAGTTAACGCGCTTCTTGAAACGCGCGTCTTCTTCAAGCTGATTAACGGCGAGTCCTCGCTCCTCGCCTCCCGCTCTGCAAATTTTGCGGATGACATGTCTTAGAACTTCGTTCGAACTAAGTCAATAGCCTCCGCATTTCTTCATCTAATCACCACTTTATCGCAATAAGAAGAGCCACAGAGTATCACGGATTACTACAGATTTATTTCCGATCTGTTGTGGAACCGTGACTATCTGTGGCTTAAACCGAGAAATCCCCCGCCTCTAATTGCTCCTTAACGAAGGCCAGAAAACGCTCCGCATCTGCTCCATCGATGACTCTGTGATCAAAGCTCAGGGCGAAATAGGCCATCCAACGAATACCGATAAAATCGTCGCCATCCGGCGTGGTCATCACCTTGGCCCGCTTCTCGATCTTACCCACACCGAGAATCGCGAGTTGCGGCTGATTGATGATCGGAGTGCCGAATAGACCACCAAAAACTCCCGGGTTCGTGATGGTGAACGTCCCGCCGGTAACCTCGTCGGGCTTGAGCTGCTTGGTCCGAGCACGATCTGCAAGATCGTTTGCAGCCCGCGCGAGCCCCGAGATGCTCAGGTCGTCGGCACGCTTAATTACCGGAACAATCAAGCCCCAGTCGAGGGCCACGGCCATTCCCAGATTGATGTCCTGCTTATAGATGATCTGTTCGCCGTTGACCTGCGCGTTGAAGATCGGAAACTTGCGCAGGCCCTTGTTCACGGCCTCGAAGATAAAAGGCATGAACGTCAGCTTGGTCCCGGTCCGTTCGTAGAACGCGTCGCGATGCTGATCACGCAGTCGCGCGATGCGCGTCATATCGATCTCGTAGACCGTGGTGACGTGGGCCGAGGTGCGGCGCGACAGGACCATGTGCTCTGCGATCTTCTTGCGCATCACGCTCATCTGCTCCACGCGATCGCCGGCCAGTGGTCTCGGCGGTGGCGGCGCAACGGGCTCAGGAGCGGAAGGAGCAGGAGCAGATGGAACAGGAGCAGGGGCAGATGGCGCAGCGGCAGGGGCGGGGCCTGATTCGATGAAACTCAGGATGTCGTTCTTGGTTACTCGCCCACTTAGACCAGTGCCTTCGAGTCTGGAAATATCGACGCCATGCTCTTGCGCGATCTTGCGCACGAGAGGACTCGACTTGGTCCTGCGCAGTTCGTCGGCAGTAGGAATAGCTCCGGCTGCTTTAGGAGCAGGAGCAGCCGCGACAGGAGCAGGTGGCGGTGGTGGCGGCGCCGGAGGAGCAGGTGCAGGTGGTGCAGGAGCAGGCGCCTCCTGCTTCGGTGGCGGCGGAGGCGGTGGCGCAGCTTCAACCGGCGCCGGCTTTTCTTCAACCGGCTTCGCGGGCGCAGGCGCTGCCGCGCCGGCCTGATCGCCATCGAGAACGGCGACGACGGTATTAACTTCGACAGTATCGCCCTCGTTGAATCTGACCTCCGTCAACGTTCCGGCCGCGGGCGACGGGATTTCCGCATCGACCTTGTCGGTCGAGATCTCAAACAGCGGTTCATCGCGCTCGACACGTTCGCCGACCTTCTTCAACCACTTTGTAATCGTTCCCTCCGCGATGGACTCACCCATCTGCGGCATCACCACTTCAGTGCTCATCTCAACTCCACGCTTCTTTACAGGATTACAGCATTTAGCAGGACTTCTGTTCTTACAGGATTTCGAAGATTGTGGCTTAGTCAGTCAATCATGCCAATCATGTAATCCTGTCTAAGTCATGTAATCCTGTCTAAGTTTTTCAATAAGCCGCCAGTTTGCGCGCTGCATCGACAACGTCTTTCGTCTGCGGCAAATAGTAGTCTTCCAACGGCGGCGCATACGGCACCGGCGTATCGATCGACGCGATACGAATCACGGGCGCGTCGAGCCACTCAAAAGCCTCTTCGGCAAGCAGCGCTGTGATCTCGCCGCCGATGCCGCCGGTGCGAGACGCTTCGTGCAGGACGATCGCCTTGCTGGTCTTCTTTACGCTGTCGAATATCGTCTGCTTGTCGAGCGGCGCGAGGGTTCGCAAGTCGATGACTTCGACGTCCAGGCCTTCCTTTTCGAGTTCCTCGGCGGCGTCGAGCGCAGTCAGGACCATCGCGCCAAACGTGATGATCGACAAGTCGCGTCCGGCGCGTGCGACGCGAGCTTTTCCGATCTCGACGATGTAATCGTCTGACGGCAGTTCTTCACGCAGACGTGGCAGGCGATAAAGTTTCTTGTGTTCGAAATAGAGGACCGGATCGGGATCGCGAATCGCCGCTTTGATCAGGCCTTTCGCGTCGTAAGCAGTTGACGGTTCGACTATCTTGAGGCCCGCGGTATTGAGGAAAAAGCTTTCGGCATTCAACGAGTGGAATGGGCCGGAGCGCACACCGGAACCGCATGGACCACGAAACACAGCCGGTATCCCGGCGCCCCAGCGATAACGACACTTGGCGGCGTAGTTTGTCAGCAGATCGAAGCCGGCCGAAATAAAATCAATAAACTGAAACTCGGCGACGGGACGCATGCCCATCAAGGCAGCTCCACACGCAGCACCAACGATCGCGCCTTCGGAGATCGGCGTATCAATCACTCGCTCTTTGCCAAACTCGTCGAGCAACCCATCAGTGACCTTGAACGCGCCACCGTAGGCGCCGACGTCTTCACCGATCACAAAGACGGTCGGATCGCGTTCCATCTCTTCCCAAATTCCCTGGCGGATTGCTTCAACTATCGTGGCCTGGCCGCCCCGTTCCGGGCGCGCTGATTTGTGTTCTTTTTTGACGGCAGTGGACATCGTTAGATACTCAGACTGACTTGCTTAAGTTGGAAAAACCATTACCTAACCCTCCAGAACTTTGGGTCTAAACGCCGGCGGCACGACGTTGTTATCAAACACTCCATACGCCGCCTGCTCGGCGTCGGGCATCGGTGAAGACTCAGCCCAGGCGCAATCCTCATCAATCTCGCGCACAATACCTGCCACGATCTCGTCGAGCTTCTCTTTCGTCGCCAGATTCGATTCCAAAAGAAATCTTTCGTAACGATCGATCGGATCGTTATTCTGTTCCCACCACTCAATTTCACCCGAAGGGCAATAACGCTGATCGTCGTGCTCCGCGTGACCTTTGCGACGGTAAGTCTTCGCTTCGATCAACACCGCACCGCCACCGCGCCGCGCATATTCAGCCGCCTGCTTCGTGACTTCATAACACGCAACTACGTCGTTTCCGTCAACGATGTGTGCCGGAATCCCATAGCCCGCAGCCTTCTCAGCCAGGTCTCGCACTGCCGTCTGCAAACTCGTCGGTGTCGAGTAGGCGTAGTAGTTGTATTCGGCGACGACAAGCAACGGCAATCGCTGCACTGCGGCAAAGTTCAGTCCTTCATGAAACGCGCCCGTGCTCATGCCGCCATCGCCGATGTAAGCAATGGCGACGAACTTCTTCTTCTGCATGCGCGCGCCGAGCAGAATGCCGGTCATCACCGGGATCATGTCGCCCAGGTGAGAGATCGGACCGATGAAGCCCTTGTTCATATCGCCGAAGTGGATGTTGAGATCTCTTCCGCCGGATGGTCCCCAGGCCTTCGCCATGTACTGCGCGAAGATGTCGCGGGGCCGGATTCCTTTTACGAGAACGGCGCCGAGATCTCTGATCAAAGGAGTGATAAAGTCGTGCGGTTGCAACGCATATGCGGTTCCGACCGCCGTCGCCTCCTGACCAAGCGAGCGAAACACACCACCGACGACTTTCGTCTGTCGATAGAGATTCACGAGCCGTTCTTCGACGAGACGCGTGAGTTTCAGATAACGGTAAAGCTCAAGGTGCTGCTCGGGTTTGAGAGTTGTTTCAGTACTACAGCTCAACGGCTTACCGTTTGTAGCCTTGCGCGGCGCGTACTTCGTGCTGACGCGCATCTGAAACCTGGGCCGCGGCTGACGCCGGCGCCGCCGCTTGTCGTGATCCGTTTTTTCTATTTGGTCCATCTGTGTAATCTGCGGATGGTTAAATGTGAATCGCGAGATCGTGAACACCCTCGGCAGCTTCCATCACCGCTTCCGAGATCGTCGGATGAGCGTGCATCGTTCGGCCGAGCTCGTCGGCGGTCGATTCAAGCTGCATCGCCACACAAGCTTCCGCGATCAACTCAGTCGCATGCGGTCCAATGATGTGAACGCCCAGGATCTCGTCGTACTTCTTCTCGCTGACGATCTTTACGAAGCCTTCTTCCTCACCGAGTATGCGGGCCTTGCCCGACGCGGAGAACGGAAACTTACCGACCTTCACATCGTAGCCCTGCTCCTTCGCTTTCGCTTCGGTCAATCCAACGGAACCGATTTCCGGATCGCAGTAAGTGCAGTTTGGCACCAGCCGCAGATTGATCGGACGCACGTCCTTCTTTCCTGCAAGATGCTCTACCGCAACGATGCCTTCCTTCGAAGCAAGGTGGGCCAGCAACGGAGTCGGCACGACGTCGCCGATCGCATACACGCCCTTTTCCGCAGTCTGCTGATACTCGTCTACAAGAACAAAACCCTTTTCGACTTTGATCTTCGTTCCTTCGAGCCCGAGACCTTGCGTGTAAGGCATCCGGCCCACGGCAACCAACAGCATCTCGGCTTCTAGAGTTACCGTCTCGCCTTTTGACGTTTTGCCGGTGACGCGCACGCCTGTCTCGGTTTTCTCGAGCTTCTCGAGTTTCGTATCGACCTGCGACTTGATCCCGCGTTTGCGGAAGCTGCGCTCCAGCTCTTTCGAAACTTCCTCATCCTCCAAAGGCACCAGCCGCGGCAGCAGTTCAACAATCGTCGTCTCGGCCCCAAAGCGCGAATAGACCGACGCGAACTCGACCCCCACGGCGCCCGAGCCCATCACGATCAACGACTTCGGCACCTGCTGCAATTCGAGAATGTGATCGCTGTTGACGACCTTCTCGCCGTCAGTTTCGAACCCCGGAATCGGTCGCACCACCGAACCGGTGGCGATGATGATGTTGCGGGTCTGAATCGTCTGTTTGTTTCCTTCGGCGTCAGTTAATTCGACCTTGCCCGGAAGGGCCAGTTTGCCGGTACCCTTGAAGACCGTCACCTTGTTCTTCTTCATCAGGTACTCGATGCCCTTAACGTTTTTGAGCACCACCTTGTCTTTTCTCTTCTGCACGTCGGCAAAAGCCAATTGAATGCCTGAAGCCTGTACTCCAAAGTCCGCCGCGTGCTGCATCTTTTCGTAAATGTAGGCGGACATCAACATTTGCTTTGTCGGAATGCAGCCACGCAAAGTGCAGGTGCCACCGAGCCGGTTATCCTTCTCGACGATCGCGGTTTTCAGGCCCAATTGACCAGCGCGAATCGCCGCAACGTAACCGCCAGGACCACTGCCGATAATCGTCACGTCAAACTGTTCGTTCGCCAATTTTGTAGAGTTCCCCTTAATTAGAGCCGTAATCAATGAAAAGACCGGGCATTATAAACGTTTGCCGGGCACTAACCAAAAAGCAATCCACAGATTACACAGAAATCTGTGTAATCTGTGGATGAGTTAGACCAGCGCGTTCTTAATTTAGAACTCGAAGCGTGCTGCGAACTGCACCTGACGTTCGCGGAACAGCGTGCTGTCAGCGCCCGTCGTGCTTCCGAAAGGAGCGTTGAAGTTCAGGGTGTTGCCTGACAGGTTGTAAATCGTACCCTGCACAAACGTCACCTGAGTGCGGTTGAAAACGTTGAAGCCTTCAACCAGGAACTCAAGCTTCACACTTTCAGTAACGCTGAAGCGACGCGAGAGGCGAGCGTCAACGTACCAAATGTTCGGCTGTTTGAAGAAGTTGCGTGGCACCAGCGAGAAGCGAGTCGCACCGCCTGAACCATTCACGCCGCCGCCCGGAGTTTGACTCGAAGCGACACCGAACGACGTCGGATTGATGTTACCGCTGATGTTGCCGGTGAACCGCGCTCCTGAAAACGCGTTCAGAATCGGGGCGAACGTCCAGCCATTAAAGACGTGCTTGGCCGCGCCATCCTTGAACGGATTCGGGCTGTAAACCACGCTCGCCACAAACTTCTGTCTGCGGTCGAAGTTCGAGAGTCCATCTTCACCAGACTGGTCAAATGCATTGAACGGCAGGTTGTTTGAAGTGAACGTCACTGAACTCTGACCGTTGTCAGAAGCGCGCGACAAGGTGTAGTTCGTCTGGAACTGCAATCCGCTCGTCAAACGGCGATTGGCTTGCAGCACGAGCGCGTGATACTTCGAGTACACGTTGCTGCGGATTTCAGTCAATTGCAGGAAGCGTGTATCCGGCCGCGGTCCGGTGAACAGCGGGGTCGACAATTGCTGACCTCCGAATGGACCACCAACCACGTTGAGCGTCACAAAGCGAGACGGCGCCGGCAGGTTGGTGTCGACAAAGTTCGGCAACGAGTTGCCAAAGCTGCCGAGGTACGAGGCGGACACAACCGTGTTTCTCGCGATCTCACGTTCGAGGATGAAGTCCCACTGATGAATCTGTGGCAGTTGGAAGTCGTCATCGAAGAACTGCACCGCGCCAACCGGTGGGTTGGAACCGCTGAGCAAGTTCGGATAGATCGGCAGGAACGCACAGTTGTCAGCCGAGGTCGGCGGATTAGTGCCCGTGCAGGCAGCCGCCAGGTTGGTAGAACTAGTGGTGAACTGACGTTGGCCCTGATCGATGCCCACGCCGGTGTTGACGAGTGAGTTGTAAACGGTCGAGTTGATCACGCGGCCGTAATACAGACCCCAGCCACCGCGAATGCTGGTCTTGCCATCGCCGGTAACGTCGACAGCGAAACCGATGCGTGGTCCAAAGTTGTTGCGATCGTCAACCTTATTGTTGGTTTGCGGCAACGTCGGATTCACGTTAATCGGATCAGGATTGAGCTGGTATTCGTAACGCAGACCCAGATTCAAAGTGAGTCGCGGCGAGACGCGCCAGTCGTCCTGAATGAAGTAGTTCAAGTCGGTGGTCTTCATAGTCAGACCGAGAACACCAAAGCCCTGGTTGAAGTTTCCGGCGTAGCACTTACCGGCACGACGAGTGGAACCAACGCAAAGTCCGAGGTTGCCATTCGGGGCGGCCGACAGTTGGCGAATCGAGCCGTTGGTCGTGAAGTTGGTGTAGTCAACGATGAAATCCGGGAGTCCGTTGGCGCCGGTGTAGTTGAACTCACCGCCCAGGAAACGCAGGTTGTTGATGATGTCTTTGACGAAGTTAATGTCGCCGCCAAACTTGATGTTGTGGTTGCCATGACTCATCGTCACGGTATCGGCAAACTGCCACCTTCTCTCATCCGGGAACGCCGCGCGCTCTAAGAACTCGGGCATACCAAACGAGAAACCATTCTGAATGAAGGTCTGCGGCGAACGTCCGCCGGGAGCGTTCGTCGGCTCACCGGGCGCCGGCGCCTGACTAAACTGTGTCTCGTTATCCCTTCCCCACTGCATGCGGAACTCGTTCAGCAAGGTTGGGGTTAAGGTCGAGGCGAGTTTCACGTTGATCGCATCGATATTGACAAAGTCGTCACCGAAGTTATCGATGGCGCGTGTGTTGGTCGCCTGAGTCTGAACACCGGACGGTGATTCCCAGCGCAGACGGTTGTAACTGACGGTCAAGGTGTTCTTGTCGTTGATGGTCCAATCCAACTTCGGCAGGAACAGTTTCTGATCGCCGGTGCGTGGAACCGGGCCGGAGATGCTGCTCAGGAAGTTCAATGCGGTATCAATCTGAGCGCCCGTCACACCGCGCGCGATGATAGCGTTGCGGTTCGCAGTTGACAGGTTCAGGAAGGTGTTGCTCGAGAAGATCGAAAGACCAGGAAAGTCTCTCTTCTGCTGGTCGTAGCTGAAGAAGAAGAAGGCTTTGTCTTTGACGATTGGTCCGCCGATCGTGCCGCCAAACTGATGTCGCACGTCCTCTGGTTTGAAACCAACCGGAGTGAACACGCCGTTGATCAGTTGGGTACGGGTCGCAAGCGGATTGCGCGCGCCCCACTTGTTGTTGCGCTGGTAGTAGAAAGCGCCGCCGTGGAACTCGTTCGTACCGCTCTTGGTGATCGCGTTGACCACGCCACCGGCGGAACGGCCGTACTCGGCTGAGTAGCTGGAAGTGTTGACCTGAAACTCGCGAATAGCAGCCTGACTGATCGAGTAGCTGATGCGAGTGCGGCCGCGTTCTTCCGCGAAGAACGCCTGGTTGTTGTCGCCACCATCGATCGTGTTGTTGTTCAGCAAGCCGGAGATACCGCGGAAGCTGATCAAACCGAAGGTGCCATCCGGCACTGCGCCCGGCGTCAACAGAGCGAAGTTGGACCAACGACGACCATTGATTGGCAGTTCGTTGATTGAAGTCTGGTTGATGTTGGTTGAGAAGTCCTGCTGGTTGGTGTTGATGACCGGCGCCTCAGCGCTGACATCGACCGAACCGGTTACAGGACCAACCGCCAGCGAAACCTCAAGCTTCGTTTCGAGTCCGATTTCGACCACGACGTTATCGACAGTCATCGGACTGAAACCGGTTGAGTTTACCGTGACCGAATAAACTCCCGGTTGCAGGTTTGCGACCTTGAACCTTCCGGTATCATCGGTCGTCGCTGCATCCTCTTTATTGGTCCCGACGTTCTTGACGGTGACCGCAGCGCCCGGCACGACTTCCTTGGCGGGATTTGTGACAACGCCGCCAACCGCACCGGTGGTGGTCGACTGCGCCAAGGCAACAGCGCTGAAAGCGAACACCAACAGAGTTACTAAAAAGAGCTTTGCTATTTTCGACATACTGGGGAACTCCTTAGGCAATGAGTTAACGTAAACGCGCCTCAGCCGCTGAGGGCTGCGCTGTTGTTTTTCTGACCAGTTTGAAGCACAAAAATTCAATTTCGAGAAAGGGAATATTGCGACGGCTTGTTCAGCAAGACGCGACTTCTATCACGCCCAGCTTACTTCCGCAAGTCTAAGTCATGATTGAACCTATTAAATCTTCGTGACATCTTTTGAGTCAGACAAAGCGACGCCATGAGGGGCTATTTAGCGTTCGGGTGAAAGTCGCAATAGTCGTGCCGGATAGTCGCTTCGGATCACGCGCGGGACCAAAGCGATTTATGACAATAGTTAACAGATTTATGGCGATCAAAGGCCGTAAGGAAGATGCACAATATTTTGGATCTTATTGGAAATTCAGGACAAAATTTTGCAGGCAAAGGCGAAAGAAATTTCTCGCGCAAAGACGCAAAGACGCAAAGGTCTGACCTGCGGCTGCCGGAGGTCTTCCTTTGCGTCTTTGCGCGAGAACTTCTTTCCTACAGCCTCTCAACGATCATGGCAATGCCTTGCCCACCGCCGATGCACGCCGTCGCCAAACCGTATCGCTTCCCACGCCGCTGAAGCTCACGCAACAAAGTCAAAACCAGTCGCGTACCCGTCGCTCCCAGCGGGTGTCCCAACGCGATCGCGCCGC
>JBIOVO010000217.1:0-16173 GCA_044867735.1 Pyrinomonadaceae bacterium | reverse complement strand
AGGGGTGGCCCTCTGTGGCCATCCCATCGGAAGAAAGATGGGGCGGCCACGGAGGGCCACCCCTACAAATCATTCGCCAATTCAAATGCCTCCTAAATGGCAATTGGAAAGTGAGCTTTATAACGTTGGGAGATCGTCTTCGCCGTTCGCGCTCTCGATCGCAGCCTGGCAGGCAGCGTCGTAACGCGCGGTGGGGAGGGCTTCCAGGCGACGTTCGTCAATCGGCTGACTACAGCGCGCACAGATTCCATAGCTTCCTTCCTTGATCCGCAACAGCGCCTGATCGATGTCGGCCACTAACTTCGAACTGCGCTCACCGAGTCGCAGCGCGATCTCTTTGTTCAGATCCTGCACCGAAAGATCGACACTGTCTTTGACACCATCGTCGTAGAGCTCGAGGGCAGCCGCTTGGTCGGTGCGAACTTGCTCGGTGTTTTGACGTAGCTGGCTAAGGAGAAGGTTTCGGAAGTGATTCAGTTTTTCTGCGTCCATCTAATTTACACTTGCGTCGCAAATCTAAACGCAACTCTGACTCCCAGGTTCATGATGCGCGCCAGTATAACATTAGACCTCTTTATTTAGTCGCCAACCGAATCAGGAATGGGTTCTGAAATATCCGTCAGGGCCGGCTTGACCGAACGCGAACGCCTCGCGGCCCAGGCGATCAAACGGCGGATCGCGAGGGCCAATCCGGTGAAAACGAGAAACGCGCCGCCAATCGAAACGATGCCTGCGATGGTTTGTCCGGCAATCCCTGCGACCTCACCGGTGTGTGCGAAACGTAGAATCGAACGAAGCTTGCGGCCGCGAGTATAGGAGGAAAACGGTTCCCAACGAACGACTTCGCCGGTCGTGCGATCCAAAACAAGTTGCGCGCGTTTTTGCGGTTGTCCGCCTGTGCCACTATCGATATTGAACGTCAGTGGTGCTGATGCAGCGGTGGGTAATTGCAGCGTGATGCTGCGCCAGTCGCTGACTTGTTGTTCCGCACGGCCCCACGCAGTGTTGAGATTGTTCGGAAGTTCGACTTGAGCTCGTTCGTTGTTAGCCGGAGCTGGTTGACTCGGTCGCGGCGCCGGCGGTGTTTCTCCGACCACTCGGTAAACGAGATTTCCGGCCCACGTATACGAGATCACAACCGCAGACAAGACGACGATGAACAAAGGCGCCGCCGACCAGAAACCAATCGTGTTGTGCCAGTTGAAATCTCTCGCCTTCGACGGCAAGCCGCGCCTAAACCACGTCACGCTTCGCAGCGACTTTAGATTCCAACTTCTCGGCCACCATAAATAGAAGCCACTAACTACCAGGAACAGAAAACCGAGATTACACGCGCCCGTGATCGCGCGGGCCACATTACGATTTTCACCTTTGGCGCCGAGCCAGCGATGCCAGTCAGTCACGCCTCTGAAAAAACCTCTGACCTTAGGCGAGCCCTCTCCATAAATCGATCCGGTGTAGGGATTGACGAACAGAGTTGCTTCACGACCAAAAGCGATCTCCGCCGGCGCCGAAGCGTCTGATTTGAGCGTAACTGCCGTCGGATTGCCGCCGCGTGCTTCGCGCGCCTTCGTGATCAATTCTTCGATCGGGAGACGTTGTGCGTCGAGTGTTGGTGGTGCAGATTTGTAACTTCGAGTGTCGGCCCACGCAATGATCTGCTTTTCGTAAGTCAACAGAACTCCCGTGACGCACATGTTCAAAATCACCAGCCCGGCAATTACGCCGACCGGCAAGTGACACCAAAAAATTATCTTCCGAAGCTTTTTCATCGATGACTGTCTATACGTCCGCCCAACGGCGCAGGAGGTTGTGGTAAAGAGAAGTGAGCTCGACGATCGACGGATGCTCCGGAACGTCGGACATCAGACGTTGAATCGCCACATCGAGATCGAAAAGGATCGTGCGTTCACCATCATCACGCACCATGCTTTGAATCCAGAAGAACGATGCGAGCCGCGCGCCGCGTGTTACCGGACGAACGTGATGAAGACTCGACGCCGGATACAGAATCAAATGACCCGCAGGCAGCTTCACCGAATGAACGCCGTAAGTATCTTCGACCACGAGTTCACCGCCCTCGTATTCTCCCGGGTCGCTGAAGAACAAAGTGGCAGAAAGATCTGTGCGAACTCGATGCGGTGTGCCGGCCACCTGACGAATCGCGTTGTCTACATGATTGCCAAACGATTGACCGTTTTGATAGCGGTTGAAGAGCGGCGGAAAGACTTTGAGCGGCAGCGCTGCGGACATAAACAAAGGACTCTTTTCGAGCGCTGCGAGAATGATGTCGCCGAGTTCTTTAGCTTCTTCTCGATCCTCCGGAAGTTGCAGGTTGTCTTTCGTGCGCGCGGATTGGTGACCGGCCGTGATACGACCATCGACCCACCCTTCGGTTTCGAGTAACTTGCGACACCCGGCGACTTGCTCGCCTGTCAACACCTCTGGAATCTGCAATAGCATTAACTAAAACCTGAAACTCGTGCTCAACATCACCGCGCGTCCTGGACCCGGTACGATGTGACCGCCGCCGATACGATCGAAATAATACTCGTCACTCAGGTTGAAGAGATTGAGCTTTAGATCGAGGTGCTTGCTAATCGGATAGGAAGCCATCGCGTCGAAAGTCCAATAGGAGTTGACGATACGAGTGTTGATTGTGTTTCCAAAACGACGATCGACAAACCTCGCGCCGCCACCGAAGTGAAAACCGGAACGCATGCGATAAGTGGACCAAAGGTTGAACGAGTTTGGCGGTGTGTTGACGAGTTCCTTCCCAATCTCTGCGGCAACATTGGAATCGACAGTTTGACTGTCGAGGAATGTGTAACCGGCTAACACCTGCCATTCTTTCGTAAGGTTTCCCTCGACACTCAATTCCAAGCCATCGACTCGCTGCTTGCCTTCCAGGACCTGCGGCGGATCGCCGGGTAAGACGCCGGGAGTTCGTGCGTTCAGTTTCTCGACCCGGAAAACTGCGCCACTCAGAAGCACACGACCACTGAAGAAGTCCCACTTGGAGCCTGCTTCGAGTGTGTAGGTCTTCTCCGGATCGATGACAGTGTTTGCCGTGTTGTACGACAAGCCTTCAAGCGAAGGATTCAGTGACGTTCCATACGAAGTATAAATGGCGCCTTGCGGCAGTGGTTTGAAAACCGCGCCGGCACGAACGCTCAACATACGATCGACGCGCGAGATCGGAGTTCCGGTGGTCGTGATTCCGTCCGCATCAAAGCGATCCCAACGCAGTCCGCCGTTCAATTCCCACTTCTTTCCGAGCTTGGCAGTATCGAACAAATAGAGGGCCTGCGAGTTTGCCGTGACGTCGCCGACGATCGGACTAGTCACGATTGGACCAGTGAAGACGTCGTTCGGGTTGGGATTGAACAACGTCGTTTGCATGTTGGCGGCCGTTCGTGTGCGGCGAACATTATTCTCGCGCAGGATGTCGACACCGGTAATGAGTGCATGTTCGATCGTGCCGGTTGAAAATCGCGCGATGAAGTCTGTCTGGTTGTCCCAGACTTTGTCTTCGGTTTGCCACGATCGCATCTCGCGATTGATGGTGGTTGAGTTGTTGTTGGCGAAACGCGGCGGAGTAGCCATCGAGTCGCGTGACGAATTAGCGAAACGAAACTGGTTTCGCAGCGAGAGACCGTCGTTGAAATCGTGCTCAAACTTTAAGGTGACGAGATCCGAGTTCAGCCGTTCAAAGTCGCGACTAAGTAGACCGTAGAACGTGTCGCGTGGCACCGGCGCCGGACGATCGCGGAACTCAACCAGGGCGTTGTTGGTCACTGGAACCCAGGGAATGCCGTAGTCAGAGAGATTATTCTGCTTGAGCTTGTAGTAACTGATCGTGGCGCGCGTTGGTTTGCCGAGACCCCACGCAAGCGACGGTGCAACGCCCCAGCGTTCGAACTGGACGATATCGCGTCCAGCAACGGCTGAGTGGTGTGCGAGTAAGTTGAGCCGGAATGCGAGACTGTCGCCGATGGGTGTATTGATGTCGGCAGTGGCGCGGCGAGTTTGGTCGGTACCAAAATCGAGTGTGCCTCCGAATGATCGTTTCAAGCCGGGCGTCTTGTTCAGTAGGTTGATCGAGCCGCCGGTCGAACCGCGTCCGGTGTAAACAGAGCCCGGGCCTTTAACAACATCGACCTGCTCGAGGTTGAAAGGATCGCGCGACTGCGGACTAAGATCTCTTACGCCATCGACAAAGATATCGTTGCGCGCGCTAAATCCTCGCAGTGTCAGATTGTCGCCGGCGGGATTGCCACCTTCGCCCGCGGCGATAGTCAGGCCTGGAACATTCTTTAAGACGTCGCGGAGAGTAGTTGCACCCTGTTCTTCCATCACCTCTTTGGAGATGACGGTAATTGTTTGCGGCGTGTCGAGTAATGGCTCGGTGTACTTGGTTGAGGAGAGGACCACTCTTGATTCGTCTCTGACCTCAACCGACTCAGTCTTTGCCTGGATTTCCAGGATTACAGTTTGCTTGTTATCGAAGCGATAAGCGATCCCGGTGTCGCGCAGTATCTCGCGCAGGGCTTGTTCAGGATTATAGCGGCCCTTCACGCCCGGCGAGGCAAGTGAACGCATGGCTTCGTTAGGTATAACAACCTGGAGGCCTGAGATTTTTTGAAAAACGATTAAGACGGATTCGAGTGTGCCAGCAGGAATATCAAACTGCATTTGCTGCTGGACCTGGACCCTGGCGTCTTCACTGACTCGCGCTTTGCCGAGGACTATGTTGTGACTGCGGGCGGGGCAATAGGCGATCAGCATGCCCATCGCGCCCATGGCAACGATCCAATACTTGGGTCCACGCCGGCAGGCCTTTCGCGGCCGCTTCAGATTTTTGATTTTCACGGGGATACTCCGAGTTTATGAGGCCGTTTAAACCGCAAACCGCCAGTTATTCAGTTCCCAGTATTCTCTAAGGTTTGCCCGAAATTGAAATCCGTTTTCAATTTCAGAGGAGGAGATTATCGGAGAAGTCGTATTTGGTCAAGTCGTAAGAAGGGTTGAACCACGGATAAAACGGATATCAACGGATCAGATCCGTTATTTCCGTGTCGATCGGTGTTCTTTGATGAGCATCGCCGCGAGGAGCGGGACTGTTAATTCGTGGTGGCCGGTGATTGAGTAGCCCTGGCCGGCGCCGTTTTCCGTGGGGCGGCGAACGACGTTAGTCAGTGGCCGATACGACTGGATGAAATCGAAGTTTGCCGTCGTGATGTCTGAAAGCGGATGGCCCAGGTTGCGATTGAGTGTAACGCATTTCAGAAACACCTCCGGTAGCACCACCGCTGATCCGACATTGAGATAAACGCCACCACCGTCCATTTGCCGCACTAACTCTGCCAGGAGTCGAAAATCCGTGTGCGTCGTGGCGCCCAAAGCAGAACCGTCAAAGTTTGGATGGAAGTGTGCGATGTCACAACCGATCGTGACGTGGGCGGTGAAAGGCGTTTTGGTTTCGTAGGCTGAGCAGAGCAGTGAGTAATCGCGATGCTTCGGATTTTGTGCGAGTAAGGCGCGACCCACGGCTTCGCCCAAACCGATCTGGTCCTGCGCGCCCTCGCGTGCAGCACTGTTCAGGAGTTGGGCTGTTTCTTCGGCGCCGCCGAAAGCGCCTTCCGAAAGCGTGGCATCCACGTCTTCAGAAGTCGAACCTGCCATCGCGATCTCGGAGTCATGGACCAATACCGATCCGTTGGCGGCGATCACCGAAACATAGCCGCGTTTCATCAGATCGATAATCACCGGCGCCACGCCCGTCTTGATCACATGACCGCCGATGCCCCAGATGATCGGCTTCTTCAACTCCCGCGCACGGTGAATCCTCGCAGCGAGTGCACGCAATGACTGCGCCGCCAGCACATTCGGCAGGCTTTCGAGGAAATCATCCAAAGACGAACTGCCATCCAGCGGCTTACCAAAATCTTCGAGCTTAACTTTGCTATGACGCGAGGCGAGCGGATAGGTTTTAACTTTTCCGAGTTCGATTGGTTCGTCGTCGTAGATTGATGGCAAGTTACGGTGCTCCGCGTTACAACTTTTCCAAGTCTGCCAAATCCTGCGGTCGGCCAGTTGCAGCCTTGTTCCGCTTGAGCATGTCCCTTGAAATAAATGGAACGCTCAAGCCGTCAATCTCACCTTGCTCGCGCGTGGCCCACGCGTCCGGAAAGTTGACTCCGGATAATAGAGTCAGGAGATCAATTCGATTCGGGGCAACACCCAGTTGGATTACCTGATCTTCTTTTAAAAAGTCATCGATCGAAAAATTGAGATCTGCGAACCCAAATTCTTGCATTACTTTAACGAGGCGTTCCCCGTTCTCACGGCTGCGTTCGATAAATAGGTCTATATCTGCCGTGTAGCGGGTATGACCGTGATGAGCAAGCGCAAAAGCGCCAACCACGAGATAGCGTACATTAAGAGCGTTTAATAATTCGACAAACTCTCTTAAATCCTGGTCTAGATCCATCTTTGTGTGAATGATGTCGGTTTCGGAGAATCAGAAGTAGTTGAATTCTTTGAGCCGGGGTCAGCGAGCGGTAGTAAGCTCGGTCAGCCTCTTCGGCCTCCGCAAAGGATTTGAAAACCCGAATGGTCCTTTCCATGCGGGAAAATTATAGCATCTCTCACAGGGGCAATCTGTTGGTTGTTATGAATGATGATTGTTGTTGTCGTTCTTGCGGCCGTTGGTGTGGCCGTTGCCGTTGAGTAAGGGGCGGAGGACGTGGCCGGTGTGGGAGCGGCGCGAGCGAGCGACCTCTTCGGGTGTGCCGGCGGCGACGACGCGGCCGCCGTGTTCGCCACCTTCCGGACCGAGATCGATGATGTAGTCGGCTGACTTGATGACGTCGAGATTGTGTTCGATCACGAGCACAGTGTTTCCGAGTGAAACTAAACGCTGCAATACGTCCAGCAGCTTATGGACGTCGGCGAAATGCAGTCCGGTCGTTGGCTCGTCGAGGATGTAGATGGTCCTTCCGGTCGCCCGTTTCGACAATTCCTTCGCGAGCTTGATGCGTTGTGCTTCGCCGCCGGAAAGCGTCGTGGCTGACTGGCCCAGTTTGATGTAACCGAGGCCGACGTCGAGCAGCGTCTGGAGTTTCTGATTGATCTGCGGGATGTTTTCCAGCAGCGGCAGCGCTTCTTCGACGGTGGTGTCGAGCAGATCTGCTATCGACTTACCTTTGTACTTAACTGCCAGCGTCTCGCGGTTGTAACGCGCACCGCGACAGACATCACACAGCACGTAAACGTCCGGGAGGAAATTCATCTCGATCCGTTTCATGCCGTCGCCCTCGCACGCTTCACAGCGTCCGCCCTTCACGTTGAACGAAAAGCGGCCTGGCTTGTACCCACGTTCGCGCGACTCCGGCAGCATCGCGTAAAGCTCACGCAAAGGCGTGAACAGCCCCGTGTAGGTTGCAGGATTCGATCGCGGCGTGCGTCCGATCGGTGATTGATCGATCTCGATCACTTTATCGACGTGCTCCAAACCTTCGATTGCCTTGTATGGCCCGGGTTCGGTGAGAGAACCGTAGAGATGCTGCGCCAGCGCGTAGTAAAGAATGTCTTCCACAAGTGTTGACTTGCCGGAACCGGAAACACCAGTCACAACCGTCAACAAACCGAGCGGAAAGGAAACGTCGATCTCTTTGAGGTTGTTCGCATATGCGCCCGTGATCGTTAAGCTCTTTCCGTTTGGCGCTCTTCTTTGCGCGGGCACTTCGATCTTGCGCGCGCCGCGGATGTAAAGCCCGGTAATCGACTCCGGATTCTCAGCCACGTCCGCCGCCGTGCCGACTGCTACAACCTTGCCGCCGTGCGCTCCGGCGCCGGGTCCGAGATCGACGACGTAATCGGCGCGCCGGATCGTCTCTTCATCATGCTCGACCACGAGCACCGTGTTGCCGAGGTCGCGCAACGCCGACAACGTTTCGAGCAGCTTTTGATTGTCGCGCGGGTGAAGCCCGATCGAGGGTTCATCGAGCACGTAGAGCACGCCACGCAACTGCGATCCGATCTGCGTCGCCAGTCGAATACGTTGACCTTCGCCGCCGGAGAGCGTCGCCGAAGATCGATCGAGTGTCAGATAACCGAGCCCGACAGTTTTAAGAAACCGCAAACGGTTCTTAATCTCACGCAAGATAGAACCGGCGATCTGTTCTTCGCGTGTACTCAGCTCCACCTGCTCAAACGCTTCGACAGCAGCCTCGATCGGCAACGATGTGTATTCAGCAATCCCTCGCCCGCCCACGCGCACTGACAAAGAATCGGAGCGCAATCGCCGTCCGTTGCACTCGGCGCAGACCGTTGGTGAAACCAGTTCCTCCAGCGCGATTCTGATCTTCTCCGACGGCGCTTCTTCGAGCCGATCTCGCAGCCACGTGAGCGCGCCTTTCCAATCGCTTTGATAGGTGTAGAGTCCCTGCGTGAAAGTTAGTTTCGAGTTGACTCCGTTGAGAAACCCGTCACGCACTTCCTTCGACAGGTCGGCATAAGGCGTCTTGGGATCTGCCTTGAAGTGTTTGCAGACTCCGAGCAGTGCGGTTCGGAGATACTGCGAGCCCTGCTTGTCGGCGGTGCCCATGTAACCGAGCTTTTCGGGTGTCTGGCTGGCGTCGGGGATCAACTTCAGCGAATCGATCTCCATCACCGTTCCTAGCCCGTGACACCGTTTACATGCGCCATACGCCGAGTTGAACGAGAACGAACGCGGCTCGAGCGGTGGCACGTTGATGCCGCAGTTCACACACGCCATCCGTTCCGAATAAAGCTTCTCTTCGCCGTCGACGATCGAGATGAGCACCGCGCCGCCGGTCAGCTTCAGCGCCGTGCGAATCGAATCGGTCAGTCGTTCGCGAATACCGGTTTTGATTAGAAGCCGGTCAACAACCGCTTCGATCGTGTGGTTGCGGCGCTTGTCGAGCCGGATCTCTTCGTCGAGCGAGAGCAGTTCACCATCGACACGCGCTCGCAGAAAACCGTCGCGGGCAAGTTTCTCCAACTCTTTCTTGAACTCACCTTTTCGGCCGCGAACGATCGGAGCGAGCACCATCACCCGCTCGCCTTCGGGCAGACCCAGTACGTTCTGAACAATCTGATCGACGCTTTGCCGTGTAATCGCCGCGCCACACAGGTGACAATGGGGAATTCCGACTGACGAAAACAGCAACCGCATGTAATCGTAGATCTCGGTCACAGTGCCGACAGTAGATCTCGGACTGCGCGAAACAGTCTTCTGTTCGATCGAGATTGCCGGTGAAAGGCCGTCAACCGAATCGACGTCCGGTTTTTCGAGTTGATCCAGGAACTGGCGGGCGTAGGCGGACAGCGATTCCACGTAGCGGCGCTGACCTTCGGCGTAGATGGTATCGAATGCGAGTGAAGATTTGCCTGAACCGGAGAGTCCGGTGATTACGGTGAAGCGGTCGCGCGGGATGTCGACATTGATGTTCTTAAGGTTGTGTTGCCGCGCGCCCCTTACACTGATGCGATCAATAGCCATAGTGAAAATCAGTCATTCTATCGAACCGATTTTCGGCCTGCAACCGGGCGTGAACGCTTTTAACCACAAAGACACTAAGACACAAAGTTTATCTTCAATTTAGTGTCTTGGCGTCTTTGTGGTTCAAAAGTTGAAACGCATCCCGAGTTCGAAGCGGCGTGGCGACTGTGCCGAGGTGGCCTGCCCGAAGAAGGGCGATGTCTCGACGCCATTGAATACCCCAAGGTTGGCATGGTTTAGCAGATTGAACGCCTGCGCGTAAAACTCCAAACGGTACTTCTTATTAGCGCCCATCGACATCGACGGCGGCGCCGCCCCATCGCCGCCACCGACGCGAATCATTCTGAACTGCGGCCCGCCCGCTACCTGCTGTTCCGGGCCAAAATCCCTGCCCCACGACAATCGCGAGCCGATCTCCCAACGCGCTTTGCTGCGGGCGCCGTTGCGCCCAACCCCGACGGGGCGGTCATTAATCACGGTGTCTCCGTTGTTATCGAAGCCCGTCATAATGTTGTAAGGCAGCGCGGAAGTCGCCTGGAAAATCGTCGAAATACCAAAACCCATCGGCAGTCGCTTACTGACGAAGCCCGAGATCAGATGGCGAAAATCGCTCGCCGAAGGACCGCGATCGGCGCGCAGGTTGAAGTTGTTTGAGGGCAGGCTAAACGGACTGTCGGCCTCGTTTGTGTTCTTCATGAACAGGTAGTTCACACTCCAGAACAAACCCTGTACAAACTGCGCGGGATTGACTCCAACCATTACGCGGTGTCCCGACAGGTAAGCAGACGACTCGATATTCGTGATGTTGCCAACCGTCGGATCGGGCCGGCCAAGTCCCGGAACCGGCGCGTTGAGGTTCCGCCCATGCAGGAGGTGCACTCCGCGTTGATACTGGTAGCTTGTCATCAGCCGGAACACCTTAAACGCGGTCGTCTCCATGCCTGCCGACGCCTGGATAATGTACGGAATCTGCAAATCGGGATCGGTCTGAATCCGACTGGGCGGCAGTATCGTCTGCATGCCGCCACTCAGAGGATCCGGAAAACCTGGATTGGTGACGACCAGATCTCGCTGGCGTTCACCATCTACTCGTAACGTTTGTTCATACGTTTGCGCCGTGAACCAGTCGTAAAAGATACCCGCGCCGCCGCGGAACGTAACCACACCGCTTTTCTTCGGCGACCACACAAAACCCAGGCGAGGCGCCAGGTTGAATTTGCCGGGTACGTGATTCTGAAGCTCGTGACGAACTCCGAAACTAATCGTCAAATTCTTTTGCAGGCGGTAGTCGTCCTGGACGTACCAGCCAAACTGATACTGGCGATACTTCACGGTCGGATCACCGATGCGGTGCGTGTACTGCGTTGGCAAGCCCGCTTCGTAGGCCTCGAGGTCAGCAAACTGAAAAGTCCCAAACGGATTAGTGCGGTCGTTGCTGCGATAACCGCCGGCTTCAAGTTGGACACCGAACCGGAGGCCGTGTTTTTCGAGTGCGTAGTCAACGTTGTCGGCGATTTCGAAATCGAGTTGTCGCCGGCCGCCAAATCTCTGTGCACTGCCGTCGTTGAAAGCGCCGGGAACGAGCGTCGTTCGGCCCAGACTCACCGAACGCGATTCGGTCATCAGCCAGCGTGCTTGTAGACGGAACTCATTGAAGATCTTCTTACCGAACGTTCCCGTGTCAGCGAAGCGCGCGATGTATTCAGTCTGATCCTGTGAATAACCACGAGCGGGAAGGTCGAAGTCTCCGACACCTAGATTGTTCTGCACGCCCGCATTACGTTGAAACTGGAATCTGGAAGTGTGAGTTTTCGTCAACGCGTGTTCGAGGCGCGCGTCGACGTTCAGCCGCCTCGAAGGACGATAAGCAAGATCGGAAACGGTTCCGGACGGCGTGGTGGCGAAGATAGGCCGCGCGTCAAAGAAAAGGGACCCTTCGGCGTTAAGAAACAGCGACGTGCGGTTTTTCGAAATCGGGCCATCGAGGGAGAGTCCGAATCGTCTCTGCTGTTCCGGACCGCGAAACGGCGCGAACACCTGGCGACCATTCAGGGATTCATCACGAAAGCCGAAGTTGAACGATCCATGCCAGGCATTGACACCCGGTTTGGTGGTGACATCGACGTGGCCAAAGCCGGCGTCGTGATTCTCAGGAGCATACGGATTCATGCGGAAGCGGATCTCGCGAATCTGGGACTTCGGTGGCAGCTTACCGCCACGAAATCCGTTGACTCGAATTTGCGCGCCTGGTCCAGCCAACTGGTTGATCGCGTTTTCAAACTCTTCCGGATCGTCCGGCAGTTGTGCAATCTGTTCCGCCGTCAGCACGTTTGTGAACGAAGGGCCGTTCGGATTTGTGTTTCTGACCTGTGGCTCATCGGCGACATCGACGTCGACTTTGATCGTTTCAATCTCGAGCGTGATTTCCCGGCGATGAGGACCAGTTGCGAGCTCAACATTCTCGATGTCCAGAGCCTTAAATCCGGCAGCTTCGATGTGGATCTGGTAGAGACCGATCGGTAACTTGTTGAATCTGACTTGGCCGTGCTGGTTGGTTGAGTTTACGGATTGAGACTTACCGTTTCGGATCAATTGCACCTGGGCCTTGTTGATTAGCGCGCCCGAAGGATCTTTTGCGACCACTTCGAGACTCGCATTTCCCTGCGTGTTTTGGGCCAAACACGAGACAGCGGCGAGAAGGAATACGGTAAGCACACTTATTGCCCGAGATGGGAGAGACGCAACTCGCATTTTTCCGCTCCTTCAGTGTTTTTCGAACCGATCGGCTTTGAACTGAGGATTCACCTCGTACTTCGAGATCTCAAACTCCTCAGATACTTCGTTGTCGGTGAGAAACGTGAACTTGTGTGGCAGCATGACGCCGCCGACTTTTTTGTGATCCGTGAGGCGAATGTAGAAATCCGCTTCCTCGGGAACAGCAGGAGCTTCCGCTTGCATTTTCTTTTCGACTTCTTCGCGCTCCTTTTTGATGTCTTCCGGTTTTAAGTTTCCACCACCTTGTCGCGTCATGGTCATGACCCGGGGCTTTGGCCCGCGATAACTAAGCAGCAGCGGCAGGTGGCTAGTCTTGTCGAAGAAGATGCGTACGTTGAAGTTGTCCGGGGCGCTGACGTCGATCACATCGGCTTGCGCGTCCTCAACTTCTGATTCACCGGCGTACTTATACTGAACTGCCAGCGAAGGCGGAGGCGTTAAGATCATCGCCAGCAGATAACGAGAGAACTCGGCACTGAAAGCCCTGCGCAACCCGGCTTCGATCTGTTCGGGACTCGCCTGTTGGCCTCCTGGGCCAGCCATGCGAATGATCATTCCCCCGCCGCCACCACTCGAACCGCTCCAGGCGCGTTCGCCATTCAACGCACGGCTGCTGACCATCGAGATGCTGTGCCCCCCGGCGTTCATCGCATCTTCAACCAGGTATTTGTTCGGCATGCTGATGCTGATCTCTCGATCGCCGCCCATTTGCCGGTCACCGAACATGCGCCTGTATTGGCCGGTGATCTGTAGTCCCTGAATTTTTTGCAGTTGATCTGCGCCGCCGATGGCCTCGCGGGCCTGTTTCAGGAGCTCATCAGCGCGCGGGTCTGCAAGCACTGCGGTTGCGGTGAGCAGAACAAGGGTTACGAGTGGTAGTAGTTTCCTCATGTGTTGTATTCACAGGAGGGGTTGGGAAAGTTCCAGAAAAGCTAAGGAGGATTTTCTCGCGCCTTTGCGCGAGAAATCTTTTTTCAAGACCTTGCGCAGAAGGGGCCCGCGCCCTACAGTACGCGTGTGAACCTTCCCAACGCTTTAACTCTCCTGCGGATCTTCATCGTGCCGCTGCTCGTCGTCGTTCTGCTGACGCCGTTCTCCGAAAACTGGTTTGGAGTTCCAAGGCATCTGTTGGGAGTGGTGATCTTTTTGGGAGCAGCACTGACCGATTATCTCGACGGTCATATCGCACGCAGCCGCGGACAGGTCACACGCCTGGGGCAACTACTCGATCCGATCGCAGACAAACTGCTGATCTCCGCCGCGCTGATCTCGCTGGTCGAGAATCAACTCGCGCCCGCGTGGGCGGTGGTGATCATTATCGGTCGAGAGTTTGCCGTTACTGGTTTGCGTTCGATTGCAGCGGTTGATGGAGTAGTAATCGCGGCGTCGAAGATGGGAAAGTTCAAGATGCTGGCCCAGGTGATCACGGTCGCTCTGCTGATCGGATCGAGCGTGGCCGGAAGACCGCCGGTGGCAAACTTTGGCAAGCCTTTCCCGGCGATCGAGTTCTGGTCAGTCCCGGAACTGCGCACCGCGTGGCAACACCTCGTAGCCGGTGGTCCAACAACAGGAAACGATTGGCAGGTCCTTACTTATACCGCTGGCAGGGCAATGCTTTGGCTGGTGGTGATATCGTCTTGTACGTCAATGTACGGCTATTTCAGTTCCTTCTACCGCGCGGTCGTTGCCAGCCGCGCGGCAGAAGAAAAGACTCGCCACGAGTCCGTGGCCAAATCTTCCTACTGAATCTCAACCCAATCGCCGGTATGAACTTCACCGTTGGCGCGAGTGATGATCGCGGTCGCCGTTCGCTCGCGAACGTCTAACACCACGATCTCACCGACGATCTTGCGCGGCATCAGTGGGCGGAGGCGCTTAACTTCTCGGGAAGTGATAGGTCGATAGCGATAGCGTCCCTCGGCATCGACGAACCTGGTCGAATCCTTCGAGCGCGATGCCTGGTTCGAGAAGCCGCCGCCACGGAAACGATCGCCCTGGAAACCATTTGAACGTGAACGGGCGTTTTCTTCGTTATCAACGCGCGTGAGGTTTCCGGTTCCGAGCGGTCGATAGACGGTGAGATAGTCGCCGGCCTTGACCTGATCTTCTGCGCCGAGGTCGATGTAAACGATGTCGTTTCGAGTGACCATCTCACGGTTATCTTTCGCCATTATCAGGCGTCCGGTCGCTTTGCCGGATGGATCAGCGTGGCGATCGAGATCTGCGTCCGCGCGCTGGAGCGGCGACTCGCGCACCGGAATCGGCGCCAGCAGATCGCCTAACAACGCCGTGTCGCACGAGAAGTTGATCTGTGCGGCGGCAGTATTTTCCCAGACTTTAGTGACCTGAAGCTGGCCGATGTCCTGAACATAAGTGCCGAGAAAACCGACTTTCTGCCTGTGAACGCCCTTGACGTCTCCGCGTGGGCGGATGATCTGGAAAGTTTGACCTTCTTTAATGCCCTCCGAAGATCCGCGGTTTAAATAGACGACATCGCCGACGGCATAGGTGCGTTGCTCTTGCTCCTCTAAAGCGCCGACGATCTCGGGCATGGGCGAAAGACGGTTGTATTGAATGTAGCCGGCGCAGTAGAGACTCGATCTACCGGCGACGCGGGGCGTTTCTGCGGAGCTGGGCGGGAGAACCTGTGGCGCTGGAGCCGGAGTCTGGGCATTTGTCGCAAAGGCAACAGCCACCAGGCAGCCGAGGGAGAGCAGTAATGATTTCAAGTGTCCGAACCGTGCCATTTTTAATCTCCTTTGGAGTCCTAGGTCTAGAGATTGGGGCGAAGTGACGTTGTGTGAGGTTAAGTCATCCTACTTTGGTGCATTGATTCAGGTCAATTTTTATTTTCCAGAGGCATCCACAGATCACGCAGATTGGTTAAAACATCTGCGGAATCTGCGGATTGCTTGGGTCTTTATCTACAATGCACACCGCGACTTGCGTTTTTGAAACTCGCTTGGTAGTATCCGCATTTTGTCGGAATACGCTATTTACACTCTATAGCGGGCCGGCGTAGCTCAGTTGGTAGAGCATCTGATTTGTAATCAGAGGGTCGGGGGTTCAAGTCCCTTCGCCGGCTCCACGGCATATTCAAGATGCAGGGGTGGTCGAGTGGTTAATGGCACCGGGCTGTAAACCCGGCGGGCTCACGCCCTACGTAGGTTCGAATCCTACCCCCTGCACCGGAAGGTGATTGCCTAATGCCAATTTCCAATTGCCGATTTGGTTAGGCAGGGCTGCTTGAACAAGTTGGCAATCGGCAATTGATAATCGGCAATATTTTTTGGCGGGTGTAGCTCAGTTGGTAGAGCATCAGCCTTCCAAGCTGAGGGTCGCGAGTTCGAATCTCGTCGCCCGCTCCAGTTTTCATGACGCTTTGGGATTCGGGCCCGCGTAGCTCAGGGGTAGAGCGCCTCCTTGGTAAGGAGGAGGTCATGAGTTCAAATCTCATCGCGGGCTCCAGCGTTTGTCAGTTAGTACCGGGTAGCGACCCTTATATATAGAAGAGGAAAAGATGTCGAAGGAAAAATTTGACCGTTCCAAGCCGCACGTGAACATCGGGACGATCGGGCACGTGGATCATGGCAAGACGACGTTGACGGCAGCGATCACGAAGGTCCTGGCGAAGAACAATCCGAAAGTGCAGTTTGTAGCTTTCGATCAAATCGACAAGGCGCCGGAAGAGAAGGCACGTGGCATCACGATCGCGACCGCGCACGTGGAGTATGAGACGGCGAATCGTCACTACGCGCACGTGGACTGTCCGGGACACGCCGACTACGTGAAGAACATGATCACGGGTGCGGCGCAGATGGACGGCGCGATTCTGGTGGTGGCCGCCACGGACGGACCGATGCCGCAAA
>JBIOVO010000216.1:0-5068 GCA_044867735.1 Pyrinomonadaceae bacterium | reverse complement strand
TGTGCTGCGGTGCTCGATATCGACGACGCGACGGGCCGGGCGAATGGAATTCAGCGATTGAGTTTGAGTCACGATCAATAGGAACCTATAGGACGTATAGGTCCTATTTGAACTAAAACAGCGGCTGGCCAATCCTCCTGAGGTGGCGCGCTAGTTCGATTCGCGGATCGAGTTCGGACTTCAGTTCGGGCCTTAATCTCAGACACTCGGTAAAGTCTTTCTCACCCAGACTCTCTTCACCCATAAACACCCAGATCAACCCGCGATTGAAATAGGCCCACGCCATCTTCGGATCGAGTTCGATGGCGCGATCGAAGTCTTTGATCGCGTTCGTCATCATGCCTTTGTGCATCCAGGCAGTGCCTTTGCCCTGATAAGCCCAGGCCATCTTGGGGTCGACCTTGGTGGCGCGTTCGAAGTCGGCGATAGCGCTGTCGAAATTCTTCAGCGAGAGATACAGGTAGCCTCGCTGATAAAACGTCTCCGCCACTTTAGGGTTGAGTTCAATTGCGCGGTTGAGGTCGGTGAGAGCCGCGTCGGTGTTGCCAAGATCCAGATAGAGACTGCCACGATTGTTGTAAGCCTGAGAGAAGTCCTTCTTTAGTGCGATGGCGCGGTTGAGATCCTCGAGCGCAGCTTTCAGGTCGCCACTTGCACGTCGTGCCGCCGCACGGTTCAGGTAGGCAGTTTCGAGTCCAGGTCTAATGCGCAGCGCCGCGTTGAAGTCGTCGATTGCTCCGTTGTAGTCGCCTTTTCTATAGCGCGCAAGACCACGGTTGTTATAGGCGTTTGCCGTGAACGGATCGATAACCGTGATTCCTTCAGTTGCCGCGTCGCTGCCTTCGGCGAAGGAGTTGCGGGAACTAGATCCCTTGCGTGTATCAAAAGTGGAGCTGAGCCGGATGGCCCGTGTGTAATCCTCGATCGCTCCGTCAAGGTCGCCATTTCCGGTTTTCTTTAAGGCGTTCTTGAAAAGGTTTAGGGCAGCTTCAGGTGTGGGCGCCTGAGCGTAGGCAGTAATCGGGACCAGTAGGGAGACGACTCCGAGCAGGATCGCACAACGACGCATGATGGACCTTCTTCCTTGGTTGAAGCTCGTCCACCAGGTGCGCTAAGATGCGGGCGTCGACGATGCAACTTTGAGCGCCTCGAGGCGATCGAACTTGTGTTGTCATCCAAGCCTCGTTGCTATCGCAAGTAGCAACGAGGCTTTCAAGTTAATGGGTTGAGAAAAAACTTTCGAACTCTGAAGTTAAAACGAACGAAGTTGAAAAAAGTTACAAAGAATCTGGGGCTCTAGATTTGAAACACCGTGGGGCGCGGAGTTGTGGCAGACAAACGATAGGAGCAGGTGCAGAAAGCAGAGGCAGATTCCTGCCCCTCCTAACTGCTCCTGCACACTGCTCCCGATAACTGTTTACTGCTTCTGCTCCGAATTTATTCCGGGGCGGTTTCAGTGGGGACTACGGCGCCGGCAGCGTGGGGCTTGATTATCGGCGGAGAAAGCAAACGTTGCGTATAACCTTCAGGAAATGAGCGCACACGGCCGGTTGAGTCAGTGACGACGTGGCCTGTTTCACCCTCGGCAACCACTTGTCCATTCGCGGCGCGGACGATTTCATAGCCGAAACGCAGTGAACGTTTACGTAATTCTGTAATGTGTGTACGAACTATTAGTTCGTCGTCGTAGTAAGCGGGAGCCTTGTAGCGGCAATAAGCCTCAGCGACTACGAGAAACGCGTCCTCTCTCTCTTCCATGTCGCGATAAGAAAAACCACGCGCGCGACAGTAATCCGTTCTCCCGATTTCGAACCAGACCAAATAGTTGGCATAATAAACGATGCCCATCTTGTCCGTTTCGGCATAACGGACGCGCAGCAGCGTTTCGTGCCAAACGCCGACTACATCTTCAGGGGCGGGGCTTGTCATCTGAGCAAAGCCTTCCGGACTCATAAGCGAGAGAACGATGCAACCGCAATCAAAATTAAGCTGTAAACTTTTAGCGGACTATAAGAGTGAACGACCGATCATGTCAAAGAAAATCAGCGCCGGGCTGGTCCTGCTGACCCTGTTTTCCATTTGCGCGGGCAGTTTACTGCCTCGGGGTCAGGCCCAGACGGCGACCGCGGCCGCAGCGCAAAACGCGGCCGTTATTTCCACGACCGACGCCCTGCTCAAGGAGACGAGCGTGTTGCGGGAACTCTCGATTCTGAGGCCCGTCAAGAGCGGCGCCCAGTCGCGCGCAGAGATCGAGCGGATGATCGTCAAGAACCTCGACGCCGACACGACACCCGCTGAGATGCATGCCGCAGAAGTGATGTTGAAAGCCTTCGGCCTCGCACCCCGGGATTTCGAGTATCGCCCTTTTCTGATCAAGCTACTGAGCGAACAGGTCGCCGGTTACTATGATCCGAAAGCGCAGCAGTTTTATCTGGCGGATTGGATCGAGCTGGAAGGGCAAAAGCCGGTCATGGCCCACGAGTTGACCCACGCCCTTCAGGACCAGCACTTCAATCTCAAGCGCTTCGAGAAGTGGCCGAAGGGTGACTCCGATGCTGAACTCGCAGCGCACGCGCTCATCGAAGGCGACGCCACGTTGGCCATGTTCCTGTACCTCAAGAGAAATCCGCTGGTGGCGCTCGCGTTTATTCGCAGCGTCGGGTTACAGCAATCAGCTTCCGAACAGTTCAACCGCGCGCCACGCGCGCTGAAAGAATCGCTGCTGTTTCCATATGAAGAAGGATCGGCGTGGGCCACTCAACTCCACCTGCGCGGCGGCTGGAAGATGGTTTCGGAGGCCTATGACAAACTTCCACAATCGACCGAGCAGATCCTTCATGTAGAGAAATACTTCGCCTACGAACCGCCGCAGAAACTCAATCTGCCCGACTTCAAACTGATCCTTGGACCAGACTGGAGACGCATTGAATACGACGTGAACGGCGAGTGGGGCTGCTACCTGATTCTCGACGAGTTCTTGAACAATGCAACGCAATCGAAACGAGCAGCCGGCGGTTGGGGCGGCGATCGCTTCGCTCTCTATGAAAACGGCCGGACCGATAAGGTCTTCGTGGCTCAAATAACGTCGTGGGACTCGGCTCTCGACGCAAGAGAGTTTTTCGATGCGTATGCGCTGCGCACGGCGAAGAGATATCCTGAGGCCACCGAATCTGAAGCCACGGCCCAAAGAGTTGAATGGCAAACTCCAACGGGCGGCGTGGTCATGGAGTTACGAGGGACTCGCGTTGCTATACTTGAGGGCATTCCGGCAAAGACGAAGCCGGACGCATTGCTTCGCATGATCTGGAAGCCAGGAATAGAATCCCAGCACAAAACTAAATGAAAAAGTCTGATACAGGATCCGCTATCAAGCAAACCACGCGTTTACGCGAACTCACCGCGCAGCTTGAGCAACTCGAAACAAGGCTTCGCCTTGGTGGTGGACCAGACAAGATCGATCGCCAGCACCAGCAAGGCAAGTTGACTGCGCGTGAGCGTATCGAGCTGTTGCTCGACAAAGAAAGCTACATGCAGGAGATCGGGCTGCTTGTCGCTTACGATCAGTACAAGGGGGGCGCGCCGGGCGCAGGAGTTGTGACAGTTGTCGGGCGTGTCGAGGGCAGGGAAGTGGTCGTCGTCGCTAACGACGCCACTGTCAAAGCCGGTTCGTGGTGGCCTGAAACGATCAAGAAGATCCTGCGCGCGCAGGAGATCGCGATGCGTTCGCGCGTGCCGATCATTTATCTGGTCGACTCTGCCGGTGTGAATCTTCCGTATCAGGGCGGCGTGTTTCCGGGACAGTATGGTGCTTCGCGAATCTTTTATTACAACTCGATCATGCGGCGTTATTTAAAGGTGCCGCAGATCTCTGCGGTGATGGGGCCATGCATTGCCGGCGGCGCATACCTGCCCGCGCTGTCGGACATCATCATCATGGTCGAGGGAACGTCGTTCATGGGCTTGGGTGGCGCGAATCTCGTTAAAGGAGCGACGGGGCAAACGATCGACAACGAGACTCTCGGAGGTGCACGAACGCACAATGAGCTCTCGGGAGTCGCGCATTATCGAGTGGCGGACGATCAAACCTGTATCGAGAAGATTCGCGAGTTTGTTTCTGAGTTACCGAAACGTGCACAGTGCGTCGTGGAGGCCTCCGAGCCCTTGCGACCTGCCGAAGAACTCTACGACATCATTCCCGACGATCACCGGCAACCATACGACGTGCGAAAGTTGCTCGAGTGTTTGATCGATGACGGTCATCTCGACGAGTTTCAGGCTGACTACGCGAAAGAGATGATCACCGGTCATGCACGCCTCTGCGGGATTCAGATCGGTGTGATCGCGAATCATCGCGGGATGATCCGCGTGCCTGGTGGAAAGCCGCCGCGATTTGGAGGAATCATCTATACGGAGTCGGCGGAGAAGGTCGCTTACTTCATCGAGACATGCAATCGACATCAGACTCCGTTGTTGTTTGTTCAGGACGTTTCCGGATTCATGGTCGGATCGGAAGCGGAGCACTCGGGCATCATTCGCGCCGGGGCGCAGTTTGTTGAAGCAATGGCGACCGCGACTGTGCCGAAGCTTGTGTTGACGGTGAATCATGCATCGGGCGCCGGTTACTACGCGATGGCGGGGCAGGGTTTCGATCCGGACTTCATCTTTAGTTGGCCCACTGGACGCATGGGAGTGATGGAAGGCGACTCGGCGGTGCAGGCTGTGTTCGGTAGTCAGCTCGAGAAGTTGAAGAAGAATGGTGAGTCGCCGGATGAGGCGTTGACCGCCGAGATGGATAAGGTGCGCGAAACTTACGACATGGAGCTCGATGCGAAGTATGCGGCCGCGCGAGGATTTGTTGATGCGGTGATCAAGCCGGAAGCGACGAGGCAGGCGCTCGAGTTAGCGTTGCGAACAGCGCAAAACTATCCTGGCCCACATCTCGGGCAGTTCGTGTTGCCTGCATGAAGGCGATACACGAGTGAACGCAGATAAAACGAAGCGGTCAAATTAGGATTTCTCGCGGAAAGGCGCAAAGACGCAAAGTTCAGACCTCCGGCAGCCCGCAGGT
>JBIOVO010000215.1:0-5266 GCA_044867735.1 Pyrinomonadaceae bacterium | reverse complement strand
CAGTATCTGCTGTAATAGCGACGAAATGCCTGAAATATTGAAGAAATCGTGGGCCTGGGCCAGGCTGCGTGTCCAGATTCTGGAAAGACGATCCAAGTCTTAGACAATGGGTCATATAAGTCCTCATGGACCTATATGACCTATCGTTTTCAAAGGGCCATTTACTCGCTGTCGCTTGGGCTGGCTGCTTCCGCTTTGCGGTTCTCTTCGCGGAGCACCGCCTTGCGTGAGAGTTTGATCTTATTCCCCTCGCGGCCGATGCACTTGACTAGAATCTGCTGGCCCTCTTTCAGCTCATCGCGAACGTCCTTCACGCGACGATCGGCGATCTCCGAGATGTGCAACAGACCATCGGTGCCGGGGAAGATCTCCACGAACGCTCCGAAGTCGACGATCCGGCTAACGGTGCCGAGATAGGTTTGGCCCACCTCCGCTTCCGCCGTCAGACCACGAATACGATTCACGGCCGCATCGGCCGCTTCGCCACTCGCCGTGGCAATCGAAATCGTTCCGTCGTCAGCAACGTCGATCTTGGCGCCGGTCTCTTCAACCAGCGATCTGATCACCTTGCCGCCTGGTCCAATGACGTCGCGAATCTTGTCGGGATTGATCTTGATCTGAATGATTCGCGGCGCGTGCGCTGAGATGTTTTCGCGCGGAGCAGCGAGAGTCTTTTCCATCGCGCCGAGAATGTAGAGCCGGCCTTTCTTTGCCTGCTCGAGTGCCTCGGCCATGATCTGGGCATTGATGCCTGCGATCTTGATGTCCATCTGCAACGCCGTGATGCCGTTGCGCGTACCGGCTACTTTGAAGTCCATGTCGCCGTAGTGATCTTCGGCGCCGGCGATGTCAGTCAGGATGGCGTACTTGTTACCTTCCATCACGAGACCCATCGCAACGCCGGCCACGGGCGCTTTCAAAGGCACCCCCGCGTCCATCATCGACAACGTGCCGCCACAAACGGTAGCCATCGAAGACGATCCGTTTGACTCGGTGATGTCTGAAACTATGCGTACGGTGTATGGGAAGTCGGAATCTTCAGGAAGGACTGTTTCGAGGGCCCGGCGTGCGAGTGCTCCGTGTCCGATCTCTCGCCGGCTTGACGATCCAAAGCGACCGACTTCGCCGACTGAGTACTGCGGGAAGTTGTAGTGCAACAGGAACCGCCGTTTTACTTCGCCCTTCTCCAGATCGTCGATGAACTGCTCGTCTTCTTTGGTTCCCAACGTCGTCGATACGAGCGCCTGCGTTTCACCTCTGGTGAAAAGCGCTGAACCGTGTACGCGCGGCAGCCAACCAACTTCCGAAGTAATCGGACGTATTTCCGAAAACCTGCGACCATCGGGCCGCCGGCGCTTGTTCAGAATGTCGTCGCGGAAAACCGTCTCCTTGAGATGATCGAAGACTAACTTCGCCATCGCACGCTTTTCAGGATCGTCTTCCGGATACGACTCAATAACTTCCTTCTTCAACGAGTCGACAGCCGCATAACTCGCGCGCTTCTCCTGACTGGTCGTGTCGAGCGACTCACGTAACCGATCCGAGTATTTCTCAGTGATCTCGCGCTCGATCTCCTCATCCAGCGTTACCGGAGTGACTTCCCGTTTCGTGATCTCGAGCGCTTTGTACAGTTCCTTCTGCCAACGACAGAGCCGGTTGATCTCCTTGTGAGCCAACATTAACGCTTCGACCATGATCTCTTCCGAAACCTCAGTGGCTCCGGCTTCCACCATGACGATCGCTTCTTCAGTTCCGGCAACGATCAGATTCAAGCGCGACTCACGCACTTCGTCGTAAGTCGGGTTAACGATGTATCGTCCTTCGATCAGTCCGATGCGCACGCCGGCAATCGGATTCAAAAACGGAATGTCTGATAGGTAAAGGGCGCACGACGCACCGGTAATCGCAATTACATCCGGATTGTTGTCGGGGTCGGCTGAGATAACGCTGGCTATAACCTGAGTTTCATTTCTGAAGCCCTCGGCAAAGAGCGGGCGACAGGGACGATCGATCAGACGGCTGGTAAGTATCTCCTTTTCGTTTGGGCGTCCTTCACGCCTGAAGTAATTGCCGGGGATTCGTCCCGCGGCGTAGTTTGATTCACGGTATTCGACCGTGAGGGGAAAGAAATCAACACCTTCGCGGGGAGTGGGAGCACTGACGGCGGCGACCAGCAACATCGTGTCGCCGTAACGGATCACGACCGCTCCGTCTGCTTGTTTGGCAACACGACCGGTCTCGACGGTCAGCTCTTTGTCACCGAGCTTGATTGATTCTTTTAGGTATTTCTTTTCTGGCATCTTGTTCTCCTTAAACATTTGCACCTGAACGCATCAGGTCGCGGGCGTCGCCAACCATTGTGTTGGGCGCTATCGCTGTTTCCATTCAGCAACTTGCTGTGAAAGTTTTTGCACCGCCACGTGATGCGGGGTAAGGCCAAATCTGCAACATAAAAAGGCGGCACGAGCCTCTGAACCGTGAAGCTCATGCCGCCTTATTGCTCGAAGCTTGGGCCGTACACGTCTGCTTGTTTCCAGTCAATCGCCGTCACGTTCGGCACTGCCACAAGCTCTTCGATAGACGTGGGCTTTAACCAACAGAGATTCGAAGTTCTCTCAATCAACTATCAACTAACTATCGCGTCACCACACGCACACTAACGGCGCAGACCAAGACGATTAACCACTTCGTGGTAACGCTCGATGTCTGTGCGCTTCAGGTAGTCCAACAGACTGCGGCGCTGTGAGACCATTTTCAGCAGGCCGCGCCGCGAATGATTATCCTTTTTATGGGTTTTGAAATGCTCTGTGAGCTCGTTGATTCTCTTACTCAGGAGAGCAACCTGAACCTGGGGTGAACCGGTATCCGACTCATGGGTGCGGAAATCAGAAACTATCTGTTCCTTCGTTTGTTTTGCTAACGCCACTTGCTTAAATGGTCCTCTCAGACTGCAGTAAACCGCTTAAAGGCAGTAACCGCTAAAGTTAAAAAGCGGAGCCAATTTACCACGCGGGGTATTTAGTGTCAAAAAGGGGCCGCGAAAAGGGCCGCCAGAAGAGCCACAAGAAGGCACAGGAAGCACAAAGAGATCGTTCAGGAGTCGGGTCAAATGTGTGGTAATTTAGGCCAACTATGACCCAACCCAGAATCGTGATTCTAGGAGGCGGGTTTGGGGGACTGTTTACGGCCCTCGACCTCGCCGGATCCGGAGAAGTAACGCTCGTCAGCGACGCCGACCACTTCATCTTCACTCCCATGCTCTATGAGTACTTGAGCGGGGAGGTCGAGGCCTGGCACATCGCGCCCAGATACGACGAATTGCTCGATGACAAGGTACATTTCGTCCAGAGCGGCGTGTCGGCAGTGGATCTCGGGTCGCAGACCGTTTCGCTCGAATCGGGCCGGAAGTTGGAGTACGACGTACTGGTGCTCGCGCTCGGCGGGATCACGAACTACTGGGGTATCGATGGCGCTGAAGAGTTCTCGCTGCCCTTTCGTAAGCTCGCCCATGCCGATGCATTGCGAGCACGCATGGTGACCGCTCTGGATCACATCCCACCTGAGATGCCGCCGCAGGACGTGCGGCGCGAGCTGACGTTTGCCATAGTCGGAGCCGGAGCCAGCGGTTGTGAACTCTCGACCAAAATGGCTGACCTGCTGAGGGACGCCTTCAAACGCCGGGCGCTCCACGGGGAGCCGCGAGTGCTGGTGGTCGAGATGGGCGACAAGGTCGTTCCGGGAATGGGCGATGAGATTCGCGAGTTCGTCGAGGATGCGCTGCAGGAATCACGCGTCGAAGTCCACACTGAAACGCGTGTGGTCAAGCTCACGGCCGACGAACTGACATTTGAGCACGAGGGCCGTTTGGAGAGTCTGAAGACTGCGGGTGTGGTTTGGACTGCCGGTGTGAGAATCAATCCGGTCATCGAACAGCTCGACGTGGAAAAGACGAATCGCGGGTTGCTGGTAGTGAAGCCGACGTTGCAGTTGTCGGAACACTTCAATGTCTTCGCGCTGGGAGACATCGCGCTCTATCCGGACGCGACGCCGACACTCGCCGGTACGGCGCAGCTTGCGTTTCAGCAGGCCTCACTCGCCGCGCGGAATATCAAGGCATTTAACGAAGGGAAAGAACTGCACACGAAACATTTCGAAGAACTCGGCGAAGCGATCAGTCTTGGCACTGAGCGGGCGGCAGTGTTGACGGGAGGCAAAGCGTTCGGTGGGGCGCTGGCACGTCAGGCGCGGTTCGCGTTGTACACCTCACGCTTACCAACCTGGCATCACCGGCTGCGCGTCGGTGCGAGCTGGTTCTTCGAGGGCACCACGCCCCGGCCCCTGCTCCCGCTCGGCATGGAACCCAATTAAGATTACTCGCGCAAAGACGCAAAGGCGCAAAGTTCTGACCTTCGGCTGCCCGGAGGGTCAGAACTTTGCGCCTTTGCGTCTTTGCGCGAGTAATCTTCTTCCAGCGTCATCCCGCCTGCGGAACGCGAGTTGTTTGAGCGAACCGCATGAGTTCTCTGAAACTCAGAATCCTGCTGTGTGTCGTGTGGCTCACCATTCTCGCGATTGTGACTCTGGCGATTAACTATAGCTCCAGACCTCTGGAACCGATCCCACCAGTAGCAGTCGCAACCCCAGAGGAGAATCCGACGCCGATCGCCGATGCATTCCCCGCCGCAACACCAGCTCAACCTCCAAGCTTCGTCGGACAACTAAACCTGATCATCCCCGTCGCCGGCGTCCGCCCGGATCAACTGCTCGACACCTTTGCAGACGCCCGTTCCGAAGGCCGCACACATGATGCGATTGATATCCCCGCGCCCGCTGAAACACCGGTCCTGGCAGCATCCGACGGCCAGATCCTGAAGCTCTTCCAAAGCGAACGCGGCGGTACGACGATCTATCAACTGGCAGCCAATCAGGAACTCGTTTTCTACTACGCTCACCTCTCTCGTTACGCGGATGGTCTAGCCGAAGGAAACACCGTGCGCCAGGGCGAGGTGATCGCTTATGTCGGCGACACCGGCAACGCGGGCGCAGGCAATTATCACCTGCACTTTTCGATCGCCGCCGTCTCGGATCCGAAGCGTTATTGGGAAGGAACCAACATCAATCCGTACCCTTTGCTGCGGCCTTAGCTACCGTACATTCGTTCCCATTTATCGTTCGTTAATCGTGCAGAAGAGCACGTTAAATGGCGTTCTGGAAGATGGAACACCTGTTGCTCCTCTGTAGGGGTGGCCCTCCGTGGCCACCCCAT
>JBIOVO010000214.1:0-19670 GCA_044867735.1 Pyrinomonadaceae bacterium | reverse complement strand
GTGCGTTGTGCTTTATTGTGACGTGAAGCATGACTACGCCGGACGTTGTCTCGCAGCGACTCAATAATCAGCGACTATCTTCGTCAACCTTCACGCAACCGGTTGAGGTTGTGAGCTGGCTCTGCGCCGTGCAGGCGCAGGACTTCGGCGCCGCCAAGTGGGCGCTCGGTTTGAGAATGCGTGGGGCGACGGATGCGACAGTCGAAACAGCTTTCAACGAAGGCAGGATTCTGCGCACGCATGTGATGCGGCCGACGTGGCACTTCGTCGCGCCCGAAGACATTCGCTGGTTGCTGCAATTGACTGCCCCGCGTGTCAACATCAAGTCTGGGCCAAGTTTCCGCAAGCTCGAAATCGACGAGGCGGTCGTTAAGCGAGCCAACCGAATCATCACGAAAGCACTGAAAGGCGGGAAGCATCTCAGTCGTGCGGCGCTCCAGAAAGTGCTGAACGACTCCGGTCTAGATGCAAGAGATCCATTGCGCCTGGCGCATATCTTTCTGCGCCTGGAGCTGGATGCGGTTGTTTGCAGCGGTCCGCGAGTGGGTAAACAGTTCACCTATGCCCTTTTTGACGAACGCGTCCCGACGACGAGCGCGGTAACGCGTGATGAAGCATTAGCGAACCTCGCACAGCGCTATTTCGCCAGTCATGGACCAGCAACTCTACAGGACTTCGTCTGGTGGTCCGGTCTCACCGTCGTTGACGCTCAACGTGGCATCGCACTCGCAGATCGACTCGAAAAGGCAAATGATTATTGGAGTGCACCCGCGAAGCAGAGCAAGCCGCTGCATTCGAGTTATCTTCTGCCTGCGTTCGATGAATACATGGTCGCGTACAAGAACCGGCACACCTTTCTCAGTCATCCATCGATGACGGCGATGGGTTTGCTGGGTCCGATGATAGTTGTCGATGGAAAATTGTTGGGCACATGGGAGCGCACCAATGGTAAAGGCTCCGTGACTATCTCGATGCATCTGTTTCAGAATGTAAGGAACTCGCAGAAAAAGGCGCTCGCGGCGGCAACCGACCGGTACTCAGCTTTTCTCGGCACGCCGGCGAACCTAATGATTTCTTAACCACAAAGACACAAAGGCACAAAGTTTTTGGCAACAATCGGGATCATGAGAATACTCGTGTCAGCGATTGCGCTAATCGGTCTGCTGAGCTTCGCGCCCATCAGACCATCAGCGGCCCAGGATCGTTACGTCGGAACCACGATCACCGGAACTGTTTACTTCCTCAGCGGGCGAGCCGGGGGACGTTCGTTGCCGTTCACACTAAACATCCATCGTTTTACCACTTCGGAAGAGCTCACCAAGCTCAACAGCGCACTTCAATCGGGCGGACAGGATGATCTGCTGAAAGCGCTTTCGCCAATGAAAGCCGGGCGAATACAGATCGGTACCGGCGTTGGCGTCGACGCCAACGCGATCGTCGCGAATGAAACCGAAGGCCGCACGCAAATCATAGTGCTCTACGAACGATATCTCCGCATCGGTGAAGTGCGCTTCGGCGCCCGTTCGCAGGACTACAAATTCGGTTATGCCGAAGTGAATGTCGGTCGCGGCGCCAATGAAGGAATGCTGATACCAGCAGCTAAGGTCCGGTCGCGTGAAGGCAACACCTGGGAGGTCGAGGACTTCGGAACGTTTCCAGCAAGGTTGATGGGACTAAGGGTACGCGGTGGCCGCGAGAACGTTCGTTAAAATCTCGGGCCTCAGTGTAATCTGTGGACCATGAGATACATGTTGCTGGTTCATCACGACGAGGAAGCTTTCCAACAACGAAGTGCGACTGAACGCGATGGCATGTTGCGAGAGTCGGTCGCACTCGCTAATACGCTGCACACCACGGGCCAATACTACAGCGCCGCACCGTTGCATCCGACAAATGAGACTACGTGCGTGCGCATGCGAGAAGGCAAACGCCTCGTGACTGATGGTCCATTCGCGGAGACGCGAGAGCAGATTGGTGGTTATTTTTTAGTTGAAGCCGCTGATCTCGATGAGGCCATCGAGATCGCCGCGCGCATTCCCGGCGCGCGCATAGGAACCGTCGAAGTCCGTCCGGTGACTGAAGTCGAAGGCCTACCAGAAGTCTCACGCAAAGGCGCAAAGACGCAAAGTTAGGACCTGCGGCTGCCGGAGGTCTTTCCTTTGCGTCTTTGCGCCTTTGCGCGAGAAATCCTTCCTGGCTAAATAGCGTCGCTCTCAAGTTCGAGGGTGGGCTCAGTACGCACGGCGCGGCGCAGCCATAGTGGCTCGTCGAACATCTGCTCCAGCCCGCGCACGATCGCATATCGTGGCTCATCAACCACTCGCACCGGTAGATTCGTGGCCGCACGCAAATAAGCGTCGAGACCGCCAAAATCCGCACCGCCTCCGGTAACGATCAATCCGCGATCGTAGATGTCAGCAGCTACTTCAGGCGGAAGCTCCGTTAGTGTCTCACTGATACCCGCGACGATCTTGCGCATCACTTCTTCTGCGATCGGATAGATCTCGCCCGCCGTAATCTCGATCGAGCTCGGACTTCCGGTCATCACATCGCGCCCGCTGATCGCGATCTGCTTACCGAGTTCGACCGGCACAACCGCCGAGGCGATTTCAAGTTTTAGTCGCTCGGCCGTCGGCGGTCCGATGAGCAAACCACGATGGCGTCGCACGTGATTGATAATCGCGGTATCGACATCAGAACTTCCGATCCGCGCAGCGTGTGAGCGAATGATCTTACCGCCCGCGACGATCGCAACGTTGGTGGATCCCGCCCCGATATCGACCACCGCCGAACCGAATGGATCGTCTACCCTAACGCCGGCGCCAAACGCGGCGGCCAGTCCTTCCTCGATCATCCACACGCGACCGATGCGCGCGTGTTGCGCCGCATTGAGAAGCGCGCGGCGCTCGACCTCGGTAACGTCCGCGAACACACTGACGAGAGCGCGGCGGCTGAAGTAAGAGATGCTGCCACGCGCACGACTCACAAAATGCGCCAGCATCTCTTTCGTTAGTTCGAAGTCGGCGACGACGCCGTTGAGCATTGGCGCAATCACTTTAACGCCACGCTCTTCGCGGCCGTGTTTCTGTTGCGCTTGCGAACCAACCGCGACGATCTCTCCGGTGTTTACGTCAATTGCGATCAGCGACGGTTCATCGACGACCACGCCTCTGCCACGCACGGCAATAATCGTTGACGCCGATCCCATGTCGATCGCCATCGAATCAGACACGAGATCTTGTAGAGCACGAATCCCCCGGAACGCTGCTGTCTTACTCATGAACGACATTTACTTCCCCTGAGCTTGGGCTGTTTCCACAAACTTCTCCGGCGCCGCCAAAGCCTCTTCGAAACGCGCCAGAAAACGTCCGACGTGCAAGCCATCCATCAGCGCGTGATGCACTTCAACTGAAAACGGCATCATCACGCGTGCTCCCTCTTTGGAAAACTTTCCAAAAACAAATCTCGGTATTGAATCGCCGCGGCCCGGAGTGCGCGCGTGCGCGAAACTCGTAAACGAAATCCATGGCAAGGTCGTGTGATAGATCACATCGTCGCGCATGGTTGGCTTTAGTGGACCATCATCGTTGCGAATTTCGTCAACTGCCTTGTTCATGCCGGTCACAAACTTCTCGAAGTCGAGATCGAAATCGAAGTATGCGTAAGCAAAACTCTCATTCGGAAGCAACACGGTCGTACCGCCGTTGATGACGTCGTAAACAACTATCTTGCCTTCCTGAAGCCGGTAGCGAAACGGTTCGGTCTCGTTCGCCGCGCACAGACCGAAATAGTGTATAGCCGAAGAGACTTTTGCGTTAGGTCGGTCTCGCACCATGGTGAGCAGTTCGGTGACGTCGAGTTTAGTGCAGACGTTGAAGTATGGATTCTTGTAATCGATGAAAAAGTGAAATAGTTCCCGGCGGTGCCAGGTCTCAATATCAAGGTACTTGGGCATGCTGAGATTTTAATCTATTTGCGGCTACATACTAGCGCTGGAGAGGGGAAAAATTTTGGGCCAAATGCCGCCTGATCCGGGCCAGTTTTTCGCGTTTACAAGCGAGGGGAAGTACTCGAGTATTGATGAGCAAATTTATAGCTAAATCAACGGTTCCGCTGCGAAGTCAAAAACGCTCCAAAGGAAAAGACAAGAACCACAGATTCACACGGATCAGGACAGATCGATCTGTTTAATCAGTCTGATCTGTGGTTGGTTTTACAGCCGCATAAGCGAACGGGCGATGTTCTCGCGGGCGCGGCTTTCGTACTCAACACGGAAAAATTCGGTGCTGTAGATAGAAGGACGGCTGGCGAACTCCTGCAAGACTTTGCGGCGTTCACGTCGATATATGAACGCCGGCACCCACGAATATTCCCGCCGCACTTGAATCTCATATTCGTCAAAACGGGCGAGTTCAGCTCCAAGGATGCTGAGATCTACGTCTACCAGTACCTCCGCATCGCGGCCAACCGGAAGCGCATTGTGCTTCGTCGCCATCACCAATTCGCAGACACGCTCCGCTTGATCATCTGCCACGCCACCGGCTAGCACACTCTCACGTGCCCACTCAGCACTCAATTGTTCGTTGTCGCTTTTACGAGTGTTGTAGATCGCGTCGTGAAACCAGAGTGCCAACTCGACTTCGGCCGGCCGCTCTGCCAACGAAGCAACATGGTCCAGGTGAGCAAAACATTCTTGCAGATGCTGTGTCGTGTGGTACTTGCGATGCGGTTCGGAATAACAATCGATAAGCCGCTGAAACAGTTCACTGTTTGCCTCAGCCGCGCCAAGCTGCCGCCAAACGGATTGCCAGCGAGCCAGCGTTGTCACTTCCTACTCCTGCCGATCATTTGCGCTCTCTGATGCACGGCGACCAATCATCGCTTCAACGATCTTTACCGCCAGTTCCTTTGACTTCTGGGTGCCGTCCCACTGCCGTTGCATGCGTTTGATGATCGCCGGAGAGTAGACCACTTTCGCACGCCAATTTTCGAGGCGCATCGAAGGCATCACGAGCGTTACCAGCCGGTGAGAACCCTTGTGATGTCCAACCACCTTGATGTTCTCATAACCGTCACCCCACATCGGTGGAAAGCAATACACTTTCGCGCCCGGACGAAAATGTCTGGTGCCGCGTTGAATCACCTTCTCCTGGCCGACCGTGTGCTCGTCTACAACATTCGCAACGACGCACCAGATCTCGTTCGCCTTGGTTTTCTCTTTTTCCGGAGAAAATTTGGAGAGGAGCCTTTTTAAGAACGTGAACATCGCTAGCTAACTAATACTACCTAAAGCGAGAGAAGTTTTGAACCACAAAGACACAAAGACACAAAGTGAAACCAAATCATTTTTGTGTCTTTGTGTCTTAGTGGCTCAAATCAACCTGGCACACCTAGACCCCGCAGGCTGCCGCTCGTCTTTCGATGAAGTGTGAGGGTTCTGAATTGACCACGAGGGCAGGATCGAGACTCTGAGTCTCGTGGATCTTGCCCTCGCGGTCGCGTAGCTGGCTACCGCTACGCTCTGACAAGGCCGCTTTCATCTCACTCACGATCGAGAGCGCTATCTCCTCTGCCGTCTCAGCTCCGATGTCGAGGCCAATCGGCGCGTGCAACTGGAGCAGGTATTCACTCGCAAGCCGCTCATCTCCTGCCGCTACTTCAAGCAACAACCGCTCGGTCCGCCGCTTTGGACCTAAAGAGCCAAGGTAGCGCAAAGATGACGGCAGGAGATTACGCAGCAACTCGAGATCGTGCAGGTAGTTGTGCGTCATCGTCACAACCAGCGTGCGCTCGGTCAACTCTACGTTGTCCAACACCTCTTCCGGACGGCAAAGCAACACCGCATCGGCGTTAAGAAAGCGCTCGCGACTCGACGCACGCGCACTCGTGTCAACCACAGTCGTGTGCCAGCCTATACTTCTCGCCATATTAACAACCGGCAAAGCATCATAGCCGGCGCCGAAGATTACGAGACGTGTGCGAGCTGGTATCACTTCGATGAACACATCAACGTAACCGCCGGGTGTCGTGTAGCGTTTGACAGTGGATCTGGTTGCATTGCGCAGGTCTTCGAAGATCGAATCGAGCGTCAAGAGACCGTCCACAGTGCCATCCGGATACAGTTGAGCCCTCGCTCCCAGTGTGACATCCAGATCGCCCTCGACATGAAACACCGTGGCCACACCACCGCATCTCTCACTTTCAGAACACTCAGCCAGCAACTGAATCAGGCCACGCACAGGCTCGGTCGTTGCCGGTTCGATCAGAATGTCGATCACGCCCTCGCAGCCGAGTCCGAGTCCCCAAACGATGTCGTCTTCGTTGGTAGTGTCGTAGCGCACCACCACCGGCTTTCCGGTTTGCATCACCTTCCGGGCGTGCTCGCTGACGTCTCGTTCCAAACACCCGCCACTCAGAACACCCGTCGTCTCGCCGCTCTCGCTAATCAACATACGTGCGCCCGGACGCCGGTAAGACGAGTCCTCAACCGCAACCACCGTCGCCAGCGCCGCAGCGGGGGCAAGCCCCTCTTCCCGACTTGCTCTGTTTTGAAGATTGCGGAATGCGTCGACGATAGATCTCGATTCATTCATGGCTCTGTGCCTCTTGTGCCTTTTTGTGGCTCACATTAGTTTGTCGAGAGTGATCGGAAGCCGGCGAATCCGCTTACCAGTTGCATGAAAGACTGCATTCGCGACCGCCGCCGCCACGCCGACATACGAAACCTCGCCGATGCCCTTCGCGCCCAACGGATTGACCTTGTCATCGCGTTCTTCAACAAAGAACGTCTCGATCGAAGGAACATCGGCATTGACCGGCACGTGATACTCACCAAAATTCGCATTAACGTATCGTCCCATGCGATGGTCCATCACCGTCTCTTCCATCAAGGCCATTCCAAGCCCGCCGACGATGCCGCCACTCAACTGACTGTGCGCGGTCTTCTCATTCATGATCCGGCCCGCACCGCAGGCTGAGACGATGCGGCTCACACGAATCGAACCGAGTTCGGCATCGACCCGCAGTTCAAGAAAGTGCGCGCAAAACGCATGCATCGAGTATTTTTTGCCTTCGTCACCGGGCCCCGAATCGACAGTTGCGTCAATCGAATCCATCCGGTTGCGACGCAGAATGTCGGCGTAAGTCTCTCCGCGTGACGGATCGCTCAGCAAAGAGATGCGACCGTTCGCAAATGTCACTTGTTGTTCCGTGGCGCCGCGCAAAGGTGAAGCTTGATCCTTACTGGCAAGCGCCAGGAGTTTTGCTCTGACTGCCAAACAAGCTTCGTGCACTGCCGAGCCGACACTCGCTGTAGTCCCCGAACCTCCGTGCACCGATCCTTTCGGCAAATTCGAATCGCCCAGCTCCGAACGCACGCGAGTTATGTCCATCGCGAGTGCTTCAGCTCCGACGACAGCCATCGTGGTCCAGGTTCCCGGGCCCATGTCGCTCGCGGACGATTGCACCACCGCCGTGCCATCGCTAAACACGCGTGCCCGCGCGCTTGCAGGCATGCGAAGCGTCGGATACGTTCCCGTCGCCATTCCCATCCCGACGAGATAGCGGCCATCTCGCATCGAACGTGGTTCGGGATTGCGCCGCGACCAGCCAAACACCTCGGCGCCTTTTCGATAACATTCGAGCAGCGACTTACTCGAAAACGGCAGACCATGTTCGGGATCGACGTCCGCATGGTTGCGAATGCGCATCTCGAGCGGATCGATCTTCAGTTTGTAAGCCAACTCGTCGATCGCGCTTTCGAGCGCAAACACCCCCGAGCTTTCTCCTGGAGCACGCATGTAAAGCGGCGTCTGAACGTTGCCGCGCACGAGCCGGTACTTCGTGATGCAATTCGGACTCGCGTAAAGCATGCGCGTCGCGTTTACCAAACTTTCGGTGTTCTCTTCGTAAAGCGAAGTTTGCGCGTAGCCTTCGTGAACGATCGCGGTCAACTTGCCGTCGCGATTCGCTCCGAGCGCGACGCGTTGAATCGTGTAGGGCCGGTGTCCGTGCGAACTGAACATCTGCCCTCGTTTGACTACGAGCTTCACCGGACGGCGCACTGCACGCGCGGCCATCGCGGCAACTACCGGATGCGACCAGGGGCGCAGCGAAGATCCAAAAGCGCCGCCGACAAACGGCGAGATGACGTGTACGTCCTCTTCTTTAAGACCAAATACCATCGCGACGTGCATCTGTGTGTTCGGCACCCATTGTGTCTTGTCGTGCAGCGTCAGCTTGTTGCCGGACCACTCCGCAATCGTCGAAAGCAGCTCCATTGGATTGTGGGTTTCGATCGGGATCGTGTAAGTCTCTTCGATCGAAACCTCAGCTTTACGAAAAGCATCCGGATCGCCACGCACAACATCCGCCGGTCTTCCCATCGGCGGCTCTTTCATCAGTCCTTCCTGAGGCGGAAAGGCGCGGCTCATCTCCTCTTCGACACTCGTTACCGGTTTACGTTCGTCATAGACAACTTTGACGAGTGTCGCCGCGTGTTCTGCCTGTTCGAGACTCTCTGCGACGACGACCGCGATCGGTTGACCGTTGAAATAGATCGTGGCGTCCTGCATCACCGGCAGCGAGCGTCCAAAAACCGGCGCCACATAATCGTCGTTTGTTTGCGGGCGCTCTGGAAAACGAAGCCGCGGCGCATTCTCGTGCGTGACAACTCCAAGGACACCGGGCGAACTCAACGCGGCTTTCGTATCGATCGAACGAATTTTTCCATTGGCGATCGTGCTCATGACGAGCACACCGTGTGCGACGTTCGCGGTCTTGAACTCCGCCGCATAACGCGCGCTCCCGGTGACTTTCAACCGGCCATCGACACGCTCGACTGGTTTTCCGATCAGAGGCCTCAATTGTTGACTCATGCTGCTCTCCCGCCGTTTGCTGCGATAGTTAACGCCCTCACGATCGCGCGACGGCCTAGTTCGATCTTGAAACGATTGTGTTCGGTGCCGGTCGCACCCTGCATCTCGGCTTCAGCGGCGTTTCGGAAAATGCGTTCTTCCGGTCGCTGTCCTTTTAAGACTGCTTCCGCTTTCGTGGCGCGCCAGGGTTTGTGCGCCACGCCCCCCATCGCGACGCGCGCCTGCTGAATCGTGCCGTTCCGGACTTCGAGTCCGGCTGCGACTGAAACCAACGCGAAGGCGTACGACGCCCGGTCTCTGACCTTTAAATAATAGGAATGGCCGGCGAAGACATTTGACGCGGCGGGCAAGTCAATCGCTGTGATTAACTCATCGCGCCGGAGGTTTGTATCGATGTTTGGCGTCTCGCCGGGCAAACGATGGAAGTCGGCAAACGGAATCGTGCGCACGCCTTGCGATCCCTCAACCTGAACTACTGCGTCGAGGGCGGCCAGCGCAACGCACATGTCCGACGGATGCGTCGCGATGCACTGTTGACTGGTACCGAAGATCGCGTGTATCCGGCTGAAGCCTTCGAGCGCGCCGCATCCCGACCCGGGTTCGCGTTTATTGCAGGGCATCGCCAGGTCGTAGAAGTAATAACAGCGCGTGCGTTGCATCAGGTTGCCGCCGTTGGTCGCAGCATTTCGCAACTGCGCACTTGCCCCGGCCAGGATCGCTTGCGTCACCAGCGGATATCGCTCGCGCACCAACCGGTGATTTGCAGTGTCGCTGTTCTTGGCGAGCGCGCCGAGACGCAAGCCGCCCTCACGGTCAACAATCTGTTTGAGTTCGAGCCGGTTGATGTCGATGAGTCGATTAGGCCGCTCGACGTTCTCTTTCATCAGGTCGAGCAGGTTTGTGCCGCCGGCAATGAACTTCGAGTTCTGTTGCGCAATTGCTTGAATGGCAGACTGCTGATTCGCAGCACGAGTGTAAGCAAACGGATTCATTGCGAGATCAAACTCCCCTCTGTGACGATTGCTGAGTAACTTCACGAATCGCGGCCACGATCCCCGGATAAGCTCCGCAGCGGCAGATGTTTCCTGACATCCGCTCGCGAATTTCGTTGTCGGTAAGTGCGACGTTTCCAGGGGCGCGTACGTCCTCCGTCACATGACTTGCAGTGCCCTGGCTCACTTCATTGATCATCCCGACTGCGGAACAGATCTGACCGGGCGTGCAATAACCACACTGAAAACCTTCGTGGCGCACAAAGGCAGCTTGCAACGGATGCAACTCGTCTCCTTTCGCGAGACCTTCGATCGTTGTGATTTCGCTGCCGTCATAGATCACTGCGAGCGCCAGACACGAGTTGATGCGCCGGCCATCGACGAGAACCGTGCAGGCGCCGCACTGGCCGTGGTTGCAGCCTTTCTTTGTACCGGGCAGATCGAGTTTTTCTCGCAGCAGATCGAGAAGCGAGGTGCGTGGGTCGAGGCGGAGACCGTAGTTCTGCCCGTTCACGCGCAAACGTATCGCGACGGTTTCGGCTGTGGGCTGCGGCGGCGCCGCCGCGACATCAGCGACACCGCCATCGGTTAAGAGACGCGAAGCGGCGAATACTCCAGTGCCCGCCAGCATCGATGATTTCAGAAAGTCGCGACGCGTCGTCATTGGACTTCTCCCTTTCGTAGTTCACGGACTGAATTTTGAGATTGCATTGTGAGGCGGAGCGCAGGGACGAGACATCACTTGATTGGAGGCTTTTTAGTTAACCCGCATGGAGGATTAGCGAATACCTAAATCGTGTTAGTACACGAACCCACGATACGGTGATGAAAGTTTAGAGTTCAACCTTTAGGTTGCATACTGCGCGAAAAGCAAGCTAAAGCTTGAACTCTAAACTTTGAAGCCCGGCAGGTCCGCCTTTGCGCCTTTGCGCGTTTGCGGGGAAAATACCGTTTTATTAGGTGAGAACATATGGCTAAACCGGTTCTGCTCACGGTCGATGACGATCGTGAGGTGTTGCGCGCCATCGAGCGCGATTTACGACGCAAGTATGGCAGCGATTATCGCGTCCTGCGCGCAAGCTCAGGACAAGAAGCGCTCGATATCCTTCGTGAGTTGAAAGTCAGGAACAACGCAATCGCGCTATTTCTGATCGATCAAAGGATGCCGGGACTCTCCGGTGTCGAGTTTCTCGCGCAAGCCATCACGCTTTTTCCCGACGCGAAGCGAGTGTTGTTGACAGCTTACGCCGACACTGATGCTGCCATTGCGGCAATCAATGAAGCAGGCATCAATCATTACCTGCTGAAACCCTGGGATCCGCCTGAAGAGAATCTGTACCCGGTCCTTGACGAGTTGCTCGAGGATTGGGAGGCCGCGTTCCCGCCGAAGTTCGAAGGCATCCGTGTTTTAGGCAATCGCTGGTCTCCGTCTTCACACAACATCAAGGATTTTCTGGCGCGCAATCATGTTCCCTACCAGTGGCTTGATATCGAGACGGCAGCCTCCGACGAAGAAGTTCGCAGCCTGGTCGAATTACTCGACGAAGAAGAAACGCGCAACTTACCGATCGTGATTCTTCCTAACGGTGTGCGGCTGCGACAACCAACATTGGCTGAACTCGCCGAACACGCAGGACTGAAAACTCGCGCCGCCGAGGCCTTCTATGATCTCGCGATCGTCGGTGGTGGCCCCGCGGGACTCGCCGCAGCCGTGTACGGCGCAAGCGAAGGCTTGCGCACCGTCATGATCGAACGCGAAGCGCCCGGCGGACAGGCCGGCATGTCGAGCCGGATCGAAAACTACCTCGGTTTTCCCAGTGGACTCACCGGCGCCGACCTCGCGCGACGCGCAGTGGTCCAGGCTAAGCGATTCGGCGTCGAGATTCTTTCTGCTGAAGCGACCGCCGTTCGCATCGATGGCCCATATCGATTCTTAAAACTAGCTGACGGCGAGGAGTTGAGTTGTCACGCGCTGCTGGTTGCGACCGGCGTACAATGGCGCAAGCTCGACGCGCCGGGAATCGAACGTCTCACGGGCGCCGGCATTTACTACGGCGCCGCAATGACCGAAGCAATGTCTACCACGGGTGAAGATGTCTACGTGGTTGGCGGCGCAAATAGTGCCGGACAGGCGGCGATGTACTTTTCGCGGTACGCCCGGCGAGTGGTCATGCTCGTGCGTGGCTCATCGCTCGCTTCGTCGATGTCGCAGTACCTGATCAACCAACTCAAAGCTACGCCCAACATCCAGATCGAGTTCAACTCCAGCGTTGTCGAGGCTCATGGCGTGGATCACCTCGAAGCGATATCGATCCATTGCGCCACGACGGACGAAGTAAACAGAGTCCCGGCCAACGGTCTGTTCATTATGATCGGCGCCGCGCCAAATACCGACTGGCTTGCAAGCATCGTCGAACGCGACGAGCGAGGCTTTATTTACTCTGGTCCACAACTAACCCGCGACGGCAAGCGGCCGAAAGGTTGGAAACTCGATCGTGATCCGGGTCTTTTGGAGACGAACGTTCCCGGGATCTTTGTCGTCGGCGATGTTCGTCATGGTTCGGTGAAGCGAGTTGCGTCGGGCGTGGGCGAAGGCTCGGTTGCGATCTCGTTTGTGCATCAATACTTGAGTAAGGTCGTATAACAGATGGCTGACGTGAAAAACGAAATTGGCGAGTCCGCTTCGGTGTCGGGCGGGATTGAGTCGTTTGTAGCAATAAGCAGTTCACCCGCAGACAAGGTCGAGGCATTGCGGCGCATCCGTGTGTTTGCTGATTTGCCGGACGACCAACTGAAATGGTTTGCCGACAACTGCGAGGATCTCAGATACGTCCCGGGTGATGTCCAGTTTCGCCAGGGCGACCCGCCGGATTGGATGGTGATCTTTCTCGAAGGCGAAATGCACGTCACCTGGGACGACGACTCGCTGTACATCGCGCGCGCCGGAGATCCTTTGACGGAAATCACCGGCATGCTTCCTTTCTCGCGCATGACTGAGTACACGGCCACCGGCCGGGCGGTGACAAACGTGCGTATCCTACAGTTTCCAGTGCGTCTGTTTCCGGAGATGATGCAACGAATGCCGTTGCTGACCCAGCGTTTGGTTGGAATCCTCAGCGATCGTATCCGAGAGACTACGACTCTCGACCAGCAGCAGGACAAGTTGATGGCGCTGGGCAAACTCTCAGCCGGTCTGGCCCATGAACTCAACAATCCGGCCGCCGGAGCCACACGCGCTGCAAATGATCTCGTCGAGACTCTGGCACAGTTGCGTGCAGCCGATATGAGACTTTGCGCTCACGACTTCACCGAGGAACACAACGCCGCGATCATCTCTTTTGAAAATAAAGCGCTTGAACATACGGTAAGCGCGCAACCGCTGAATTCGCTCGAACAGAGCGATCGGGAAGATTCGATTTCAGGCTGGCTTGAAGAACATGGGATCGAAGAGTCGTGGAGGTTCTCCGGCAATCTGGTTGAAGCGGGAATGGATGCGCCGGCTTTGCAGCAGTTACTCGGAGAAATCCCCGCTACTGCCATCGTGGACGTTCTGTCACGCGTTAACTGTCAACTCGCAGCCGCAAAACTAGCAAGTGAGATCAAAACCAGCACAGCGCGCATTTCCGAACTGGTGGGAGCGATCAAGGAATACAGTTACATGGACCAGGCTTCGATCCAGAAAGTGGATATCCATAAAGGTCTGGAAACCACGCTGCTGATCCTAAAGTACAAACTTAGGAAGAAGGACATCGCCGTCACGCGCGACTATGCAGAGAACCTGCCACAGATCAAGGCGTACGGCAGTGAACTCAATCAGGTTTGGACCAACTTGATCGTGAACGCGGTCGATGCAATGAGCCAGGGTGGGAAGTTGAAAGTACGCACCAAGCTGGAGCCGACGGACATTCTGATCGAGATTCGCGACAACGGCGCGGGCATACCCGCGTCGGCGAAGTCGCGCATCTTCGAACCTTTCTTTACGACCAAGCCGGTCGGCGAAGGAACTGGACTCGGGCTCGACACGGTTGCGCGCATCGTGCGCAAACACCGCGGCAACATTCGTTTCGAATCAAAGCCGGGCGATACGTGCTTCCAGGTGCGTCTCCCGTTGTGAGTCAGTTTTTGAACCACTAAGACACTAAGACACAAAGGGTTATAAAAGATGACTTTGTGTCTTTGTGCCTTTTGTGGTTAATAAACCCTCATTAGTCGTTGGCAGCCGCGGCGGCGCGGGCGCCCACCGCCTCCTGTGATGGTGGCGCGTAGACGCGTTGCGGCGCCCATGGTTTCAGACCGGTGGCCCCACTGATCCATCCCTGAAAGTCAGGTCGGAAGAAACCGTACGGATGCACCGTTTCGATCGCGCTCACCTCGTCCAATCGCTGGCGCAACTCCGCCGGAATCTCAAACTCGGCATAACGCAAGTTGTCTTCAAGCTGCGACAACTTCGAAGCGCCGATGATTGTTGACGTAACACCCGGTTGAGTCGCTACCCAATTCAATGCCACTTGCGACGCCGGGCGGTTCAACTGCTTCGCCAGATCCGTCAGCACCTTCAGTATCTGCCAGTTGCGCGTCGTGAATCTCTGGAAGATCGGATTGGCGGAATCTCTTGCCGTAATCAGCCGGCCCTCACCTTCTCCTGTGTCTCCCTTCTGTTGATACTTCCCCGTGAGAAAGCCTCCCGCCAGCGGACTCCACGGACAGAGTCCGAGTCCCAACTCCTGCGCCGCAGGAATATGTTCGCGTTCGATGTTTCGTTCGACGAGCGAGTATTCAAGTTGCAACGCAATCAAACCATCGTGACGTTCCTGCTCGGAAATCGTCTTCGCACGCGCAACGTACCACGCCGGTGTATCAGAGAAACCGTAGTAGCGAATCTTTCCGGCACGAATCAGATCGCTGAAAGTCGAGACCACTTCTTCAACGGGCGTGACCGTGTCCCACGCGTGCAGCCAGTAGAGGTCGATGTAGTCCGTTTTCAGTCGTCGTAGTGAATCTTCAACTGAGCGATAAATATTCTTGCGGCCGTTGCCGCCGGCGTTCGGGTTCCCGGGTTGGGGATTGAAAGTGAACTTGGTTGCGAGAACGAGTTGTTCGCGCAAGCCAAGCTCTTCGATGAACTTTCCGACCAGTTCCTCGCTGCGTCCCTCGGTGTAGACATTCGCCGTGTCGATGAAATTCCCCCCTGCATCGACATAGGTATTGAATACAGAGCGAGCGACGTCTTCCTCCGATCCCCAACCCCACTCGGTGCCAAACGTCATGGTCCCGAGCGACAACGGACTCACGCGCAGTCCGGAGCGCCCAAGGGTTACATATTCATTCAAACTCTTACTCATTAGTGCTTCCTTTCTTGATCCGTAAACATCCGCGCCCAATTTATTGCTGCCAACCACCACCCAATGCCTTGTAAAGCTGGACCACGGAAACTAATTCGTCTCGTTTTGTTTGTGTTAAGTTCAATTCCGCGTCGAATAGATCGCGATCCGAATCGAGCGCGTTGAGCAAAGTGTCGACTCCACCTTCGTATCTCAGATACGCAAGCCGCGAGCGATCCCGAAGCGTCGTCACCAACAACTCCTGCTGAATGCGAATTTCTCTCACCTTGCGATACTGCACGAGCGCATCTGACACCTCGCGAAACGAGTTCTGGATCGTTTGCTGGTACGCAACCAGCGCCAGCTCCTGTTGCGCCCGGGCAAACTTCACGTTCGACTTCAGACGGCCGCCGGTGAAGATCGGCTGCGTGACTTGTGGCACAAAACTCCACAGGCGGCTCGGTCCACTGAACAAACTCGAAAGCTGGTTGCTTTGAAATCCAAGCAGGCCAGTCAAGCTGATCCGCGGAAAGTAAGCAGCTCTCGCAGCCGAAACCAAAGCGCGTTGCGCAGCCAGATTCTCTTCCGCGGCCCGTATGTCCGGCCGGCGCTCGAGCAAAGAAGACGGCAGACCCGCGGGCACCGCCGGTAGTTCTTCCTGTTGGGCCAACGGTCTGCCCCGTGTGATTGGCCCAGGATTGTTTCCCAGGAGCAGGCTGATCTGGTTTTCAGTCTGTTCGATGGAGCGTTCGGCGTCGGGAATAGTTTGCGACGCGAGATAGACCAGCTCTTCCGCCTGGCGCACATCCAGCATCGTCGCGAGACCGTTTGCCTGTCGCACTCTGATCAAGTGGAGCGACTCTTCCCGTGTTGCAAGCGTTCGTTTGGCGATGTCGAGCTGGCTGTCGAGTTCGAGCAGGTTGAAGTAACCGGCAGCAACGTCGCCAACAACGGTTGTCATCACGGCTTTGCGATCTTCCTCCGTAGCACGCAACTCCGCCCGAGCGGCTTTCGTCTGGTTTCGCAGCCGTCCCCAAACGTCGATCTCGAACGTTAGCAGGTTCAGCAACACACTTCCGAAACTTTGTCTCTGACCTCCCTGCCCTGTTTGAACGAGTTGTCCGTTTTGAGAAGTTCGGATCGTCGTCAAATCCGCGCTTGCTTCGAACTGCGGAAACTGATCAGAACGCGCAAGACCGAGATTCGCGCGGGCCGCATTAATCCGCGCGCCGGCCGTACGAAGGTCGTAATTCTGGACCATGGCGGTCCTGATCAGTTTCTGCAATTCCGGATCCTTGAACACCTCGAACCATTTCAGATCGCCGATGGAGTTCTGATCCGGGTTGACGTCACTACGAAACGCTCTTGGCGTCTGCGCCTGAACACTCCCCGACGCCAAAATGCTTATCAGTAAAATCAGTGCTGTTGATCTGTAAAATCCGTGCATCCTCAGTCTCCCGAAGCCGGCTCCAATGTGGGCACATGCTGCTTCCGGCGCAATCTCATCGAGACCTTCTCAACCACGTAGAAACTCACCGGGATCAAAAAGCTCGCGATCAGCGTGTCGGCCAACATGCCCGCGATCACAACCGTGCCCAGGATCTGTCGTGCCGAGGCGCCGGAACCGGTCGAAAACCACAGCGGTAAACAGCCCGCGATGAATGCGAGCGACGTCATCAGCAATGGCCGTCGTCGCAACCGCGCGCCTTCGAGCGCAGCCTCGAGTAGATCTCTTCCTTTCTCGAATTCCATCTTTGCGAACTCGACGATCAGGATCGCGTTCTTCGCCGCCAATCCGATGACAACGATCAACCCGATCTGCGCGTAAACTCCGAGATCGAAACCGCGCAACCAAATACCCACGAACGCTCCAAACAGCGCGATCGGAACAGTCAACAGCACCGAAAAGGGCAGCGACCAGCTCTCGTAAAGTGCAGCCAAAATCAAAAACACAAACACCAAAGACAGTGCGAGCGCTTTCGCCGCGGCGCCTGAAGTCTGCTTTTCCTGGTAAGAGAGATCGGCCCAGTCGTAACCGATCTCGCGTGGCAGTGTTTGGCGCGCGACTTCCTCAAGTGCGTCCATCGCCTGACTCGAACTGTACCCGGGCGCGGCTGAACCGAGAACCTGCGCGCTGCGATAGAGATTGAATCGATTCGTGTACTCCGGCCCACTGATCTTGCGCGTACTCACGAGCGCGGAGAGCGGCACCATCTCACCTTCGTTGTTTCGCACGTAGTAGTTGCCGATGTCGGCCTCACTGCGCCGCATATCACCTTCCGATTGCAGAAACACACGCCACTGCCGCCCGAAACGATTGAACTGATTCAGATAGAGTCCGCCGAGATACGCCTGCAACGTCTGGTAAACGTCCGCTACCGCAACTCCCTGCTTCAACGCCTTGTCGCGATCGACATCCGCAAAGATCTGGGGCACGTCAGCCGAAAACTGCGACATCACACCCGCCAGTTCCGGACGTTTGCGTGCAGCCGCCAGGAACGCCTGCAAGTTCTGATCGAGAAACTCGACCGAGCCACCGCTGCGATCCTGCAACCACAGAGAGAAGCCCCCCGCGCTACCCAGACCCGGAATCGAAGGCGGCATAAACGCGAACGCCATCCCTTCCGGAATCTGAGTAGCGAGTGCCCCGTTAATCTTCGCGAGAATCTGCTGCGCTTGGAGTTCGTGCGACGTGCGCTCATCCCACGGCTTGAAACTCATGAAGAAGAAGCCCTGGTAACTCGCCGAGATTCGATTCAACAGACTGAAGCCGCCGATGCCGGTGTAGTAACGAACGCCTTCCGTTTGTCCGAGAATCTGTTCGACCTTTTTCAACACCTGATCGGTGCGCTCGAGCGACGCAGCCGGCGGCAGTTGCACGTGCAACATCGCGTAGCCGTAGTCTTCTTCGGGCAGGAAACTCGTCGGCATGGTGCGTCCGATGAACGCATCGGCAACCGTAAAGCCAAGAATGATCACCACACCGATGACTGCCTTGCGCAGCAACGCGTGACTCCAGTTCAAATAGCCGTGCATCACCTTGTCGAAGCCGCGATTGAACCAACCGAAGAATCGTCCCAGTATCCCTTTCGACTTCTGTCGCGGCCGCAGCAACAACGCCGCGAGCGCCGGCGAAAGCGTCAGCGCATTGAACGCCGAGATGAGCATCGAGATGGCAATCGTCATCGCAAACTGATTGTTCAGCCGCCCTTGAATGCCGCCCATGAACGCGACCGGCAGAAACACGGATGAAAGGATCAACGCGATCGCGACCACTGGTCCACCAACCTCTTTCATCGCCTGAATCGTCGCTTCACGCGGAGACTTCCCTTCCTCGATGTGATGCTCGACTGCCTCGACGACGATGATCGCATCGTCAACCACGAGTCCGATCGCCAGTACAAAGGCAAACAGCGAAAGCGTATTGATCGAGAAACCCAGCAAGGGAAAGATCGCAAACGTGCCGATGAGTGATACGGGCACCGCTATGACAGGTATCAACGTGGCACGCCAGTTCTGCAAAAACAGAAACACGACGACGATCACCAGCAGCATTGCTTCAACCAGCGTTCTGACAGTCTCTTTGATTCCCTCGCTCACCGGCAGCGTGGTGTCGAACACGACTGCGTAGTCGAGATCGTTCGGAAAACGCTGCTTCAACTCCGCCATCGTCTTCTTGAGACCTTCGGCAGTGGCGAGCGCATTCGATCCCGGCGTCTGAAACACAGCCACGATCGCTCCCGGCTGACCATTCATGCGCGAGCTTGTTTGATAGTTGAGCGCGCCCAATTCGATTCGCGCGACGTCGCTCATTCGCACGACCGATCCATCATTGTTCGCGCGCACGACGATGTTGCCGAACTCTTCCGGCGTTTCGAGCCGTCCTTTCGCGCGAACGGTGTAGGTCTTCTCCATTCCTTCGGGCGCAGGCGCCGAACCGAGGCTTCCGGAAGGATTGACGTTACTTTGCTCGCGTACCGCTCTCGTCAGATCAGGAACTCCCAAACCGAGTTTTGCGAGTACGTCGGGTTTGACCCAGATGCGCATCGCATAGTCGCTCGACCCGAAGACTCGCACTTCGCCGACGCCCGGCACGCGATAGAGCACGTCGTTGACGTTGATGTTGGCGTAGTTCGCAAGAAACAGCGAATCGTAGGTCTTGTTGGGAGAGTAAAGACAAAAGACGAGCATCGGCAGTCCGGTTGACTTGCGCGTCGTGAGTCCAAACTGGTTCACGTCAGTCGGCAGGTTCGGCTGAGCCTGGGCCAGGCGATTCTGCACGTTTACCTGATCGATGTTGACGTCGGTATCAACGCCGAAAGTGACTATTAACTGTTGCGAACCGTCGTTGGCGTTGACTGACTGCATGTAGAGCATGTTGTCAACGCCATTCATCTGCTGTTCGATCGGTGTCGAGACTGACTGCTCGATCGTGACCGCGTCGGCGCCGGTGTAGTTGGTCGAGACGATGATCTGCGGCG
>JBIOVO010000213.1:0-5985 GCA_044867735.1 Pyrinomonadaceae bacterium | reverse complement strand
TTACGATAATCCATCTTGATATCAGGAGCCTTGCTGTTGTGGAAATTCGACAATTAAGAGCCTTTGTGGCGATTGCGGAATCGGGCACGTTCACGGCCGGGGCGCTGCGAGTACACGTCACTCAGGCAGCGATCAGTATGCAAATCCGGCAATTGGAGACGGAGATCGGGGCCAAGGTGTTTGTGCGCGCCCCGCGTCACGTGATCCTGACCGAAGCCGGTGAACAACTCTTGCGCCGGGCCAGGCACATCCTGCGCGAGCACGATGCGGCGCTTGACGAGATTGCCGAACTGGCGGGCGCCGAACGAGGCCGGCTGCGGATCGGGAGTGCGTCGGCGATGGTACTGACCGAGCAGTTGCCGGCGGTTCTTAAGGAACTACGCAAACAACATCCGGCGGCGGAGATCGCTGTCACGTCGGGGACGAGCGAGGTTCTGGTGGACCAGATACTCGCCGGCGAAGTGGATATCGCATTCGTGTCGCTTCCGGTCGATGTGCGCGGGATCAAGACTGAGAGACTGAGCGAGGATCAACTGGTGGCGATCGCGTCGCCGAGACACAAGCTCTCGAAGCAAAGGACCATCAGTGCGTACACGCTCGCAGGTGAACGTCTCATTCTCGGAGAGCGTGGCGGAAACACACGGCGATTGATCGATCAGTTCTTTGCGCAAGCCGGTGTCACGCTGCGGGTGGCGATGGAGTTGAGCCGGCAGCAAGCGATCAAACGGATGGTTGAAGAGGACATGGGCGTCGGGATCGTGCCGTTGCAATCGGTGAAAGAGGAAGTCGAGAAGGGAAGGTTGATCCGCTGGTGGATTGAAGGAGCACAGATCAACTGGGAGCTGGGCATCGCGCAGTTGAGCAACGGCTACGATTCACCAATCATGCAGAAGTTCGTAGCGCTGGCGCGAAAGAATTTTGCGCCGAAGACGAAGGCGAAGGGAAAGAAGTAACACGGATCGCACGGATAAAATCCGGATCTGATCCGTGTAATCTGTGTTTATGGTTTGCCCAACGCCTCAATCAACTTTTCGATGTCCTCTGTGTTGTTGAAAAAGTTCGTTGAGACTCGGAGCCCCTGCGGCTTCTCCGTCACGTAGATCTTCGTTTCCGCTAGACGCCCAACAAGCTTCGCGGACTCCTGCGCGGCGACCAACGTCTCCGCCGACCGATACTCCTCACTCCCGAGCGGCGACAAAACCGTCCACCCAATCTCTCGCAAGCGGTTCGTCAACAATCGATTCAGTTCAAGCGCCCGCGCTTCGATGTTTCGAATTCCAATCTCCTGCATCAACTCAACCGAAGCATCCAGCGCGAAGATTCCCGCGAAGTGTGGACATCCCATCTCCGCGCGCGCCGACACATCGTGGCGCAGATGCACCTCATCGTTCCTCGTCCCGTAAGGATCCTTCACGCTCAGCCATCCAATCGATCTCGGCGGCGACGCAGCCTGTAGCTCTTTACTGATGTAAACGAAGCCCGAGCCGTATCCCGACAACATCCACTTATGCCCGGTCGAACACAACGCATCGATCTTCATGCGCTTCACGTCAATCTCAAAAACACCTGCCGCCTGACTCGCGTTGACCACGAAGGCGTGATTGCCTTTGACACTCGCGACTTCTTCCAGATTCGCACGAAAGCCATTCGAGAACTGCACATAACTCAACGAAACAATCCCCGTCCGCGTATTCATCGCCGCTCGCAAATCGTCAGTGCGCACAACACCATCAACTGACTTCACGAAGTGCACCGGGACACGGCGATGCATCCAGGGGATCGTCGTAACCGGAAACTCGAGATCACACGAAACCACTTCACCATGTTTCTGAAGTGCATCGACGATCAGATTCATCCCACTCGACGTGTTGGTAGTGAACCCGATTTCATCCGGCTCGGCATTTATGAAGGCAGCCACTCGCGCACGCACCTCTTCACGCCGCTCCAGCCAATGGTCCCAATGAACATCGCCGTCGTTCATCATCTGCTCGTAGTACAACGAACCGGCTCTCGCGGTTGACTCGGCCAGTGGACCAGCGGCGGCCGTGTTGAGATACACGCTATTAGCGGTTACGGGAAACTTCGCCCGCACATCTACCCAATTGATCATTGTCGTTATATTGATTCCTTGTAGGCTTCGAGGTTCTCTTGAAACTTTTGCAGCAACTGCGCCTTGAGGGTGTTCGGCTTTAGCTTATCGTCCGGAACGGGTTGCCATTTTCCCGGAATCAGCACTTGCGAGTCGATAAAGGCGTCGATTGCTTCCTGCAAACCGTCGATCCTGATTTTACCTTTCACCGCGATTACTTCCTCGATAATCCACGTGACGGCATCACCCGTGATGCGATGCCGGTGATTGATCACCGCCGATCTATCCTGCAACGTCTTCAACACCAGGTCGAATGGTCCACCAAGAGCAGCTACCAGTCGCAGGTAACACTCCTGAAACTCCTTCACGTGTGAAGCTCTCGCCGGCGTGAGCTGTAAATCCTTCTTGCCAACGTATGACGCAGCCATGCTACGACAAAAAATCTCGTCCGGCATGTAAGCGCTCGTGTCATCGGCGCGACTGATCGATTGTGCCACGTAGAAAGCCGGCAACAGACGCAGCAGATTGCGAATCAGGAACACCGGACTGTGCGTAAAGCCATCCGGCAGTTTCTCAATTCCCTTTCTTACTTTTCGATCTTCGAAGTAACTCAGAGCGCGATCGAAATCTCTGATCTCCTTTTGCGCGTTACTCATCAGGTAGCTGATCTGTTCCGCTGTGAATCCGATCCGCCACAACATGCGCTGATCTCTTTCGCTCGCGAAGGCCTCGTCGAACACACTGAGACAGGGAGCATTCCTGAAGTTGTTCAGGTTTTCTTTTTTACCTGACTGGATGAACGCCATCACTTGAGCAAACACCTGAACCAGCGTGCGCGCCCAACCACGCTGCTCTGCGAGTGAAGCTGAGTACCGATCGACATCCTTGAATCGATACTTGTCGTGTTTCGCCGCAAACTGCCGGATCGATCCGTAATCAAGCACTGCGCCACTCGCGAGCATGTTGTCGCCATCCCACGACAGCCAGTTGAAGATGTATTCCTCTTCGAGTAACGCGGCGAGCTTTGCGTACGAGCGCGCGAAGTAGCCAAGGGCAGTTTCGTAGCGTGCCTCACCTTCAGGAACCTGCCAGATACCATTCGCGACTTCGCGATCAATGAAATAATCGACTGAGGCCCTGGTTTCCTGGTGACGTCCTTGTTTCAGGTAACGAAAGATGTGAGCAGGTCTGATTAGATTGGGCGCACTTCGTACGCCGATCGCAGTTGCATCCGGAAAGCCAATCACCACGAGGCACCGTTCTGTCGGAATGCCCTGCCGGTAAAAGATCTCAGACATGACCGCGCTGCCCAGCATTTCATCGAGCTCTGCGAGACCGGAAGAATATCCATAACTCTCGTCGCCGGTCGCGACCACGCCGTTAGCCTGCTGAGCACCAGGACTAAGGATGGTTGCGCCCGTGCCTCGGCTCGAAATGTCGAACACCAGATCCTTACTTCTCAAAAACCCATTCCAGATACTTCTGCCGTCACCCGACGTCTTGCCTTGACGACTGCGATGCTGAGTTTGCAGGTACCGCGTCGCCATGTAGGCGTTGGGCCGAATCGTTTCCGGAGGAAACTTCCTGCCCCGTTGCAGATCGTATTCGTTGATGATCTGTAGCGAGAAGGTTTCGAGGATTACCTGTTCGAGATCTTTGTTGATGCTTGCGGGATGATCCTCAGGGACGAGTCCCATCTCTTTCGCGAGCGGAAAGTTGAAATAGAGGACACGACCGTGCGGGCGATAACGCGCCTGATAGTCAACATAACCATCGGGGCTCACGTGCCGCCAGGGATGGGTGCCGTCTACCTCATGAAACTTCTCATACATCTAATTCGAGGTTCTGTATCCACAGATTACGCAGATCTTATTAATCATGGATAACAGACGCGAACTTGGGGTACTACCTATTTCATGCGTTGGGATTTCTTTTTACCATCTGTGCTTTTTGTGCTTTTTTGTGGCTTGCCTCTGGTCTTCGTTGTCTTCTTTTGCGGCGCAAACCACACGGTGCTGAGCGCCGGTAGATCGATCTCGACCGTATTATCTTCTATTTTTAGGACCGCGACTGCAACGGTTTTGTTACCACCATACGTTTCGTCGTCTGTGTTGATGAGCCTCTGGTATTCGCCATTGTCAGGCAATCTCAGGCGGTAACCCTGCTTTGGCAACGCGGAAAAGTTCGACACGCAGACGATTTCGCGACCGGTTTTCGGCGATCGCCGCACGAACGCAACGAGGTTCTCGAGTGCGTTGTCAACGTCGAGCCACTCGAAACCCGCGGGCTCTCCGTCAGCTTCCCAAAGCGCATTCTCTGGTCCGTACACCTGATTCAGGTCGCGTACCAGTCTCTGAATACCGCCGTGCAAAGAGTCTTCCAGCAGATGCCAATCCAAACTCTCTGTTTCGGTCCACTCGCGCCACTGCCCAAACTCGCCACCCATAAACAGCAGCTTCTTTCCCGGATGCGCCCACATGAAAGCGTAGAGCGCACGCAAAGTCGCAAACTTCTGTTCCGTTGTACCCGGCATCTTGTTCAGCAGCGAGCCCTTCATGTGGACCACTTCATCGTGTGAAAAAGGCAGGATGAAGTTTTCACTCCAGGCATAGACGAGGCCAAACGTGAGTGCATTGTGATTGCCGGCACGGAACAGCGGATCGGTTTGAAAGTATTTGAGCGTGTCGTGCATCCAGCCCATGTTCCACTTGAAATCGAAACCCAATCCGCCCGCATAGATCGGATGACTCACGGCAGGCCACGCAGTCGACTCCTCCGCGATCATCATCGTGCCAGGACACTCGCGATGGGTTGTTTCATTCAGCTCTTTCAGAAACGTGATCGCTTCGAGGTTCTCGCGCCCGCCAAGCGCATTCGGTTCCCACTCGCCTTCCTTGCGGCTGTAATCAAGGTAGAGCATCGACGCGACTGCATCGACGCGCAAACCGTCGATATGAAACTCCTTGAACCAGTAAAGCGCGTTGGCGACGAGGAAATTGCGCACCTCGTTCCGGCCGTAGTTGAAGATATAGGTGCCCCAATCGGGATGTTCACCTTTGCGCGGATCGAGATGTTCGTACAAAGCCGAACCGTCAAATCGCGCAAGTGCAAAAGCGTCTTTCGGAAAATGCGCAGGCACCCAATCCATGATCACGCCGATGCCGCGTTGATGGAGGTAGTCAACGAGATAACGCAGGTCGTCAGGTTCACCGTAACGGGCGGAAGGCGCGTAGTAGTAAGTGACCTGATAACCCCACGATGGTCCATATGGATGTTCTTTGAGCGGCAGAAACTCCACGTGCGTGAAGCCCATCTGCGTAACGTAGTTCGCCAGCGGCTCAGCCATCTCACGATAAGTGAACGGGCGATTCTCCTCTTCCAACTTTCGCCGCCACGAACCGAAGTGCACTTCATAGATCGACAACGGCAAACGGTAATGCTCCCGTCCGGCGCGTTGCTTCATCCACCTGGCGTCGCGAAATTTATATTTGGAGGAGTAGACGATGGACGAAGTGTTTGGAGGAACTTCCGTGTGCTGCGCGTACGGATCGGCCTTCAGGAAGGGTGGACCATTGCGGGTGTGTATCTCAAACTTGTAGAGCAATCCTTCATGAAGCTTCGGGATGAAGAGTTCCCAGACGCCGGAGTTTCCCAAACGGCGCATCGGGTGGAGGCGGCCGTCCCAGTTGTTGAAGTCGCCAACAACACTGACGCCTGAGGCGTAGGGCGCCCAGACGGCGAAGGCGACGCCTTTGGTGCGACCGATCCTGGTTACGTGTGCGCCGAGTTTCTTGTAGATCTCCTCGTGACGCCCTTCACCAAAGAGGTGCAGATCGATGTCGCCAAGCACTGGCGGAACTTTATTGATCTCGCGTGTCATCTTTGTAGGGGTGGGG
>JBIOVO010000212.1:0-3811 GCA_044867735.1 Pyrinomonadaceae bacterium | reverse complement strand
GGCCACCCCTACAAATACGCGACGGGAAACGCATGGAGTTGTAGGGGTGGCCCTCCGTGGCCACCCCACGCTTGCGTCTTTGCGTGAGAAAACTCTTTCGCGTACCACTCGCACCAAATCGTATTCGACCTACACGCTCTCGGCTACACAATGCGGCTCCAGTTCTCGACCGAAGGTTAGACAATTCCTCAAAACAAATTTGAGTTTTCTCAAAGACGCTCCTTCCAATCGAATCCTCTCTTGAGATCTCTCAATTCTTCAGAACACCCTTTTCCCCTTTATTTACAGGCATGCACATTGCTCCAATCACGAGCCGCCGACAATTGAATAAGGGCCACACCAACAAGGAGCACCAACCATGAAAGTCTCCCGACGAAACATCAGCCTTTTCCTTTCGCTTCTACTTCTCATTTTCTCAATCACAGTAACCGCCAGCGCCCAAAACGACGAAGAGGATGACGAATACGACGTCAAAGCTCGCGTCGTGCGCATCAGCCTGATCAGCGGCGACGTTAGCCTGAAACGAAACGGCAACACCGACTGGGAACCGGTCAGGTTGAACTATCCGCTCGTCGAGGGCGACACCTTAGCCGCCGGCAAGGAAGCCCGCCTCGAGATTCAGATCGATGCCCGCAACTTCGTGCGTATCTCGCCGCAATCGGTCTTGCGTTTCGTCACGCTGCGTGACGAAGGCATTGCCCTAAGTTTGGTTGAAGGCACGGTAACGGTCCGTTTAGCAAAGTTTGACCGTAACAAAGAGTACTTCGAAATCGATGCGCCGAGATCAACCATGGCTGCGGAAAAGCCGGGCCTTTACCGTATTGACGCGCCGCGTGAAGGACGCGTTCGTTTGACTGTTCGCGAGGGCGGCAGCGCGCGCATCTATTCAGACACATCGGGTTTTGCGCTGCGCGATGGGCGTTCGGCGGAACTCGTCACGACTGGCGATAGCGCCGGCGATTGGGAGTTTTTCGTCGCAGCGCCGTTTGATGCGACCGATCAATGGGTAAACGATCGCGAGCGTTACCTCGCCCAACGTCTCAAACACGACGTGCAGTATTACGACGAGTACGTTTGGGGCGCTGAAGATCTCGATGCTTATGGCGACTGGAGTTATACCAACGACTTTGGCTGGATCTGGCGGCCACACGGCTCATCGATCAATGCCTATAACGACTGGGCCCCATATCGCTACGGTCATTGGACCTGGGTAGGGGCTTACGGCTGGACGTGGGTCGGCTACGAGCCCTGGGGTTGGGCGCCATACCACTACGGTCGTTGGGTCTACCACAATGGTTACTGGGCCTGGGTGCCGCGCAGCCAGTTCTATAGGAAACGCAGTTGGTGGCGGCCCGCGCTCGTCGCCTTCGTAGATTTCAACTTTTCCTTCGGCAACAACATCTGCTGGTACCCGTTGTCGTACTACCAACGCGATCCGCATTCGCGCAACTATCGTCACGATTATCGACGTCACGATCGACGTTACGATGGACGCGATCGACGAGACGGCGATGGCAATGATCGACGCCGGCGTCATGACGGCGACGGTGGCGACCGCTATTGGCGTGGTGTGACGCGAGGACCGCGAGGAGACTACGGTAACAGAGACCGGCCAGGCGAAGGTGTCACTGAGGACGTTGCTCGTCGTGTGCTTGACAGCGACCCTCGGCAAGGTGATCTACCGCGTGGCGTGTTCTCGCGCAATCCGGATTCCGATCAGGGTCCGGGACGAGGCGGCAGAATACGTCCGGTGTTTGACATTGCGGATCGTCCGACTGGGGCGACCGATAGAACTCCTGGCGTTTCGACGGATGGTGAACTGCATCGCGATCGAGTGTTTCGCGGACGCGATCCGAGAACAACGCCACCTACGACGACGCCCACAAACGAAACCACTCCGGCTACGACAAACAGTAATCCAACGGGCGTCGTAGCGCGGCCGGAGCCACGGGCGCCTAAGGCGGAGTCGCCGCGATCCGATCCGCGTTCACAACCGAAGTTCGAGGCGCCACGATCCGAACCGCGGGCAGAGTCGAATTCAGCCTCGCCGACATCGGAGCCACGTGCGCAGCCGAAGTTCGAAGCTCCACCGCGTTCCGAGCCGCGGAGTGAACCGCCATCCGAGCCCAGATCTGAACCGAGATCTGAACCACGGAGCGAACCTAGATCGGAACCGAGACAGGAGTCACCGAGGTCGGAGCCACGTCAGCAACCGAAGTACGAGGCGCCGCCCCGATCCGAGCCGCGTCCTGAGCCCTCGCGTTCAGAGCCGCGCTCGCAGCCTCGTTCGGAACCCTCGCGTTCTGAGTCGCCGCGGAATGAGTCGCCGCGGAATGAGTCACCACGAAGCGAGTCGCCACGAAGCGAAGCGCCACGGTCAGAGTCACCGCGTTCCGAAGCGCCACGCTCTGAAGCACCACGCGAGTCACCGCGGGTGGAGTCACCTCGTAGCGAAGCTCCGCGACCCGGTAAACCCGATAACCCGCGGCTTTAGAAAAATCCTCACGCCTGTTATGCGGCGAGAGGAACTAACCACAAAGACACAAAGTTCATTCTTCAACTTTGTGTCTTTGTGTCTTCGTGGTTCAAAACTCTTTTTGTGGATCCACTGTCATGCGGGGAAGTTTGCGTGTCTGACCGTCGATGGCGGATTCAGTCTCACCGATCTCCGTCGCGCCCATTCGACGATAGAAACCTGCGGCGTTGGGATCGGCGGTTAGTTCAACGGCATCGACCTCGAGCGCTGCGGCGCGCTCCATCGCGTCGAGAAAGAGTTCCTTACCGATACCGGTGCCGATGGAAGCAGGCGTAACCCACATATGCTCCAGCTCAGCTTTTTGACCTGTTACACAAAGCGCGTAAAAGCCTCTTAGCTGTCCGTCTTCCTCAGCAACGTAGACGTGATTGTCGCGAATGAACTCGGGCGATATGGTGAGGTCTGCTTCCCAGTGCTGGATCCAATGTTCGGGATATCCCCAGTGACGTTTAGCGTCGAGCGCGATCCGCGTCAGCGTGGCAGCTTCGTCGGTTGATGCCGGCCTGATGTTCACGAAGAGAGTTTATTACATCTGCGGCAATTGCCACACGGAGCCATCAGCATATTTTACACGCACGATCACAACCTTCTCAGCAAGCCCCGATTTCTCTTTCTTGTCGAGGGAATGGACACTGATACGCCTCGTCGGTGGGGTTGGAAGTGTGAACGTCAGTTCTTTCTGTTTCCCTGGCTCGATCTTTTGCACACTCGTGAATTCCCGGCGATCGAGTTCGTCGCCCGTAAACTCATCGAAAAAGATGTAATCCCAATCAATCTCCACGATGGCTTTTGTGCTGTTATTCCTCATCGAAGCGCGATAGAAAAAATAGTAGCGCGGCGGTTTTGAGTTCTGATTAGCAGCTTCAACGATCGCTACATCAGTCTTGGCCTCTCTTTCAACCTTACTTGCTTCCGGAGAATTGCTGCGCTTGGCATCTGAGACACGCTTTTCAGCCCTGGCGCGAAACTGCATCTGATGAAAATTCTCATTTGGTCCACCGAAAGGACTGCGCTCCCAGTTCAGTCGCTCTTTACTCCAACCGAACTTGACCAGCTGGACGTCAGAACCGTCCTGAGGCGTGGTTGTCGTTGTTTGCGCACTGACTACCGGCGCAATGAAAAGGAAGGAAAGCAGTACGACTACGACTCTCATCGCTCACGCTCCTTGTGGGGATTGGTGTGGCCGCTATTATCGCTCTACTGACCCGATGAGTACAAATATTTGTAGGGGCGGCACTCCGTGGCCGCCCCATCCGGCGAAAGTCATAAATGAAA
>JBIOVO010000211.1:0-18383 GCA_044867735.1 Pyrinomonadaceae bacterium | reverse complement strand
AAGCTGCGACAGGGCGACGAGCTTTCACCGGGCGTGATCAAGATGGTGAAGGTGTTCATCGCCATGAAGCGCAAGCTGTCGGTCGGCGACAAGATGGCCGGTCGTCACGGAAACAAGGGCGTCATCGCGCGCATCCTGCCGGAAGAAGACATGCCATACCTGCCGGACGGAACGCCGGTGGAGATCGTGTTGAATCCGTTGGGCGTGCCTTCGCGCATGAACGTGGGCCAGATCCTCGAGACACACCTCGGCTGGGCCGCGCGCGTGCTCGGAATGCGTTTCGCGACGCCTGTGTTCGACGGTGCGACGGAGACTGAGATCAAGAAGAAGCTTCAGCAGTCGGGCGCACGTGCTCGCGATCTCGGACTTCCCGAAATCGTCAACGAGTCGGGCAAGGCAGTGCTGTACGACGGTCTCAGTGGCGATCCATTCGAGCAGAAAGTGACAGTTGGCTACATCTACATGTTGAAGCTGTCGCACCTCGTGGACGACAAGATCCACGCGCGCTCGATTGGGCCATACAGCTTGATCACACAGCAGCCACTCGGCGGCAAGGCGCAGTTTGGTGGACAGCGATTCGGAGAGATGGAGGTGTGGGCGCTCGAAGCTTACGGCGCGGCGCACATTCTTCAGGAACTCTTGACTGCCAAGTCAGACGACGTCGCCGGACGCTCGAAGATCTACGAGGCGATCGTGAAGGGCGAGGCTGACTTCGATCCAGGTCTGCCGGAGTCGTTCAACGTGCTCGTACGCGAACTTCAGTCGCTGTGCCTGGATGTTGAGTTGATTAATAAGAAGGCCGCGGGCGACGGCGCTCTGGAAGAAGGCGTTGGTGAGGCGATCGTCACCAGTGCAGTTGAAGCGTAAGTTATTGCCGATTGCCGATTTCCAATTGCCGATTTGGAAACCGGTTCTCGGCAGAATCACAAATATATTGGCAATCGGCAAATGGCAATTGGCAATGGAGAGATATGTTTCGATTCCAACAAGAAAAGACGCAACTAGCTCCCGATTTTGAGGCTATTCGTATCTCACTTGCGTCACCGGAAAAGATCCGGCAATGGTCGCATGGTGAGGTGACCAAGCCAGAAACGATCAACTATCGCACCTTCAAACCCGAACGCGACGGACTATTCTGCGCGCGCATTTTTGGTCCGGTCGCCGATTGGGAATGTCTCTGCGGAAAGTACAAACGCATGAAGCATCGCGGAGTGATCTGCGATAAATGTGGCGTCGAGGTTACTCAGGCGAAAGTGCGACGCGAGCGCCTGGGCCATATCGACCTGGCAAGTCCCTGCTCCCACGTCTGGTTCTTTAAAGGACTGCCCAGCCGCATCGGACACCTGCTCGACATCCCGCTCCGCGAGCTCGAGAAGGTGCTCTATTTCGAGTCGTACATCGTAATTGATCCCGGTGACGTGCCTGGATTGAAAGAACGCGAACTCGTCAGCGACGAGCGTTATCGCGAACTCGTGCGCGATTACCCGGCTCAGTTTGTCGCCAAGATGGGCGCGGAAGCGATTAAAGAATTACTTGCGATGGTGGACGTCGAAGAGTTGGCGACCGATCTGCGCAAGCGCATGAGAGAAGAGACGTCGCAGCAGAAGAAGTTGAAGTATTCGAAGCGTCTGAAAGTTGCGACCAGCTTCCTGAAATCAGGAAACCGGCCTGACTGGATGATCCTCGACGTGATTCCGGTTATTCCACCCGAGCTGCGCCCGTTGGTGCCGCTCGACGGCGGACGTTTCGCGACTTCAGATCTCAACGATCTCTATCGTCGCGTGATCAACCGCAACAACCGTCTCAAGAAGTTGATGGAGTTGCGTGCGCCCGAAGTCATCGTGCGTAACGAGAAACGCATGCTTCAGGAGGCCGTCGATGCGTTGTTTGACAACGGACGCCGCGGACGTGTGCTGCGTGGTGTGAATAATCGCCCGCTCAAGTCGCTCAGCGGAACGTTGAAAGGCAAGCAGGGACGTTTCCGTCAGAACCTGTTGGGCAAGCGCGTTGACTACTCGGGGCGATCAGTTATTGTTGTCGGCCCCGAACTGAAACTGCACCAGTGCGGTTTACCGAAGAAGATGGCGCTCGAGTTGTTCAAGCCATTCATCTACAACCAGCTCGAGAAACAATCGCACGCTGCGACGATCAAGCAGGCGCGCGAGATGGTTGAACGTCAGGAACCTGTCGTTTGGGACATTCTCGAAGAAGTGATTCGTGAGCATCCGGTGCTCCTGAATCGTGCGCCGACGCTGCACCGGCTCGGCATTCAGGCGTTTGAGCCTGTGCTCGTGGAAGGTAAAGCCATCAAGATCCACCCGCTCGTTTGTACGGCATTCAACGCCGACTTCGACGGTGACCAGATGGCGGTACACATTCCTTTGAGCCCTGAAGCTCAGATCGAAGCCGCGGTGCTGATGCTTTCGAGCAACAACATCCTGAGCCCGGCGAGCGGTCAGCCGATCGCCGTGCCTTCGCAGGACATCGTTTTGGGTATTTACTACCTGACACGCGATCGTCCGGGCGCAAAGGGTGAAGGACGTGTGTTCGCTTCACTCGAGGAAGTGTTACTCGCACTCGACGCCGGTGAAGTCACCACGCAAACACCGATCAAGCTGCGCATTCAGGGCGACTTGATCGACCTCGTCCAGGAGCACGATCCGCAGGACATCCTGCGCGCGACTGTTCAGGACGACGTGCGCCGCGTGATCAATACCACTGTCGGACGCGTGATCTTCAACGATTCGATTCCTGCCGGTCTTCCGTTCATCAACGGCACGTTGAAGAAGAAAGGCTTGCAGTCGCTGGTCAACTATTCCCACATTCGCCTGGGCCATGAGATGACTGTCAAGATGCTTGACGATCTCAAGACCCTCGGCTTCCTGTATGCGACCAAGGCCGGTATCTCGATCGGTATCGACGATCTCGTCACACCGCCTTCGAAGAAGCCATTGGTCGACAAAGCGGATAAGGACGTGATTGCGGTAGAGCAACAGTATCTCGACGGCGTCATCACGAATGGCGAACGTTACAACAAGGTCATTGCCATCTGGTCTGAAGTCACTGACAAAGTGGCCAAGGAAATGTTCAAGGCAATGGATGATCGCGAGAAGTCTTCAGGTGAGTTGAATCCAATTCTGGTGATGAGCGATTCGGGCGCCAGGGGCAGCGCGCAACAGATTCGCCAGTTAGCGGGCATGCGCGGTCTGATGGCCCGCCCGTCGGGTGAGATTATTGAGACCCCAATTCAAGCCAACTTCCGTGAAGGTTTGAACGTGTTGCAGTACTTCATCTCGACACACGGCGCGCGTAAGGGTCTGGCAGATACGGCTTTGAAGACCGCCGATTCGGGATACTTAACTCGAAGGCTGGTCGACGTAGCCCAGGACGTGATCATCAGCGAAGAAGATTGCGGCACGCTGCGTGGTATCCCTGCCAGCGCAATTATCGAGGGTGGCGAGGAGATCGAGTCCCTTCGAGATCGCATTGTGGGTCGTACTGCCCTTGAAGAGGTTGTTGATCCGATTGAAGGTCAACCGATCGTCGAGGCAAATCAGGAGATCGACGAAGACTTGTCCTCCGAGATCCAACGATCGGGCGTGCAGCGGGTCCGAATTCGCTCGGTGCTTACTTGCGAATCACGCCGCGGCTGCTGCATCAAGTGTTACGGGCGCAATCTCGCCACCGGTCGACCGGTAGAAATTGGCGAAGCCGTTGGCGTTATTGCTGCCCAGTCAATTGGTGAGCCTGGTACTCAGTTAACAATGCGCACGTTCCACATCGGCGGTACGGCGCGTCTTGAAGAGTCGTCGAAACACGAAGCTCGTCAGGATGGCACCATCAAGTACCTCGACTTGCAGACTGTGAAGAGCCGCAAGGGCGAACGTATCGCAATGAATCGTAACGGCTCGTTGATCATTATTGATGACCGGGGCCGGGAAGCCGCGCGCTATCAGATAGTTTATGGCGCGCATATTCTGGTCGAAGACGGTAGCCGCGTTACACAGGATCAACTCCTGGCAACGTGGGATCCGTTCACGTTCGCTATCCTGACCGAGGTCGCGGGTCACATCAAGTTCCAGGATTTGAAGGAAGGTGTGACGTTCGACGAAGAGGTCGACGAAGTTACGGGACAGTCGCGGATGGTCGTAAAAGACTCTCCCGATGAAAAGAAACAGCCGCGTTTTGAAATTCGCAGTGCTGCCAACAAGGTGCTGAAGACCTACCAGATGCCGGTGCGTGCGAACCTTATGGTGAACGACGGCGACATAGTCGAGCCCGGCGACATCATCGCGAAGATCCCGCGTGAAACGACCAAGACCAAGGACATTACCGGCGGTTTGCCGCGCGTCGTCGAGTTGTTCGAAGCACGACGTCCGGCGGAAACGGCGGTCATGTCTGAGATCGACGGTACGGTCACGCTCGGCGCCATCTCCAAGGGTAAACGCAAGTTGATCATCACTGGCGACGACGGTGAAGAGCGAGAGTACGACATCCCGCGCGGTACGCACATCAACGTGCAGGATGGCGATCGCGTTCGCGCCGGCGAGGCTCTGATGGATGGACCACTCAACCCGCACGACATTCTTCGCGTGCTTGGTATGAGTCGCTTGCAGGAATACCTCGTGAACGAAATTCAGGAGGTCTATCGCCTGCAGGGTGTGAACATCAACGACAAGCACATCGAAGTGATTGTTCGTCAGATGTTGCGCTGGGTGAAGATCAAGGAAGTCGGCGACACCGAGTTCCTGCTCGAAGAGCAGGTGGATCGGTTCCGCTTCCAGGATGAGAACGAGCGCGTGAGACAGGATGACGGTGAGGTCGCACAGGCCGAGCCGCTCTTGCTAGGTATCACGAAGGCCTCGCTCTCGACCGATTCGTTCATCTCGGCGGCGTCGTTCCAGGAGACCACGCGCGTGCTTACGGAAGCCGCGATTTCAGGCCGCGTCGATTACCTGCGCGGTTTGAAAGAGAACGTGATCATGGGCCGGTTGATTCCTGCCGGAACGGGCATGGAATACTATCGCAACGTCGATATCGAACGTGATGAAACGATCGATCAGGCAAGGGAGCGCGATCTCGATGAGTTTCCGGATATCGTCGGTGGTCACGATATCGTGATTCCCGCACGCGAGCCGGTCGTTGCGGCAGCAGCGCCGGATGGTGACGTCATAGCAACTCCGGAAGTAGAGGAATAAGTTTCTTCTCGATGTTCATTTTGTAGGGGTGGCCCTCCGTGGCCACCCTTTTTTTATGCGGCGAACGGGCGGCCACGGAGTACCGCCCTTACAATCATTTCACCACTTCCTGTTCGTTAATCCGGCTACAGTGTTTGCAAACTCTCTCCTGCGATTCCAATTCTTCAACTGGTTGTAATTCGTCACCACGCGCAGACGTCACGCGCTTGACGCTCAATCCGCACAACGTATCTTGCGGCCTTGACCGTGGTAAAAGATGATAGATTTCATTTGATAACTTAACAGCGTACATACCTCCCTCCTGTTCGATGCAAACGTAGCGCTGCAATCAGGGTGCCGAACGAAGTACAATCGGTAAGCCCATGACTCCCAAACAAATCCAAAAGATCGCGGGCGCGCGCAAAGCCGCGATGCCCGATTTTGTTGCGCCTCAACTCGCTACACTCGTCGAAGAACCGCCCACTGGTGATCAATGGCTTCACGAACTTAAGTTCGATGGTTATCGATTGCTTTGTCACCTCAATCGCAAGCACGTAAGGTTATGGACCAGGAACCAAAAAGACTGGACCGCCAAGTTTCCCGGTATTGCGAAAGCATTGCAGAGCTTGAAATTGCAAAGCGCGATTCTGGATGGTGAAGTGGTGGCATTGGATTCTTCGGGCCGCGCAAGTTTTCAGAAGTTACAGCAGTCGATCAACAAAAACCTCGGCGCAGGTTTGATCTTTCACGCCTTCGATCTGATCTACGTCGACGGATATAGCCTGACGAAGGTGCCGCTCGTGGAGCGTAAGCGCGTGTTGGCTGAACTGATCCTGCCGGTTAGCGACGGTGTCTTGCGCTACAGCGATCATGTCGAAGGCGATGGCCCACAGTTTTACCGGCAGGCGTGTGAGTATGGCATCGAGGGGATCGTTTCAAAACTTGCCGATTCGACTTACGACTCGCTGCGCAGCCGCAGTTGGCTGAAGATCAAATGTCTTCGTCGCCAGGAGTTCGTGATCGCAGGCTACACGTTGTCAGACAAAGGCATTCCGTTCAGTTCGCTGGTGTTGGGCGTCTATGACAAAGGCAAACTGATCTACGCAGGCCGTGCCGGCACCGGGTTCAGCAACAAGCAGCGAGTTGAGTTGAAAAAAATACTGGATGGACTCAGGCGCCCGAAGCGGCCGTTTGAGCAGATCCCGAATGATCCTGGTTTGCGGAAGGCCGTCTGGGCCGAGCCGAAACTTGTCGGCGAGGTCGTGTTTACAGAGTGGACCGACGAGGGCATCATCCGGCATCCATCGTTTCAGGGTTTGCGTGAGGACAAGAAAGCGATGGAAGTAATCCGTGAAGATCCTTCTTGATCTGTGTTATCTGTGTACCAGAAAGAGGAATCTCCTCTCCGAGCCCGGAATCAAGTAGTCCCGATAGTTGTCTAGTTGTTTTCTCAAGGTCTCCCCACCGAACAGCAACAACATGCTTTCTCGCGGCGCCCAATCGATCAAGGATGAGACTTTGTCGACGAACTGGTCCAACGCGCGACACGTCACAAACGAAACATCCGGAGGATCGACTTCCTCAAACGGCCGCGCGATGACTGTTGCCGTCCGGCCGAGATTATTCAACGCTTCGCGAAGGAACACCGCTTTCTTTTGGGACGATTCGATCAGCGTCGCCTGAAGATCGTGGCGCGCGATCAGGCACGGTAAGATCGGCAGTCCCGCACCTGAACCAACGTCTGCTATCCTTGCTTGCTGCGGCAGGTGTGGTAACAGCAGCAAAGATTCCAGCACATGTCGCGTCGCAAACTCCTCGGGCGAGCAGGGCGCCACCAGATGAAGACGATCGTTCCACTTAACTAGTAGACTGTAGAACGTTCCGAGTTGTGATACCGTTTCCGCAGAGAGAGCGACATCGTAGCTCCCCATGTTTGCCAGCAAAGCTTGTTCGAATCTTTTCCGGTCCATAAGCCAACTAACAGAAGCATAGATCATGATTGACGATTTTGTTGAGCAGCATCGACTCCTGGGAAATGCGGTAGCTCAGATAATTGCGGATCACGTTGCCAAGCTCGCGTCCCGCCGCGTCACGCCGGAGGCGACGCCGGCGGAATTGGAACGACTTTTCGATGAACCGCTGCCGGAGAAAGGGATTTCGATAGAGGAGATCCTTACGCGTTTTCGTGATGATGTGGCGCCGAACGCTATGGGGGTTCCGAGTCCGAGATACTTTGGGCAGTTTAATCCGACGCCTTTGCCGATTGGCGTTTGGGCCGACGCGTTGACCTCGATGCTCAATCAGAACGCGGGCGCGTGGCGCAATGGGCCAACGTCGGCAATGATCGAAGCCCGCGTGATTCGCTGGCTGTGCGATCTATTGAACTATGGTCCTCAGAGTTTTGGCACGTTGGCAAGTGGTGGTTCGGAAGCGAACCTCATCGCCTTGAAGTGTGCCCGCGACAGTGTGGCGGCAAGCATCAAAGATCGTGGCGTGCGTACTGCCGCTGCCGATCTGGTGATTTATGCTTCCGAGCAGTGTCACTATTCGATTGATAAAAGTGCCGACCTGCTCGGCCTCGGGCGCGAGGGCGTGCGCAAGATTCCGACTGACGATCGTTTTCACCTCGTGGTCGATGCGCTGCGAGAAGCGATTGCGCATGATAGAGACGCTGGACTGATTCCGTGTTGTATTGTCGGTGTGGCTGGGACGACTTCAACCGGTGTGATCGATCCGATCGAGACCCTTGCGGCAATCGCGCGCGAGAATCGTTGCTGGTATCACGTCGATGCGGCTTATGGTGGACCGCTCGCTTTTTCACCGCAGCACCGCGACAAGCTGCGCGGCATCGAGCTGGCTGATTCGATCACGTTCGATCCGCACAAGTGGATGTTTGTTCCGTTTTCATGTGGCGCCACGCTAGTGCGTGACGGAGGGCGCGTGCTGCGGGACGCGTTTGATATGACGCCCGAGTACCTCAGCGAAGATCGTGGCGGCGCGGACGTGGAGTTCGACTTCTTCCGCTACGGACAGATGGGGACGCGCCGGTTCAACTCCTTGAAGCTCTGGATGGCGGTCAAATTCATGGGCCGCGAGGGTTACGCTAAGACGGTTGGGCGTCAGATCGATCTTACAAAGTATCTCGCCGCCCGAATCGATGAACTCCGGGATTTCCAGTGCCTGGGTGAAGTGGAAACTGCCGTCTGTTGTTTCCGCTTCGTGCCATCGGCGGATCTCGACGGTCCTGCGTTGGACCGTTTGCAGCAACGCTTACAGCAAATCATCGAACGCAGCGGCGAAGCGTGGTTGACTACTACTGTGTTGCATGGGCGCCGCGCGCTGCGCGTCAATATCAACAGTTTCCTTACGGAACAGCATCACGTGGATGATTTGTTAGAATTGCTCGAGCGTTCCGGGAGGCAGTTAGTCGCAGGATGATTTTCTCGCGCAAAGCCGCAAAGACGCAGAGTTATGACCTTCGGCTTCCGGAGGTCCTGACTCTGCGTCTTTGCGCCTTTGCGATAGTACTGTTATTGCTTTCGATATCGACCCTCACCGCACAGACTGGCCCAAAGTCTCTGCCCGCGATCACCTCGCAAGCGGAATTCGATACGCTCTCGATCACGTACGACGCCAACACGCCATACGCTCTCCCGCACGCCATGTTTGTGATCGATCGCAAGGACAACAACAAGATCTACTACGTGAACAAGAAGCGTTATAGCTTTCACAAGGACTTCGTTAACGGCACCTATCTTTCGCTCGAACGCGGGCGCGAGTTTTTCGAGAACAACTATCTCAAGCCGAACCGGCGCTTCATCCTCGGCACACTCGCTTATCAAACTCCGGTGAAACGTTGGACCTTCGAGTTCTGGGAAGGCGATCTGATTCCCGCCGACCAGATCCAACTCGCGTACGACGTCATCAACAAATCGTTTTTTACCGCTGTAGCTTTCAAACCCAACTCGTTACGCCAGGACGAAGCGACGAAAGCGCTCGCGGGGATGCAGCGTATCCTGCAAAGCGACATCGCGAAGGAGCAGGAGTATCAGGCGCTCAATGTCGCCAAGGGACTCGGCCGTATTCACATCATTTCGAAGCTCGACGAACACGTTGAGATCGGCTTCAACGAGATCCTCGTGCTCGACGAAGTTCCGATTAACCTGCCACCGGTCGCAGGAATCATCACCTCGCAACCATCGACTCCGCTTTCACACATCAACCTGCTGGCGAAGGGTTGGGGCATTCCAAACGCTTACATCAAAAACGCGAAGGAGTTGCTGAAGCAGTACGACGGCTGGTGGGTGTCGTTCGAAACGCTGCGTGAGAAGTACACGATCAAGCGCGCCGACATGAACCAGCTTCGCGAATATCAGCGGCGCCAGGCGGAACGTCTCGACGTGATGAGGCCTCGTTACAGTTTGTCTGAAAGGCGGCTACTGAGTCTGGCGCAGCAACGTTCGCGTTCGAGTCTCGCGTTTGGCGGAAAGTCAGCGAATCTCGGTGAGGTGCTCAATGCACGTTTGCCGGGAATTGTGGTGCCGAGTGGTTTCACGGTTCCTTTTTACTACTACGACGAGTTCGTTAAGCGCAACGGGCTCGACGATACGATCTTCGGACTGCTGAACGATCAGAAGTTTGTTCACGATCCAGCTTACCGGCGCGAGCAGTTAGTCCAACTACGGCAGAAGATCGAGGCGGCGGAATTCGACCCGGCACTGCGGCAGAAAGTGCTCGCGAAAGTCGCGAGCGAGTATGACGGCAAAGGTTTGTTTGTGCGGAGCTCGTCGAATTCGGAAGACTTACCGAACTTCAGCGGCGCTGGTTTGTACACGACTGTTCCGAACGTGCGTGGTGACCAGGCGTTGATCGACGCGATCAAAAAGGTGTGGGCGTCGCTGTGGAACTTTGAAGCGTACGAAGCTCGCGAACGCGCGAACGTGGACCACTCGAAGATCTTCATGGCGGTGCTGCTTCAGGAAGGGATCAACTCCGAGAGCTCGGGAGTGATGATCAGCACCGATCCGTTTGATAACGAGAACAGGGACGCGATCTATATCAGTGCCAAGAGAGGTCTGGGGATCAAGGTGGTTGAAGGGCAGCGAATCGCGGAACAGATCATCTTTCGCCCGCGGACGAATGCGGTGCAGGTGCTGACCAGATCGGCTGAGGACAGTTTGTTGACGTTCGATGAGAATGGCGGCGTGAAGGAGGTTCCGATCACTGGCGATCGGGTGGTGTTGACGGATGAAGTGATCCGTCGGCTCGTTCAAGCGGCGACGGGTATCAAGCGTGTCTTTGGGAGTAGAGATCAGGATATTGAGTGGGCGTATATGAAAGGGCAGATCTACATAGTGCAATCGAGACCGTTTATTCCGGGTGGCTAAAGAAGGATTTCTCGCGCAAAGGCGCAAAGACGCAAAGTTATGACCTGCGGCTGCCAGAAGGTCTTACCTTTGCGTCTTTGCGCCTTTGCGCGAGATGGTTTTTATTTGACAAGTTAGAGCGCCGTCGGTTATAAGCCCCATACCAATGTTTAGCAACACGAGCCACGTCCATCATGCCTGGCATCACCACCACGTAGGTGGCGGGCTGGCGATCGTGTAGCAGTAAGCTAAAAAGCACAAGAAACGATTTCCAAAACCCGCTGCCGACGCTAACTCGGCTCGCGGGTTTTTTATTTCTATGACTTCAAGGATACCAGCCGGAATGCGTTACTACATCGGCGCTGAGGCACGGCTGCGGCGCACGGTCGAAGACGTGGCCATGTCTGTCTTCGAGAGCTGGAACTATGAGGAAGTAATCACCCCTTCCGTCGACTATTACGATCTCTTCGAACAGGGCATGGGCCAGCGCGAAGCGCAGCGCGGCTTTCGTTTCACCGACAACGACGGACGTCTGCTTGCCCTTCGCCCGGATGTCACCAGTTCAGTCGCGCGCATGGCAGCGACGTTGTTGTCTGAAAGACCGCGGCCGCTCCGTTTTTGTTATGCCGCGCCGGTGTTCCGGCAGCAGACACAGTCGCACGCCGAATGGCGCCGCGAGCACACACAACTCGGCTGTGAACTGATCGGCACGGCCGGTGCGCCTGCCGATCTTGAGGTGCTGCGTCTGGCCGCGGAAATCCTGTCGCGGCTGGAACTCGAGTCGAAATATTGCCTCACGATCAACAACGTCGAGATCTTCAACGGCGTCGCGGCCGAGTTGAATCTTGACGGCTCGGCAAGGGAACAACTGCGCCGTTTGATCGATACGCGAGAGAGTGCTGAATTGCAGAGATTTCTTCAGGACTATGCCGGCAGCGACGGCGAAGCATTTCTTCACCCGACTGAGCTCACCGGCAAACGCGACGTGATTCAAGCAGCGCGTAACGCAATTACAAATCCACGTTCCGTAACTGCACTTGATTCACTCGATGAACTCTGGACCGCGATTGAGTCGCTCGGTTTGAGCGATTGTTTTGAGGTCGACCTTGGCGACGTATCCAGTTTGGATTACTACACGGGTTTGAGTTTGAAGATCTTCGTCCACGGTGCGGGCGCCAGCGTCGGTCGCGGTGGCCGCTACGATGGTCTAACGGGCAGCTTCGGCCGCTCCGAGCCGGCAGTCGGGTTTGTGCTCAATCTGGACGCGCTCACCGAAGTCCTGGGAAGAAGAGTCTCGCAGCAATGATCACAATTGCGATCGCAAAAGGAAGGATGCAGGACAGCGCGCTCTCGCTGTTGGCGCGTGCCGGCATTCGTTTGCAGGAGAACGGGCTCAACTCGCGCCGCCTCGCATTGATGGATGAATCGGGTCAGTACCGGTTCATCTTCGTGAAGCCGGCTGACGTGCCGGTTTACGTCGAACACGGGATTGCTGATTGTGGTGTGGTTGGACGCGACGTGTTGCTGGAGTCGCAGGCGGATCTTTTGTTGCCACTCGATCTCGGTATTTGTCGTTGCCGCATCGCGGTTGCTGCCGTCGACTCCGAAGCGATGAGCAAGGTCCAGGGCATGATCCGTGTGGCGACAAAGTATTCGCAAATCGCTCGCACGCACTTCGGCTCACGTGGAATTCCGGTCGAGATCATACAGCTCTCAGGGTCGGTCGAACTCGCGCCGGCGCTGGGTTTGGCGGATATGATCGTCGATCTCGTTGAAACCGGTATCACCTTGCGGGAGAATGGTTTAACGGTAGTCGAAGAGATCGCGGAATCGACCGGTCGGCTGGTCGTGAATCGTGCCAGCTATCAGTTGAAGGCCGCGGAAGTGGCCCGACTCGTTAACGCGCTGGACGCCGCACTGGACGGAAAGTGATGAACTCATTGCGCATCATTAGAGCGGCTGAGCATGAGACGTTGGACCCCTGGTTGGCCCATCTTTCAGCACGCTCGGTTGCACTCGATGCGGAGTTGATGAGCCTGGTAACTTCAATCATCGACGACGTGCGCATGCGTGGCGACAAGGCGCTCATTGAATACACGGCCAGGTTCGACAAGGTTGAGCTACAAGCATCACAACTGCGGATCACGAAAGATCAACTGCGCGAGTTCGCGGCGGGCACTGACCACCGAGTGCTCGAAGCTCTGCGCAAAGCGATTCGAAACGTGAGAGCTTTCCACGAACGGCAAGTTGAGCAATCATGGACCATAGAACCTGCGGCTGGCATCAGGTTAGGTCAACGGATCACGCCACTTGAGCGCGTCGGTCTGTATGTTCCCGGCGGGACGGCGGCTTATCCCTCGTCGGTAGTGATGAACGTCGTGCCGGCGCAGGTGGCAGGAGTGGAACGAATCGTGGTCACCACGCCGCCCCGAACGTTGTCGGAAAATCCGGCGGTCGCGGCGGCGTTGGTTGAACTCGAGGTGAACGAGGTTTACGCAGTGGGCGGAGCACACGCGATCGCTGCGCTGGCTTTTGGCACCGAGACCGTCCCGCGCGTAGATAAGATAACCGGACCGGGGAACAAGTATGTGGCGGCGGCGAAGAAACTCGTCTTTGGCGTCGTGGGTATCGATTCGATCGCCGGACCAACGGAAGTCGTGATCGTCGCTGACGACACGGCGCGCGCAGACTTCGTGGCAGCCGATCTGCTGGCGCAGGCGGAGCATGGCGAGGATGCCTCAGCAGTTTTGATCACGAACAGCGAGAGGCTGACGAACGCGGTTGTTGCAGAAGTGCAGTCACAAGTTGAGCCACTTCCGAGACGCGAGATTATCGAAGCTTCATTGAAGGCGTACGGTGCAGTGATCCTGGTGGAGACGTTGGATGAAGCCTGCACGATCGTGAACGAACTCGCGCCGGAGCATCTGGAGATCGTGACGTCGGATGATGAAGCGGTCGCGGTGAAGGTTCGTCATGCGGGTGCGATCTTCTTCGGTGCTTATACGCCTGAGGCGCTGGGCGATTACCTCGCTGGTCCAAATCATGTGTTGCCGACTGGAAGGACGGCGCGGTTTTCGTCGGCACTGGGTGTTTACGATTTCGTGAAGCGCACGAGTTTGTTGAAGTATTCGGAGGAAGCATTGAGTTCAGTGGCCGAGAGTGTATCCAACTTAGCTCGGTGTGAAGGGCTTGAGGGTCACGCGATGTCTGCATTAACAAGAGAAAAACCTCTCGCGCAAAGGCGCAAAGGCGCAAAGGAAGACCTTCGGCAGCCGCAGGTCTGAACTTTGCGCCTTTGCATCTTTGCGCGAGAAAAATCTTATGAGCGATCCACGCCAAAACATAAAACCAGTAGTGCGTGCGTTGCGCGCATATTCTCTGTCGCCGCACCGCGCCTCGGTAAAGCTGAATCAGAACGAGAATCCGTGGGATGCGCCGGCGCGGATCAAGGAGGAAGTGCTGCGCCGGTTCGCGGCGCGGCAGTGGTCGCGTTATCCGGACTTTATACCTACGACTCTTCACGAACGGTTAGCGAAATTTGCTGGTTGGAAAGCCGACGGAATCATCGCCGGCAACGGGTCCAACGAGCTGATCCAGGCGTTGTTGATGGTTACGGTCGCGCCGCAGAAGGTTGTGGTCATTTCGGAACCTACGTTTGCTTTGTACAAGCAGGTTGCAACGGTGCTTGGTGGTGAAGTCGAAAGCGTGCCGCTGACCAGCGAGTTGCAATACGACAGCGCAGCGTTACTGAAGATCGTTGTCGAGCGGCAGCCTGACGTTACGATTATCTGTTCGCCCAACAATCCGACCGGCTGTCTCATCGACCAAAACGATTTGCGTGCGCTATTGCGAGCATCGCGTGGTTTGGTAGTAATCGATGAGGCGTACCATGAGTTTTCCATGCAGTCAGTCGTGCCCTTACTCAACGAGCACGACAACCTGATAGTCTTGCGAACGTTCTCAAAAGCGATGGCCTTTGCCGCTTTGCGCGTCGGCTACCTACTCGCGTCGCCAGACATGGTCCAGGAGATTCGCAAAGCGGTGCTGCCCTACAACCTCAATGCCTTCTCGCAGATCGCAGCGGAAGTTGCAGTGGAAAACTATGAAAGCGAACTGCTGCCACTCGTCAAACAGATCATCTCCGAACGCGATCGACTCTTCGACTTGTTGTCGCAGATCGACGGACTCGCTCCAGTGGCGTCCAAAGGCAATTTCATGGTGGTGAAATCGGCCACTGACCCGAAACAGATTTTTGCGGATCTGCTGGCGCGCGACATTTTGGTTCGTGATGTGAGTGCGTATCCGATGTTGAAAGACTACTTTCGCGTTTGTGTCGGAACACCCGAGGAGAACAGCTACTTATTGGAGAAAATCCATGAAATCTGTGGCTAAAAGTGTACCGCGACTCGTCAGCGTTCCTCGCCGGACGAAGGAAACTGACATTCGTGTCGGACTTAACCTCGACGGGAGCGGGGAAGCAGAGATCTCTATTGGTATCCCGTTCCTCGAACACATGCTCGAACTGTTCGCGAAGCACGGACTGTTTGATTTGCGGGTCGTTTGCAAAGGCGACTTGCAGATCGACGATCATCATTCGGTGGAAGACATCGCCATCACCCTGGGCCAGGCTTTGGTCCATGCGCTCGGAGACAAAGGCGGCATTAATCGCTACGGCGAAGCTATCGTGCCGATGGACGAAGCGCTCTGCCGCGCGGTGATAGATCTCTCCGGGCGTTTCTATCTCGTTTATGAAGTGGAGACACGACGGAAGATGATCGGAAACTTCTCGGTAGAGCTTGCCGAGCACTTTTGGCGCTCGTTTGCTGAAACGGCTAAGTTCAATCTGCATATCGACTGTTTACGTGGACGCAATACACATCACATTCTCGAAGGGACATTCAAGGCTGTCGCGCGCGCGTTGCGCCAGGCAGTTGAACGAAACAGCCGCATCACCGGTGTGCCGAGCACGAAGGGTATGTTGTGAGAGTCGCAATCATCGATTATGGCGTCGGCAATCTGCGATCGGTCGAGAAGGCTTTTGCCGCAACGGGTTGCGAAGCGATCGTTACTGATGACGAGAGTCAACTACGCGATGCGGAGCGTTTGGTGTTACCGGGCGTCGGTGCATTTGCCGCGTGCATGAAGGCTTTGAGTGAACGAGGTTTCGATCGGCTCGTGCGTGAACAGGCGCGAAACGGAACGCCGGTGCTGGGGGTGTGCGTTGGGATGCAGTTGCTGTTTGAGGAATCAGACGAATTTGGCGCTACGGCAGGATTGGGATTGATGCGTGGACGTGTCAGGCGGTTTCAGGGAGATCTCTTAGTGCCGCATATTGGTTGGAATCGGATTCATCAAAAGCAATCGCATCCGTTGTTTGAAGGTGTCGGCGATGGATCGTTCTGTTACTTCGTGCATTCGTTTTATTGCGCGCCTGCGGATGAAGGTGTAGTGGCTGGTGAAACTGAATATGGTGGAAGGTATGCGTCGGTGGTGGGGCAGGGAAATGTTTGTGGGGTGCAGTTTCATCCCGAGAAGAGTCAGGAGGTTGGGCTAAGGATGCTTAGTAACTTTGCCGGATTTGAACCACAAAGACACAAAGACACAAAGGCATGAAGTGAAAACTTTGTGTCTTCGTGTCTTTGTGGTTAAAAACATGCTCGCCAAACGCATCATCCCCTGTCTCGATGTTGACAACGGACGCGTCGTCAAAGGTATCCGGTTTGTCTCGTTGACGGACGCAGGCGATCCGGTTGAGCAGGCAAAGCGTTATGATGCGGAAGGTGCGGATGAGTTAACATTCCTCGATATCACCGCGTCCTCCGACAGTCGTGAGATCGTTACCGACCTCGTGCGCCGCGTCGCCGATGAGGTTTTTATTCCGTTCACTGTTGGCGGCGGCTTGCGTTCAGTTGAAGACATACGTTCCATACTGCGTTCCGGGGCCGACAAGATCACGCTGAACACCGCAGCGCTCGAGGATCCGGCATTGATTAGCGCCTGCGCCGAAACGTTTGGCAGTCAATGCGTCGTCGTGGCCATCGATGCGCGTCGGCGAGTCGAAGGCGGCTGGGAAGTTTACACTCATGGCGGTCGTCGCCGAGTTGGGCGAGATGCGATTGAATGGGCCACCACTGCGGAAAAGCTCGGCGCCGGAGAACTTCTTTTGACGAGCATGGATTGCGACGGCACGCGCGCGGGTTACGATATCCAACTGACTCATGCAGTCTCGAGCGCAGTGCGAATTCCAGTCATCGCTTCCGGCGGCGCGGGAACAGTGGAACACTTTTATGAAGCACTAACGGCAGGTGGCGCCAGTGCCGTGCTTGCGGCATCGTTGTTTCACTTCGGTGAGTTGTCGATCAGCGCCGTGAAGAGTTATCTGCGAGAGCGAGGACTAGAGGTGAGATGAAACCATCGGACCTCAGCGAGATCAAATTCGACGAACAAGGCCTGATACCGGCCATCGTTCAGCACGCGAAGACTCGTGAAGTGCTCACGCTCGCTTACATGAATAAGGAGAGCCTCGCGCGGACGATCAAAACACGAGAAACGTGGTTCTGGTCGCGATCGCGAAAAGAGCTCTGGCACAAAGGCGAGACTTCCGGGAATACGCAGCGTGTCGTCAGCCTTTCGTTAGATTGCGATCTTGATGCGATCGTGGTGCTGGTTGATCCCGCTGGACCAGCTTGTCACACCGGCGCGGTTTCATGTTTCGACACGCCTGAAGACGCTCAACTCGGATCGTTGCTCGATCAACTCTACGAATTGATTCAAAGTCGTGAACGCGAACGGCCATCGGGCTCATACACGACGTATCTCTTCGACGAAGGGATCGATAAGATACTCAAGAAGCTCGGTGAGGAGTCGGCGGAGACGATCATTGCTGCCAAGAATGAACAGCCGGCACAGTTGGTTTCGGAAGTTTCGGATCTCGTTTATCACCTGCTGGTATTGCTGGTCGCTCGTGGCGTCAGTCTTGATGAGGTCGCCAAAGAACTAGGTCAACGGAGAACAGGTCAACGTGAAGCCCAGCAAGAATGAACTGCGAGAGTTGCTCGAGTTTGCAGTTGAACTCGGCAAAGGCGCCGGCGATATCACGCTGCACTACTTTCGAAAGAAGCCGGAAACGAGTACGAAAGCGGACGGCAGTTACGTCACGATCGCGGATCGAGAAGCGGAAAAATATCTGCGGTGCCAGATTGCGGAGCGGTTTCCAGACGATGCTGTTCTCGGTGAGGAAGAAGGCGAATCGCACGGCAGTTCCGGACGTCGTTGGATCGTCGATCCGATCGATGGCACGTTTGCTTTTGTGCATGGAGTTCCGTTTTACGGAGTCTTGATCGCGCTCGAGATTGAGGCGGAGTCGTGTGTTGGAGTCATCAACATACCCGCGCTCGGTGAACTCGTCTCCGCGGCGAAAGGCGTTGGATGTTTTTTGAACGGTGAGACGGTGAGAGTTTCAACGACGAGTGAACTCAAGGATGCGCTGTTGTTGTGCACGGACTTCTCGGTGTGTGAGCGTTACGGGTTTGGGCGGGCGGTTGAGTTGCTTCAGGCACGTGCGAAGACGAACCGCACATGGGGCGATTGTTATGGCTACGTGCTCGCTGCGACGGGCCGTGCCGACGTGATGCTCGATCCGGTGATGAATTTGTGGGACTGCGCTCCGTTGCTGCCAATCATGGAAGAAGCCGGTGGAACGTTTACTGATTGGCGTGGTGTTAAGACGATTGCCGGCGGAAATTCGATTGCGACGAATGGACTGTTGTTTGACGAGGTGATAAGTCTGGTGCGTACAGAACCGAGCGCGGTAGCGCCGGGTCAATCTCAATCCACTGCG
>JBIOVO010000210.1:0-3947 GCA_044867735.1 Pyrinomonadaceae bacterium | reverse complement strand
ATCGAGATCACTGCTGCCGGAATTGAGGAGGCGAAAGTTAAACCAACCTTAAGACCGAAGGAACTCACCATACGCGGCCTGATTCTGGGCGCGCTCATCACCACGATCTTCACCGCCGCTAACGTCTATCTCGGTCTCAAGGTTGGTTTAACTTTCGCCTCCTCAATTCCGGCAGCAGTGATCTCGATGGCGATCCTGAGCTGGGTAAAAGATTCTTCGATCCTCGAGAACAACATCGTCCAGACGGTCGCATCCGCCGCCGGCACACTCTCGGCGATCATCTTTGTCCTGCCAGGCCTGGTGATCGTTGGCTGGTGGGTCGGGTTTCCCTTCTGGCAATCGTTTCTGATCTGCGTGACTGGAGGCGTGCTGGGCGTCTTATTCACGATCCCACTGCGACGCGCCCTTGTCACCAACTCGGATCTTCCCTACCCCGAAGGCGTCGCGGCGGCCGAAGTGCTGAAAGTCGGCTCCGGCACACGCGGTGAGACCAAGGACGAAACCGGCGAAGCACGCGAAGGACTTATCGCCGTGATCCTCGGCTCCGTGGCTTCGGCCGGACTCGCGATCCTGACTGCTACGCGCATTGCTGCGGCTGATATCACCGGCTTCATTCGTCTCGGCGCGATGGCTTCCACTGGTTACAACATGGCCTGGTCGCTCGCACTCGTCGGCGCCGGTCATCTCGTCGGCTTGTCTGTCGGTCTGGCGATGTTAACCGGCCTAATCATCTCCTGGGGCATTGCAGTGCCGATCCTGACGTCGATGCAAGCTGCCGCAGACAATGTAACGCTGGCCGCGCATACGACGACGATCTGGCGCACACAGGTTCGGTTCATCGGCGCCGGCGCGATCGCAGTGGCGGCGATCTACACACTGGCTCGACTCGCAAAACCGGTTGTTGGTGGTCTCGTAAACACGCTTGCCAGTGCGCGTGCGGCCGGAATTCGCGATGACAAGGATCGAGACCTCTCACCTACCTGGATCATTGCACTTACCGTGGCGTGTCTCGTAGTTACCGGCATTCTCGGCTTCACGTTTGCGCGTTCTTCGATCCTGGCGCCATACGCGACACAACTCACGCTGGTTGCCGTCCCATTTGTACTGATCGTCGGATTTTTGATTGCGGGAATCTGCGGCTACATGGCCGGACTAATCGGCGCTTCAAACAGTCCGATTTCGGGCGTCGGAATCCTATCGATCGTAATATGCGCGTCGGTACTCATCCTCGTAGTTGCACCAACAACCGAAACCAGTCCCGCGCTGGTCGCGTTCGCCCTTTTTATCACTGCTATCGTTTTCGCCTGTGCGACGATTTCCAACGACAATTTGCAGGATCTAAAAACAGGGCAACTGGTCGGGGCCTCACCGATGCGCCAGCAGATCGCGCTCATCGTCGGCGTAATCGCAGGTGCAGCTGTGATCCCGTTCGTGCTTAACCTGCTGGCAACGGCGTATGGCTTCGCGGGAGCTCCGAACCTTAATGTTGTCGCACAGAACCCGCTGCCGGCTCCGCAAGCCACGCTTATCTCAGCACTGGCCCAGGGCGTGATTGGCGGCAAGCTCGAGTGGAAGATGATCGGCATCGGAGCGCTCGTTGGTGTCGGACTCATCCTGCTCGACACAGCACTCGGCGCCTTGAACAAGATTCGTATTCCACCGCTCGCGGTCGGCATCGGCATTTATCTACCAATGTCGGCAACTTTTGCAGTGGTAGTGGGAGCAGTGATTTCGCACTGGTACAGCAAGCGAGCCGCAGCGAGTCCAAACCCAGAACGGGCCGAACGGCTCGGAACCCTGGTGGCTTCCGGATTGATCGTCGGCGAGAGTCTCTGGGGAGTACTTAATGCAGGGTTGATCGTCGGATTCTCTAACGACGCCCCGATTGCACTGGTCAGTGCTGAGTTTCCGCCTGCTCCTTATTTGGGAGTGCTTTCCTTCGCAGGCTTAATCGTTTGGTTGTATTCGTGGATGTTGAGTAAATCGAAAGCAGCGCCTTCGAGTCGAGGCCCTGGTTTGAGATGACTAGAGGAAAGTCCGATCAAACCGTAAAAGGATGAAGCACCAGTGCCTAATGATTAACCTCTCTCCCCGCTCAACCCTTACTGCACTTGTCCGGGAGGTTCGATGATCCGTCACAAATTTGCTGCTTTACTCCTGCTCCTGTTGGTCCTGGTGTGCCCGATGCCGGCGAGAGCTCAGGAAACCAAACAGGAAAAGACCGAGCTACAAGAAAAGGCGATCAAGCTGCTTGAGTCGCTGGCGGGCCAGCTAGGTTCCTTACAGTCGTTGGAAAACCGCGCGCGTATCGGTTCGAACCTCGCAGGCTCACTCTGGCCGGACAACGAGGAACGTGCGCGGGCAATCTTAGCTTCGGTTGAGCAGGACATCCGATCAGGACTACAGCCGGCGGAACACTACGACGACAGAGGCAGTCATACCCTCATGGTTTTCCTAAAGTTGCGGGCGGACACCGTCGAGCGGATCGCGAAGCACGACGCCAAAGCAGCGTTCACATTCTTCAAAGCTACGGCGCCGGATCTTGGTGACAAAATGCCATACAAGGCAATCGCTGCGGAACGTGCGATTGAAATGGAGTTGGCCAAACAAGTAGCGGCCGAGAGTCCGGAGATAGCGATTGATCTCGGTCGTCAGTCGCTGGCCCGAGGTCTCTCCCCTGACGTGCTTACCATTCTTAGAAGAGTAAGCCGTAAGAACAAAGAGCAAGCGCGAATCCTGCACCAGGAGATTCTGGAGACACTGAAGTCGATCGAGTTTCCGCGGAGTTCGGAGGACATGTCATTCGTGCAGGGCCTGGTCCATTCCTTCGCGCCACCGGCGGCAGATGACGCAACCTTTCGTGAACTCATCAACTTTATTATCACCAGCGCCCTTAAAATCGGATGCGACAAACCCGCCGACGACGAACATTACGAGAAACGATGGAATTGCGGTTGGCTTGGATCAATCATGCACTTCATGGAACGCGTCGATCCCTCACGCGCAGCGAAACTCAAAGAGTGGAAACCGGAATATCCGGCGCCGGAGGGCATGAGGGAAGCTTATCTTGAGATCGACGACACGCTAAAAGCGGGAAATCTTGATGACGTCGTGGCCCTGGCGGCGAAGTATCCGGCGATGTCAAACGAGATATATCGCGGCGCAACCATGCAAGCGATTGGAGCGAACGACATTGAGCGAGCGCGAAAGATCGCGGCCGGGATCACCGAACCTGGGACGCAGCAGTGGCTGGTTTCTCAGATCGAGACTTCCAGTGAATGGAGTTCTATCAATGAGGAGAAGCTTGCAGAGTTGCAAAAGGCGCTGGCTCAAACACCTCGCATTGACGAGCGCGCCGGAGTGCTTCTTTTTGCGGCCAATAGAATGTTTGGTAGTGACAAGAGAATGGCCTTGAAACTACTCAACCAGGCAGAAGACAACATTGCCGCGATGAGACCGGGCAGAGATCAAATGAAAGCGCAACTCGCCGCCGCCGGCATGTATTGCCTGCTTAAGGACGACCGTTGTTTTACAATCGTGGAACATCTCGTTCCAAAACTGAACGAACTTGTCGATGCCGCGGTAAGGTTAGACGGGTTCGACACCAATTACATGCGCGAGAACGAGTGGAACATGAGTGCGACTGGTAACATCGGCGATACGCTGACAATGCTGGCCAACAACGCTGGTTATTTTGCGTGGAATGATTTTGATCGCGCGGTGACTTTAGCTTCGCAATTCGAGCGCACTGAAATCCGTATGATGGCGCAACTGAAGTTGGGCCAAAGTATTCTCGCTGGTCCACCAACAGGCATGCTGGTGCCAGTGCTCCACACACGACTGCCATGAGTGAAACGGCTGTGCTGTTCCGACCAGTCGGGCAGAAGGAGCTTGACTTAATTCGCGTAAGCGACTTCAGAGCGTTTCCGGCGCGGTTGCCTGAGCAG
>JBIOVO010000209.1:0-18898 GCA_044867735.1 Pyrinomonadaceae bacterium | reverse complement strand
CGCAGGGCATCGACTTCATCATGAAGAAGAACCGGCTCGACGCGCTGGTGGCGCCGACGGGTGGGCCAGCATGGCCGACTGACTGGATCAACGGCGATCACTTCACCGGCGGTTATTCATCGGCGTCGGCGGTGGCTGGTTATCCGCACATCACTGTGCCGGCAGGCTATGTTTTCGGTTTACCGGTGGGAATCTCGTTTTTTGGCGGCGCCTTCAGCGAGGCGAAGCTGATCAAGATCGCCTACGCCTTCGAGCAGGCGACCAAAGCTCGCAAAACGCCACGGTTTCTCGAAAAAATTTTGTAGGGGCGGCCCTCCGTGGCCGCCCCATCTTTCGTTTGTGACTGTTCATCAGATGGGGTGGCCACGGAGGGCCGCCCCTACAATTACTTTTGTGAGATCACGACCTGCTGAATCGTCGGCGGCAGCGGAAACATCTCGCTACGCGAGAATCCGGCATTCGCGAACATCTTTTCCAACTCCGAGAAGGTGTACGCATCGCCGGACGGCGTGCTGGTCAGCATCATCATGCTGAACGCCGCAGCATCCGGCGGCGTGACGCGATCTTCATTCGGAACAAACTCGAGCGTCACGGCCCTGCCGCCATCGACGAGCGCGGCGTGTGCCTTGCGAGCCAACGTTTCGTTTGTTGGTAGATCGAAGTGATGCAGGAAGTTTGTTAACAGGACCAGATCGTAACCACTACCCCAATCGACATCGAAAGCGCTTCCGTCGAGGGTGTGATACCTGTCTCCGACGCCAAATTTTTCCGCATTCTCCTTTGCCACTTCAACCACGGCTTTCCAATCGAGCGCGGTTACTTCTGCCTGCTTATTTGCCGTGGCGAAGCCGATGCCGAACATTCCGTGACCAGCAGCGACGTCGAGAATCTTAAGTTTTCGATCGGCGTTTGGATCGACCAGTTTCGCGATCAACTGCGCGGGCATAAACATCAACGGCGCCATGCCGCGCGCAAACTTCACCCAAACCGGGTTATCGGGACCGATAGTTCCATCGTTCTCCATCACGGTGCCGCCGCGGCGCACGGCTTCGGCGATGTGTTTAGAGCCTTCAGTCAGCATTGGTGAGCACATGAACTCGACCGCACCACCGAGATAGGCGGGCGAGCGTTTGTCGAGAAACACGGAAGAGTCGAGTGTTAGACCGTAGTGATCGCCGTCTTTCTTTAGGAACTCCATGATCGTCAGAAAGTCACACAGTATGCGCATTCCTTTTTCGGACGTTTGCGAACGCTTCGCGATTTCGGCGGCCGTCTTGTTGCCTTCAGCGATTGCGGTAAACACTTCAAGCTCGATTCCGGCTTTCAACGCTTCGGTGCGTTGATGAGCATTCATCGTTTGGAAGAATAATGCTGGGGATGGTTGCTGGGCTGCGGAAGTTGACATGAACGATTCCTCTCGTTTGTATTCTGAGTAGTATTATTTTGTGAATCTGGGGCCAATCCTACCGAATCGGCTCGCGCAAGACCATCTCAGCCACGGTCGCCGCCATTCGAGCTGCCTCAGGATGACTGCGATGCAAGCCCGCGATCTGGAGGAGAGCCTCACCCGTTCGCGAAAACATGCGGAAAAGGTCGCCTTCTTCAGCGCGTGTTTCTCTCACGACTTCCGGCCATTCGGCGCCACTGGCCCAGCGCACGGCGGCGCCAGCGGCGGAGAAGTTCAGCTCCGGTGCTGGGTCCAGACCGTGTTTCCACTCCTCAGCAGAGACTTTGAATCCGATGTCTTCGAAACGCGCCAGCGAGGTTACGACGTCATCGTCCAACTCGAGTTCGCCGTAGTCGCGATCTCCGTCCGCGGTCAAAGCGGCCATGATGCCTGCGAGCTGTTTCGGTTCGAGTGAACTGAAGAGTTTGGCTTCGAGTGCTTCGCCGACCAGCAACGGTCGATCGATGTGAAGATCAGCTAGCCACCGACCGCGATCAGTGACCTTCTGTGCTTCGTAATCAAGGTAACCAAAGATCGCAAGCACTTTCGCGCGTTGCTCAAATGGTAACCAAACTTCCTCGCGCAGCGCCTCGATCCGCCGGGAGGCTCGCTGCAAATCCTCAGCGGTCGTGTGTAACTCCCAAACAATCTCGGTGCAGCGCTTCCTGGCGTTGGCAGGGAGATTCGAGGGCAGCAGGTTCTCGATCGAGTCGTCAATGATACTCAGCGCGTCTGTCTCTTCGGCATAAGCGTCGCGCAGCCGAGGCTCAACAAGGACGAGTTCTTTCCCACGTTTACGAATTTCCTCAAACGCGCTTTCGATGTCGTCTTCGCGCAGGCGGTAGACTGGCGAATACACACGTCCGACTCGTTCCTGCGGAAAGGTTGTGTTCGTTCCGTCTTCACGAAAACCGCGAATGCTGCCATCGCGCTTTTCGATCACCATCACGAGTCTTCTACCGGCGCGACCGACGCCGACCACGCGTCCCGGCTTCACCACGTCGTTCAGCCAGCGATGAAAAACTTCAGCGCGTGTTTGCGGCTTGGCTTCCTGCAAGCGCGCCCGGATGCCGAGCAGGCGCTCGAGACCAAGGACAGCCGACAGCGGCACATCGCAAGCAGCGTCTTTCAGTGCGTCGTGAATCTTCTGTTCGCTTTCGTCGCGACTGCGTTCGAGTTGAGTGAGCTGGTGTGCGAAGTCGCGATAGGCGAAGCTGCGTTCGGCGATTTCACGGACAGAGGTGAAACTGCCGTAGGCGTCGAGCAAATTCAGTAGCGTCGTGTAAGTCGCGCGAAACTGGCTGACCAACGGATCGGGCGGCGCTTTTAGCAGTTGCGCGATGCTTAGCGGGTCCTGATGCGGTCCTGGCGCAGCGACCACGAAACCAACGTAGTCGCGGCCACGACGTCCGGCGCGACCCGTCATCTGCTGAAGTTCGGAAGCAGTAAATTGACGCCAGCCACTTCCGGTGCGCGCATCCGCTCCGGTCAACACAACGGTGCGCGCGGGAAAATCGACACCGGCCGCAACTGTCGCGGTAGCAAAGATCGCATCGAGCAGGCCGGCGCTCATGAGTTTCTCGATGACCAGTTTCCAGGCGGGAATGTGTCCCGCATGATGCGAGGCGACACCACCGCGAATGATCGTATCCCAATGGCGGTGGCCGCGAACTTCGGCATGTTGCTCGACAAACGTACGCATGAAGTCGCAGCGCGCTTCGCGGCGTTTGTCGTTTGGATCGCGGCGGGTGAGTGCGGCTTCAGAGGCAGCTTGATCGCAGCGCCGTCGTGTTGGCAGAAAAACGATCGACGGAAGTAAGTTGTAGCTTTCGAGCGCCGCGAGCAACGTTGCCGGTGGCATTTCGGGCATCCGCAGTTTCATAAAAGTTGGCGCTGTCCAAACGACCGAGTTTAAGTTCAGAGTTCAACCTTTAGGTTGCTCCTGCGAAAACGCAAGCTAAAGCTTGAACTCTGAACTTATCTTTCTCTATACCGGCTTCGCGAGCGCTCGCGGTCTTCTTTCTCGCGTTCGACCATCTGCGCGATCTCTTGATTGAGTTTCCCTTGCTCATCCAACAGCGGGAGCAAACGACGATCGGGAAGCAGCACTGCCGATCGCAACGGCACCGGACGCTTTCCAGGTCCCGTGATCACTCCGCAACGCACGCCACGAATCTCTTCAAGCCACGCAGCAAACTCATGCGCATTGCCGATCGTCGCGGAAAGCAACAGCAGACGAATTCTCGGCGGCGTGAGAATGATCGCTTCTTCCCAAACATGTCCGCGATCTTCGTCCGCCAGATAGTGTGCTTCGTCAAGCACGACGAGGTCCGCACTGACTTCACTGCCGCCGCGCAGCGAGTCGAAAAGTTGATTGCGATAGATCTCGGTGGTGCCGACGATCAAAGGCGCGTCGGAGTTCTCTTTTCTGTCGCCTGTCAGAATTCCCACGCGCTCGGCGCCAAACTCGTCGATAAACTCCTGGTACTTCGAGTTTGTCAGTGCTTTCAGGGGCGATGTGTACCAGGCACGACGTCCGCTATCCAATAGCCGGCGGATCTCTTCGCGTGCAATCCAGGTCTTACCGCTGCCGGTCGGCGCGGTAACCAGCACATCTTCAAACTCCAACGCCGCGAGCGCCTCGACTTGAAACGGATCCGGCTTGAACGGTTTTGGTGGCGGAGTGCCGATTCCTTCGAGAAGTCGTTTGACCTCGCGCGATTGAGCCGGACTCAGCCGTGCCCGTTCGACCTCGACATTTTTGCGGACAGCGCGATCCGTTACATGACGCCCACGCCCGCGCGATTGGCGGCGATCCTGCTTATTTCGTCCATTTCGTCGCATTTTCCGAATCATTCTAACTGTCGAAATCGTGGCCTGCGAAGTGCTAACGAGGGCGTGGGGAGTTACAATCTGTCTCGCAACGTGTCGAGTGCCCGGGGCGTCTAAGACACTGAACTAAAGAAGGCGAAGCTACGTTACAAGATCTGCGCGAAAAGGCGCACGCGACTGAAATTAGCGGAAATGGCGGAGTTGTTCGAAAAGTTTGAGGTCAACCGCGAATCGAGGCGGGTAATTCTATCGCGACTTATCGGCGCCTCACTCGTCCTCCACCTCGTTTTCCTGTGGATGGCTATTTACGTTCCGGCCTTTCGCGACACGATCAACATCGCCGCGCTCGTGGCGGGCACCAAGTTCGTAGACAAAGACTACACACGTACTCAAATCGGCGACGAAGTGCAACTAGTGGAGTTGAGTAAGTTTCGTTATCCCGAGGGTTACTTTACGCCTGACGGCCAGGTTGCCGCCGAACTTCCGCCGCAAGCGCCTGCTATTGATCCATTCGCACCGAAAATAATCTCGCTGGCAAGTTCGGAGAAGAACGCTCCGGAGCCGTCGCCGAGTCCTGAAGCGAGTGCTTCTCCTACGGCGAGCCCGGCGCCTTCGGCGTCTCCGTCGGCCGCGATCGCGCAGGCAAGTCCATCGCCACTGACACCCGAGCAGGCACAAAAGGAACTCGAGAAAACTGCCGAGCAGAACAATGTGCCGTTGCCTGATGAGAACCAGATCAACAAGAAGGTCTTAAAAGACTTTGCGGCCTACGCGAACGATCTAAAGAACCAGGGCAAACTGGATTTGAACAAACCGTTCGAAGTGGTGATCGAAGCTGAGTTGGATGAGAAGGGCAAACTGAAGAACCCGCGCTTTACGAAGAAAGTCGGCGACGAGAACCTGGTCGACCTTTTCGGACGAATGGTAGCGGCGCTTAACGACAGCGGTTTTCTGGCGTACCTGCAACCGATCAGCAAAGACAATCCCGGAGCAACGGTTAAGATCACGGTCAAGCAGGGCGAGCAGGAAGTGCTGGCGTCGGTGGAGTCGGAAGCGTCATCGCCACAACGAGCTGAGTCGTTGGCCAGTGCGCTCAACAATCTTCTTTACTTTGGCGCAGGTTCGCGAGCCGGAAAAGATGAAGAAGTGCTGATGAAGAACACGACCGCCACGCCTGACGGTAAGAAAGTGGTGGTCAACTTCGCGATGCCGCGGCAGAGCGTGGTGGACATGATCAAGAAGCAGATGGCGGAGCCGGGTGAATAATGTTCCTGCCCCTTTGCGAGAAACTTTTCTATTAAACTAAAATTACGAACGATTTTTTGAGCGGAGCACGTTATTAAATGAGTTTCGATAAATTCCTGACCAAAGTTTTCGGCAGCAGTAATCAACGATTCCTGAAGTCGATTACGCATATTGTCGATCAGATCAATTCACTCGAGCCCTCCATGCAGGCGCTCTCAGACGAAGATCTACGCGGGCGCACAGCGATCCTCAAAGAGACCGTGCGGAACGCCGTCGGCGATACCACTGACAAAGAGGAGAGAAAGCGACGAGAACGCGCGATCCTCGACGAGATCCTGCCGGAGGCTTTTGCGATAGTTAGAGAGGCAAGCGTCCGCACCACGGGCATGCGCCACTTCGACGTGCAGTTGATCGGCGGCATGGTGCTGCACCAGGGCAAGATCGCGGAGATGCGCACCGGCGAAGGTAAAACGCTCGTCGCCACTCTACCTTCCTACTTGAATGCACTCACTGGCCGAGGCGGTGTTCACGTCGTGACTGTGAACGACTACCTCGCATCGCGCGACGCGGAGTGGATGGGCCAGATCCATCGTTTCCTCGGTCTCGAAGTCGGTTGTATTCAGAACGACATGGACGACTTCGAACGTCAGGCCGCGTACGCTGCTGATATCACGTACGGAACCAACAACGAGTTTGGATTCGATTACCTGCGCGACAACATGAAGTTTGACCTCGCGACGTGTGTGCAGCGTGGTCACTACTTCGCGATCGTGGACGAAGTCGATTCGATTCTGATCGACGAAGCGCGTACGCCGTTGATCATCTCCGGTCCATCAGACGAAGCGACCGACAAATACAAGAACGCCGACGCGATCATTCCGCACTTGAAGAAGGGCGAGGACGTCGATGGCAAAAAGACCGGCGACTACGTGGTCGATGAAAAAGCGCATACGGCTGTGCTGACTGAGGAAGGTGTCGATAAGGCAGAGCGACTGCTCGGCGTCGGCAATCTCTACGATCCTTCAAACATGGAACTGCTGCACTGCGTCGAGCAGGCGTTGAAAGCCCACACGCTTTACAAGTTGGACCACCAGTACGTCGTCCAGGACGGCGAGGTCATCATTGTTGACGACTTCACCGGCCGTTTGATGAAGGGTCGCCGCTGGTCCGACGGTTTGCACCAGGCGGTTGAAGCGAAGGAGGGCGTCGAGATCGAAAAGGAGAACCAGACGCTCGCCACGATCACGCTGCAAAACTATTTCCGTCTTTACGAAAAACTGTCCGGCATGACCGGTACCGCTGAAACCGAAGCGGCAGAGTTTAACTCGACTTACAAACTCGATGTGATCGTGATCCCCACGCACATGCCGATGGTTCGTACGGACTTCTCGGACGTGATCTATCGCACGTTGCCGGAGAAGTGGGATGCCGTGATCGAGGAGATCAAGGAGTGTCACGTGAAGGGTCAGCCGGCGCTGGTTGGTACGGTTTCGGTGGAAAATTCGGAGCTGATCGCACGGCGTTTGTTGAAGGAAAAAGTTGCGCACAACGTGCTGAACGCGAAGTATCACGAGCGCGAGGCTGAAATCGTCGCGCAAGCCGGACGCAAGGGTTCGGTCACGATCGCGACGAACATGGCCGGCCGCGGTACCGACATTTTGTTGGGCGGCAATCCTGACTTCATGGCGCGCGAGTTTTTGAAGCAGGATGAGATCGATCCTGACGAGGCGACAGACGAACAGTGGAAGGGTGCTTACGCAAAGGCAAAGCGCATCGTTGAAGACGAGCATCAGGAAGTAGTCGCGCTGGGTGGTCTGCACATCATCGGCACCGAGCGTCACGAATCACGCCGCATCGACAATCAGCTACGCGGACGTGCCGGACGTCAGGGCGACCCCGGATCGTCGCGGTTTTTCCTGTCGCTCGAAGACGATCTGATGCGCATCTTCGCGGGCGATAAAGTCAAAGCGTTGATGCAACGCCTCGGAATGGAAAAGGGCGTCGCGATCGAGTCGAAGATGGTTTCGAAGCGAATCGCGGCCGCGCAGAAGTCAGTTGAAGGCCGCAACTTCGAAGCGCGCAAACACCTGCTTGAGTATGACGACGTCATGAACAAGCAGCGCGAGACGATTTACGGTTTACGCCGGCAGTTGATGGAAGAGCCCGATCAACGCGATTACCTGTTGGGCGATCCGCCGTCCGCTGGTGTTGCTTACGATCTGCTGTCCGATATAACGCGTCAGTATCTCAATCCGGACGTGTCGCAGGACGATTGGGACGTCGAGAACTACAAGATCCAGATTAAGACGATCTACGACTTCGACTCCGACGGCGAACGTCTCGACATTCCCAACATGAACTCGCAGGAAGTGGTCGATACGGTTTGGGAACGGTTGAAGGTCAAGTACGAGAGGAAAGAACAGCAGATTGGACCAGAAGCGATGCGCACGTATGAGCGCATCATTATGCTGAACATCATCGATGCTCAGTGGAAGGATCACCTGCTGTCACTCGATCACTTGAAACAGGGAATCGGGTTGGTTGGATACGGCCAGAAGGATCCTTTGGTTGAATACAAGAAACAGAGTTTTGACCTGTTCCAGGAGATGCTCGACCGCATCGACACGACCACGATTCGATCGTTGTTCAACCTGCAAGTCGTTTCGGAACAACCGCCGGAGAATCTGCAACAGAGGCGCATGCCGCGGCGCCCGGGATCATTGAAGTTTACAGGACCAAATCAGGGTGCGGCCCCAGCGGGTGAAGAAGACGGAAAAGTGAAAACGGTTGTGAGGGACCAACCGAAGGTTGGACGCAACGAACCTTGCCCGTGCGGATCAGGCAAGAAGTATAAGAAGTGCCACGGAATTACGGCGTAAGCAGAAGTTTAGAGTTCAAGCTTTAGCTTGCAGTTTCCGCAGGAGCAACCTAAAGGTTGAACTCTGAACTCAGAACCTTGAGCTCAGAGATCACCTCTACAAATCCTGTCGTCCAGGCGATCATCAGCGGCAGCGCTCCGCAGCCCGCTAGGCTTGCGGCCGCGCGCGGCATGTTGCCGTTGCAACAGAGCGATCTGTTGGAAGTGCTCGTTGCACTAGCCCACAGCGACGACGCCCAGATAGCCTCCGCCGCAAACGAAACCTTAAAAGCTGAAACGCCCGAAGATCTTCTGATCGCAGCCTCGGCGACAGATACCGCGCCAAATGTGCTTGCGTACCTCGCCACGCAAGGCGACGGCATGCAAGAGATCCATGAAGCTGCGATTCTCAACGCGCGTACACCTGACCAGGCACTGATCAAGCTGGCTGCCAACACGTCGCACAGTTCTCTTTTGGAACTGATCACCATCAATCAGCAGCGATTAGTTCGTTGTCCTGAGATCATCGATGCTGTTCTGAATAATCCAGCCTGCCCTAGCGAGGCCGAAAGACGTGCGCGCGAAACGCGCAAAGAGTTTTTTGAGAAGGAACGTGGCGCACGCCAGATCGCTGACGAATTGCGTGCTCGGGGCGAAACCGCTGCGGCAGAGTTTTTCGAAACGGCGGAACTGACGACTGCCGCCGGAGAGCTGACGCTCGAAGATGCATGGTTGATCGCTAAACACATCGAAGTTTCTGACGATGATCTGGACGACTCGTGGTTGCCGGCAGAACGCTTCGAAGAACTCCTGACTGAAACTGCGGCGGACGCCTCGGCAAACGTGCAGCGGATCATTGAAAACGAGCGGCTCGAGGGTGGAGAAGTCAACGCCGAAAGAGTCTCACTCATTCGTAAGATCATGTTCATGAACACAAAGGACCGGATCAAGCTGGCGATGAAAGGTGATCGTGAGGCGCGAAGTATTTTGATTCGTGATTCAAATAAGGTTGTGAGTTCCGGGGTGGTCAATAATCCGCGAATCACGGAGCAGGAGATCGAGAACATCGCTGCGATGAGGACGGTGTCAGATGAGGTGCTGCGGTTGATCGCTATGAACCGCACCTGGGCGCGGGCTTATCCGATCATTCATAATCTGGCGAGAAATCCACGCACGCCGATCCCGACGGTGATGAACATATTGCCGCGGATTCGGACTAAGGATCTTCTAAACCTCCAACAGAACCGAAATGTTTCGGAGGCGGCGCGAAGACAGGCTTATCGGTTGAGCCAGGCCCGCTCCGGGCAATAAAGCCGTCTCGCGCAAAGGCGCAAAGCCGCAAAGTTCATACCCCTGGCCACCGGCAGGTCTTTAACTTTGCGTCTTTGCGCGAGATACCCCCTTGTGAGTTGTCACGAGAATTTCGCGAAATAGTGGAAATTATGCTTGACAGGTCACGGCATACTCGTATAATTTCGCACACTGTTATTGCAAGGGTTGTTGGATTGACTGGGTGGTGCGTTTATTCCGCTTATTTGGCCTTATTTACCCGCTAACGCGCCGCCCGAATGAAATCGTCGCAGTCTAACGATTCTCATATTTGACAGCCACCCTGATTTGCCCCGACCCTGCCCGTAACGCTTGGCCTCGCCAGTTTCTATGAATTGGCGGGGCCCTTCTCTCTAAAGCGTCAACTTCTTCTCTAACACCTCGACTGTTTGAGGTTCGGCTATCCCTGGCGCGGGCGCAGGCGTCATGACTGTCTGACCGCTCATCCGGGCGAAGAGCTCTTCGTACTGATCCACGACCGTTTCCCAATCATAGTGCGCCTGAATACGCTGCTGGGCTCGATTTCGGTAAGCCTGGACAAGCGATCCGTCGCGCAAGACACGCTGTAGTTTTTCCGCCAAATCAAACTCGTCTACGTACGGAACGCCCGCGTCACCGACGACCTCGAGATTCTCAGGCGTCGCGAGTGTGAGTACGCAGTTGCCGTAACCCATGGCTTCGAGCAGTGCCGGGTGTGTTCCACCCACTTCGGTCGCGTGAACGTAGCAGTACGCGTTCTGCTGAAGCGCACGATAATCCTGACCAAACACAAACCCGGTGAAGATGATTCGCTTATCGCCGCGCGCCCGCGCTTTCAAGCTGTTGATGTAGTGCTCGGCATACGGCGCGTCGCCCACGACCAGCAGCCGGTACGCGGTTCGAACTCGTTTGAAAGCCTCAATCACCAGGTGTGCATTGTTCTCCGGTTCTAATCTAGACACATACAAGACATACCGGTTGGGTTCGACGCGCCACTTCCGCACCGTCGCGCGATCGGGTCGCCGCTCGACCTCGCTTCCGTACGCGATCATGGTCGATGGCGTGTTGTGACGCGCGAGGTAGTAATCCTGGATCACTTTCGCATCGGTCACCATCTCATTCGGCAAGATTGTTGACAGGTATTCAGCCAGCCGGTAGTAGTGTTGTCCAAGCCAACCCCACTTCTTGCGTTTGTGCTCGAGGCCATCGACGTTGATGGCGACTGGCGTTCCAGTCAGTCGCAGGATGGGGCTAAACGCAGCATTTGCGCAGTTACAGATCAACACTGCATCGTAACGGCCCGCAACGCCATGAATCGCTGAAAAGAAGGTGTGGACGACGGTATCGAAATACTTGTGCCGGATGGTAGGCAGCACAACAAGCCGTACGCCGTGATATTCCAACTGTCTCGGAGAAACATAGTGCGCCCGGCAGTAGACAGTGACGTCGTGGCCACGCGCGACGAGACGAGTCGAGAGATGTTCGGCGAAGGTTTCAAATCCACCGTAGCTAGCCGGGATGCCGCGAGTTCCGAGTATAGCGATGCGCATGTGATGTCTTCTTGTTAAAACGACCCTGCTTGTTGACGAGCTTTGCCGGCAGTTTTCCCAACTACATCTTCATATACTTTGAGTGTTCTGCGTGCAGTCTCGCGCCAATCGAACTCGGCAGCTCGCTGCTGGCCTCTCAGGCTCAAGTCTCGTCGAAGATCCGAATCGTACAACAGTCTCTTGATTCCCGCTGCAATCGCGTCCACGTCAAATGGATCGACCGTCAGTCCGGCATCACCGACAACTTCCGGCAAGCTGGTTCTGTTACCGACAACTACAGGAGTACCACACTTCATTGCCTCCAGCGGTGGCAACCCGAAGCCTTCAAAATAAGATGGATAGACAAAGCAAAGAGCACCCGAATACAACGCCGGCAGATCTTTGTCGGGCACATACCCGGTCAAGACTACTGCATCCTTCACGCCCGATTGGTCGAGTGCGCGCAACGTTTCATCGTAAAGCCAGGCGCACTTTCCTGCGAGCACGAGTTTGGGAAGCTTAACTGCTGAATTCTCGCTCCGCAATAAAGCGTATGCCTTTACGAGTCGAGCGAGATTTTTTCTGGGCTGAATCGAACCGACCGACAAAAAATAATCGCCGTCTATTCCGTAAGTGTGTCGTACGCGTTGCAGTTCCTTAGTGTCGTCGATTGGACCAAAGTGCGTGGGCGCTGCAAGCGGAATGGCAGTGATGCGTTCGGCGTCAACGCGATAGGTTTCGATCAGATCCCGACGCGTGTGTTCGGAGAGCGTGAGGATTTTTGCCGCGCGCTTTGCCGAGTGGCGCACGGTTAGTCGCAACTGTGTACGACTGCGAACATTAAATGTCTGGGGTAAGTGTTCAAAAGAGAGATCGTGAATACTCACGACCGCCGGACACGGACAAAAGGGCGGCGCGGTGAATTGCACGTGCAGCACGTCGACCGGATTTTTGCGGAGTTCGGCACTGAGCGTTAGCGGGATTCTGATTAAGGGCGTGTGAGGTAAGGTCGAGCGAACTCTGAAGTTTGGCCAACGCTGATGGAAACGATCGTGTGCTTCGGGAGTGGTAACGTAAAGAGTGTAATCGTTGACGCTGTCGATTTCCGCCAGCGCCTCGATCAGATTAACGGCGTAGCTTTCGTTTCCCCCAAGCTTCGCCCCAACCGAATGAGCATCGATTGCGATCCGCAATCGCCTTCTCCCGTTATGAGCCGGATCTGGGAGATATCGATCCGGCCAAAAACTTATTTGCTCTTAGCGGCCGACGCCTGGGCGTCGTCATTCTGATGGCCGCGAGTGTCGCGCTCACGAATGCGAGCGGCCTTACCACGAAGTCCGCGGAGATAGTAGAGCTTGGCTCTCCTGACGCGGCCTCGTTTTACCAAGTCGATGTGATCGATGATGGTTGCGTGAAGTGGAAAGATTCTTTCGACGCCCACGCCGAAACTAGTTTTTCTCACCGTGATCGTTTCGCGCGCGCCGCCATGTTTCCGGGCGATGACAACGCCTTCGAAAGCCTGCAATCTCTCTTTGGTCTCAGATTCCTTAATCCGCACGTGAACACGGACCGTATCGCCTGGCTGAAACTGTGGAATATTACTACGCAGTTGGCTCTGTTCAATGTTATCCAATCGATTCATTTCTTGATGCTCCTTATTTCAGTCGCGGATGCGACTACAGCAAAACTCTTCTAAAACTATTTCAGCAAATCAGGACGTTTACGCTTCGTCTTCGCAACCGCTGCCTCTCTGCGCCAACGTTCGATCTCCGCGTGATTCCCGCTCAATAAGACTTCCGGCACCTTCATGCCCCTGAAATCCGGCGGCCGCGTGTACTGCGGATGATCCAGCAAACCCGCGGAAAAAGATTCGTACACTGCAGAGGTTTCACTCCCCAGTGCGCCCGGTAACAATCGAACCACTGCATCGACAACTACCATCGCGGCAGGTTCGCCGCCTGACAACACATAGTCGCCGATGGAAACTTCATCAGTTGCCAACGCCTCGGCTACTCGTTCATCGACGCCTTCGTAGCGTCCGCAAAGAAGAACGACGTGCGACGCGTTCTGTGAAAGATCCTGGGCCAGTGACTGCGAAAAAACCTCACCTTGAGCCGACAAGAGAATCACGCGAGTCCTGGCTGGAAAACCTTCCTTGCGCGAATGGCCCGTTAACGCTTCAACTCCGGCGAAGATCGGCTCGGGCTTCAGGATCATTCCGTCGCCACCACCGAAAGGCCGATCGTCAACGACGTGGTGCTTGTCAGTGGTCCACTGCCGCAGATCGTGCGCTTTAACATCGACCAATCCGGCATTGCGCGCCCGCCTCAAAATCCCACAATCAATCGCTTCGCGAAAGAAATCGGGAAAGATCGTGATGATATCGAAGCGCAACATCCTATACGCCGATCAAAGATCTAAAAGTCCCTCAGGAGGATCAACCACGATCCTCTTTCCTTCGGCGTCGATCTCGACCACGATCGACTCAGCCAACGGTATCAATCGTTCCTTGCCGTTTTCATCGGCGACCACGAGAATCTCTGTTCCGCCGGTTTTGATTACCGAGTTAACCTTGCCGATGTTCTTGTCGCCGACCTCAACGATGCAGCCTTCCAACTCCCAGTCGTAATAGTGATCGCCTGGAAGCGGAACGCGTTCTGACTCCGGAACGGCGAATTCAAATCCAACTAATTCTTTGGCCGCGTCCACATCGTCGTAACCGGCCAATTTCAAAATCACGCGGCCGTTCTGAATCCAAAAATCTTCGAGCCGTCTTGCTTGTCTTTCACCGCTCGGCGAAACCAGCACCAGTTCTTCAATCTCTTCGAACCGGTTCGGAAAATCTGTCAAAAGCTCGGCGACGATCTCGCCCTTCAGCCCACGTGGTCTTACTGCTCGAGCGATAGCCACTAATTCACTCGGGCCCGCCTCTTCCATCTCGGTCACTCAACGATTTCCAGTTGGTAGCGACGATTCTTCTTCGCTCCGGCGATGCGGGCCAGCGATCGCAGTGCACGAATGGTTCGACCCTGCTTGCCGATGATCTTACCGACGTCGTTTGGCGCGACGCGCACTTCGATGAGCGTGGATCCATTGCGTTCAACCTCGCGGATGTCCACTTGATCGCTCTCGTCGACCAGCGACTTGACGATCATCTCAATAGCGTCTCGCATGAGTGTGCACCAAAAACGAGTTTAGGCTTCAGCCGCTGCGGCCTTTTCGGCTTTCGCGCTGGCCTTGATGAGCCGGCTGACAGTATCGGTGGGTTGCGCACCCTTCTCGATCCAGTAGTTGACTCGGGTCAGGTTGAGTTTGATCTCCGCCGGGTTTCTCGTGGGGTTGTAGGTACCGAGATTCTCCAGGTAAGCGCCATCGCGTTTTGATTGTTTTTCTTTAACAACCACACGGTACGACGGGCTTTTCTTAGCTCCGGTGCGCATCAACTTAATTGCTAACAAATCGTTCCTCCTTGTGACCACAATCCGTGGTCTATCTGCGTCTCTTCTTTCGCTTCTTTTTCAATTTCTTCCTTGATGGCGCGGCGGGTAACGATGGCATCTCACCACCTTCACCAGCGAAGCCGGCCATGTCGGGCATGCCGGTCATCTTTCGCAACATCTTGCTCTTTATTCCACCGCCACCAAACAATCCCGAACCGGAAAGTTGGCGCATCATCTGCCTCATCTCTACATACTGCTTGATGAGCTGATTCACGCTGGCGACCGACGTTCCGGATCCGCGGGCGATGCGGCGCCGGCGGTTCGCGTTCAGGATTCGGTGATCGTTGCGCTCTTCCCACGTCATCGAATCGATCATGGCTTCGGTGCGCTTGAGCTCCTGCTCCATCAGCTTCGACTGTTCCTCGTCCAACTGCGGCATGCCGATGCCGCCGAGTAGCTGGTCGGGAAGCAGCTTCATGATCTTTGAGAAAGAGCCGAGCTTTTTGACCTGGCGTAACTGCGAACGAAAGTCGTCTAACGTGAATTCGTTCTTTTGCAGCTTCTTGAGCTGCTCTTCCGCCTCTTCCTGATCGACCTTCGCTTGTACTTCCTCTATGAGCGATAGTACGTCGCCCATGCCGAGAATTCGTTGCGCCACTCGATCCGGATAAAAAGGCTCGAGTGCATCGTAGCGCTCACCAACGCCGACGAACTTCACCGGCTGTCCGGTAACCTGTTTGATCGAAAGCGCCGCGCCGCCACGTGCGTCGCCGTCCATCTTCGTCAGGATCACGCCGGTGATGCCGACGCGCCGGTGAAACTCTTCGGCCGAACGAACTGCGTCCTGGCCAGTCATCGCATCAGCAACAAACAGAATCTCGACAGGATGAGTCTCCTTCTTGATACTGACGAGTTCTTCCATCAACTGATCATCGATGTGCAGGCGGCCTGCGGTGTCGATCATCAGCGTATCGAAGCCTGTTTGCTGTGCGTGTTTGTGCGCTTCGCGCACCAGCGTTAGCGGATCATCGCTTTGTGGATGTTCAAAGATCTGTTGACCGGTCGCCTTCGCGATAACTTTCAACTGCTCGCGCGCAGCCGGTCTATAAACGTCAACTGAAACCAGGAGCGGCTTTCGATCCTGATTCGCGGCGAGCCAGCGCGCGATCTTTCCGGTTGAAGTGGTCTTACCGGAACCCTGTAAGCCCACGACCATCACCGTGTTTGGAATCTGTCTGGTAAAAACGAGCCGCGATGATTGGCCCCCGAGTAGTTCTACCAGTTCGTCAAAAACAATCTTGACGACCTGCTCGGAAGGCTTGAGCTCCTGCCAAACCTGCTGTCCCTCGGCTTTTTGCTGAACGGAATTAATAAAGTCTTTAGCGACTTTATAGTTGACGTCAGCTTCCAGCAGGGCCAGACGGATCTCCCTGAGCGCAGCGTCGACGTGTTCCTTCGTCAGCACGCCTTCGCCCCGCAAGTTCTTCAGCGTACGTTTTAATTTGTCCGAGAGCGACTCAAACATATAACTCTAGGCGAAGTTCCGCGCTGCGAACGGAAACGGAAATGATAGCGACCGACCTTAGGGGTGTCAAGGCGAACCCCGGCGTAACCTGTGTGTTTTGATAGTTTACTTTCCGAGACCAACCGGTCCGACCGGCCGACACAAAATTGGTCTGACAAATTCTCTGTTTGGTACGCAAGAAAACTGTACGGCACTCGTCTCCTGTGTTAAATTCAACACGAATAAAACGTATTCGCGGCAAAACTGTAGACGGAATAGTTTTGAGGCGGTCCCTCCCATAATCAAGCATCATGAAAAATCAGCTTGATTGATCTTTTATAGGTACTAAATGGATAAACGTGTCGGTCTCGGCCTGCCCGGTCGGGACGAAAAGGCCCCTACAGAGCGAGGTGTGGTCGATCTCGCTGACGCTCGGGTGAGGATTCGCTCGCGGGCGAAGCCTACTCATGAGTCGTTAATGAGCGAACTGGACGCGGTGCGTTCGCTGTTAGACCAGGGTCTTTCTACCGAAGCCAAAGATCGGCTGGCGTTGTTAATCTCCAACGCACGCGGCAATCCTATGGTACTGGCGCTCGCGCGATGCGCGCTTTCGACCGCGCTCGAGCAGCAGGGACATTATCGCGATTCGCTGGCGGCGGTTTCGATGTACGAGGCGCCCGAATCGCGTACGAAGTTAGACGATCAGACAGTTAGCTACCTCCGCGTACAGATCGGGCTTGGTTACAACTACAACGGCGATCATCCCAAGGCGATCGCCATGCTCAAGGCGACGCTTCGCGACTACGCCGACAGTGGCGCGGTGAATCTGGGTCACATTTACGCCGCCTTATCTCGCACCTACCGAACGATTAGCGAGTACCCGATTGCGCGGGATTACGCGCAGCGGGCGCTGGAGTATTTCCGTCAGAGCGGTGAATGGCGTGGTTTGGCCGAGTCGTATTTTGGCGTTGGCGTTGCTGATATTCAGGAAGGTAATTACGAATCAGGGCTCGAAAACCTCGAACAGGCGCTCAAGCTCATCGGTGATCGACCGGCCGCGTACGTACTCGGCAGAACGTACGCCAACATGGCCGGCGCTTGTTGGTTTCTGAAACGGCCCCAGGAAGGGATCGATTACTTAAAGAAGGCGATCACCTATTACGAGCGCACCGATCACAAGACGAATGCCGCCGATGGTTATAACAACCTGGGCATAAATCTCATCCTGATCGGGCAGTGGGATCGGGCCCAGGAAGCACTCGAACGCGCGTTTTCACTCGCCACTGACGTCGATGAGCGCGGCGCAAAAGTGCCGATGATTTTGGATTCGCTTGGCGAGCTCCATATGCTCCGCGGCGATCTCGATCAGGCAAAGGATTATCTGAGCAGGGCTGTCGCACTCGCTACCGAGAACGGAAACAAGTGGTATGCCGGTCAGGCTTTGCGAACGCTCGGACGTTGTTACCTGGCCATCTCCGATCCGGAAAAGGCACTGGCTAAGGCGAAGGAAGCGCTCGCATTGGCCGAGACCATCGGCGATCGGCAGGCTATTTGCGAGTCGCGGCTGATTGCGGCGGAAGCGCATTTATTAACCAGTGATCTGGAAGAGTGCACTCGCGAGCTTCAGCGCGTCAGTGCGGAAACCACTGATTCAGCCACTGATCTTGGCTTTACCGGTGAGGCGCACCGGCTCAACGGCATGTTGAATATGGCTCGCGACGATGCCGCCGCCGCCGCGCAGCACTTCGGCAGCAGTGTTTCTATCTTCGACATGCTCGGCGATCGTTACCGGGCAGCGCGCGCACACCTCGAACTGGGTCGTGCTTACGCGACGATACTGCCCGATCGCGCCGGCGAACATCTGAGCCGTGCCTTGAATACGTTCCGCGAACTGGGGGCAAAACTCGATCTTTCGCGCGCTGAAGAGGAGTTGCGTGATCTTGCTCGTACTACTCCGGAGCGGATCCAGGAGCAGTCAGCGCTAACACAGTTGTTGACGTTGCGACTCGCCGAGGCAGTTGCATCACGCGAGCTTCTGTTGCGCGAACTGGCGGCAGTGATGCGACAGGAAACTGGCGCGCAGCGAGTGATCATTACGGAGCGTGGCGAGCGAAACGAACCGAAAGTTGTCATTGCGATGGGCTGCACCCCGGCCGACAGCATGAAGATCGCAATGGAAATCGACAACGTCGACGACGACACCTCTCGCGATCGATATTCTCGCAAGCACGATGCGACAGTGATCCTGCTGAGATCGTCGAATGCGCCAGAAGCGAGAATGTATCTGTCGCCTAAGAATCGTTCGTCGTTGCCAAAGGGCGTCGCGCTTGAGCCATTGCTGCGAGTTGTTGAGTTGGGAATGGATGTTTGCGCGTTGCGAGCGGGTGCGCAGAAGAGTGGCAGTAACGAGCACTCGGATGAGTTGACTGGAACGAGTTTGATGCCCGGATTTATTCATTCGAGTCCGGCGATGACGCAGTCAGTGGAAGAAGTCCACAAGATCCGTTCATCCGACGTGACTGTTCTGGTGACCGGTGAGTCGGGCACGGGCAAGGAACTGGTGGCGCGTGCGATTCACGCGATCTCTTCGCGCAGAGCGAAGGTATTCGTTCCGTTCAACTGTACCGCGGTGCCGAAAGAGTTGTCGGAAGGTTATCTGTTTGGTTACCGGCGAGGCGCGTTTACGGGAGCAGTTTCCGATTCTCACGGTGTAATTCGAACGGCCGCCGGTGGAAC
>JBIOVO010000208.1:0-23322 GCA_044867735.1 Pyrinomonadaceae bacterium | reverse complement strand
TCATCGCCGGCAGATCGGATTTGTCTTTCAGTTTCACTACTTGCTGACTGATCTGTCGGCAGTGGAAAACGTGGCGCTCCCATTGCTTATCGCCCGCTACAAGAACAGTCGCGCTCTTGAACTGGCTCGCCAGTTCTTGAAAGAAGTCGGGCTCGAAGACCGAGCCGATCACCCGGTCACACATCTTTCAGGCGGTGAACAGCAACGCGTGGCAGTGGCCCGAGCGCTTGTTACGCAACCCAAACTCCTGCTCGCCGACGAACCTACGGGCAATCTGGACGACGCGATCAGCCACGAATTAGGACAGGTGCTCGTCAACTACGCTCGCCGGCACTCGACAGTAACTTTCATCGCCACACACAGCTCAACCCTCGCTCAAATGTGTGATCGCTCACTCGTTCTCGAAGCCGGCCGCCTTCGATCGGTCTAATCTGTGGATAAACGTCTGAAATACGAGTTTTACTGATCAGATTGAGACAAAGCTTCTTGAGTCCTCATTCATGAGTTATAATGCCCGCCAAGTGCCGCAATTTTATTGGTCGGCAAAGGTAATAATAAGGACGTTTTACCGAAACCAAGATGTTCGAACGCTACACTGAAAAAGCACGGAGAGTTATCTTCTTCGCGCGCTATGAAGCCTCCCAGTTTGGTGCCCCTGCGATTGAGCCGGAGCATCTGTTGTTAGGTCTGATGCGTGAGGATAAGACCCTTACGGGGCGCTTTTTCCCACGAGCACAGGTTTCCATCGAGTCGATTCGCAAGGAGATCGAGGGCCGTACGCTCCTGCGCGAGAAGATCTCAACCTCCGTCGAACTGCCTCTCGCACCCGAAACCAAACACGTCCTGGCTTACGCCCACGAAGAAAGCGACCGGCTCCAGCACCGTCACATCGGCACCGAACATCTGTTGCTGGGTTTACTGCGTGAAGAGCGTTCGATGGCCGCCGAGATACTTTACGAACGTGGCCTCAGGCTGAACGCAGTGAGGGACGAGATCGCACGGCAGTCGGGCGCCGACGCGCGAACGTCGCAAAAGAAAGACACGCCGCACCTCGTCGAGTTTTCGAGAGATCTCACAGACGATGCTGCTAACGACAAGTTGGATCCATTGATCGGTCGCGAAGCCGAGATCGAACGCGTAGTTCAGATTCTCTGCCGCCGCACGAAGAACAATCCGGTACTGATTGGCGAACCGGGTGTCGGCAAGACCGCGATCGTCGAAGGCCTCGCACAGCGAATCGTGCGCGGCGATGTGCCGTCGTTTTTGGAACACAAACGGATCCTGTCGTTGGATCTATCTCTGATCGTTGCCGGCACGAAGTATCGTGGTCAGTTTGAAGAGCGCTTGAAACAGATCATGCGCGAGCTGGTCGAGAACCCGCAGTACATCGTGTTCATTGATGAGTTGCACACGCTGGTCGGTGCGGGATCGGCCGAAGGTTCACTCGATGCCGCAAACATTCTGAAACCCGCGTTATCGCGTGGCGAGATCCAGTGCATCGGCGCAACGACGCCGGCGGAGTTTCGCAAGTCGATCGAAAAGGATCGGTCGCTTGAACGGCGTTTTCAGGCGGTTAAAGTTCCACCACCTTCGGAAGCAGAAGCAGTCAGCATTCTCGACGGTGTGCGCGAACGGTATGAGAGTTTTCACCAGGTTCGTTACACCGACGAGGCGCTCCAGGCTGCGGTTTATCAATCGCACCGCTACATTCCGGACCGTTTCCTGCCTGACAAGGCAATCGACGTTATCGACGAAGCCGGCGCGCGCGTGAAGTTACGCGTCAGACGTGAGCAGGGCAATCTGGCCGACTGGAACGAGATCAACGAATGGTCGCGATCTTATGGCGACACTTCGAACCTGCGCGTTCAGCAGGAAGATGCGCTCGTCTCCGCGGAAGTGACGCGCGACGACGTTGAGGATGTGATTGCACGCTGGACCGGAATCCCGGTCAACTCGTTGAAAGAAGAAGAGACGCAGAAGCTGCTTCGAATTGAAGTCGAGCTTCACAAGCGCGTCATTTCTCAACGGCCTGCGATCTCCGCATTGGCACGTGCAATCAGACGTTCGCGAGCTGGTCTGAAGAATCCGCTGCGGCCGGTTGGATCGTTTCTGTTCCTTGGACCGACCGGCGTCGGCAAGACTGAAGTGGCTCGATCGCTGGCACAGTTTCTGTTCAGCAGCGAGCGCGCCTTGATCCGGTTTGATATGTCCGAGTTCATGGAGAAGCATTCCGTCTCCAAGTTGATCGGTTCGCCTCCGGGCTATGTCGGACACGAAGAAGGCGGCCAGTTAACCGAACGTATCAAGCGTTCACCTTATTCAGTTTTGTTGTTTGACGAGATTGAAAAGGCGCACCCGGACATCTTCAACATCCTGTTGCAGGTTTTTGAGGACGGCATCCTGACCGACGCACTCGGCAACACCGTCGATTTCAAGAACACGATCATCATCATGACCTCCAACATCGGCGCCCGCTTCATTCAGAAGAAGGGCACGCTTGGGTTCCAGGCAAACACCGATGCCTCGCGTGAGAAGATGGAAGAGATGGTGATGTCGTCAGTGCGGCAGACGTTTAATCCGGAGTTCATCAACCGTCTCGATGAGATCATCATCTTCGATCAGTTGCTGGATGCGGAGCTGCTCGAAGTCGTCCAGTTGCAGTTGGATCAGATCAACAAGACGATGATCCGGCACGGGTTCGACATCAAGCTGAGTGACGAAGCCAAGCGCTGGATTGTCGATAAGACGTGCGCGGACCGTTTGTACGGAGCCAGGCCAATTCGCCGCGCGTTGCAGAAGTACGTCGAGGATCCCCTTTCAGAGGCGTTGATCCAGGGGCAACTAGAGGGTGCGACCTTCGTCGAAGTGTTCCTGAACGGACAGGAGCTCGATTTCCGTCCCGTTGGAGTCGAGACTGCTGACGACGACGCGCTGCTGATTCACTAAGCCGCAAAAAAAGCACATAAAGCACAAAAGATTCTCCGCCGGTATCTTCAGACCCGCGGTTTGGTTTTTATGTTTGTGCCTCATGTGCTTTTTTGTGGCTTATGGCTTATAATGCGCCACTTTGCTACTCAAAAGCTGGCAACGGGCTCTTTAGGCAGCGAATCAAAGAAGCTGTCTTCGAACCCAAAACAGCAACGAGCGTATTTGCCTTTATTTTTCAGTCTCTGGAATTAATCACTCATAAGCTCCCCGAAGTTTCTGAGGCCCGGTAAGAACTATTGAGGGAATTGGTGCCTATGCACTCATATCGCGCGTTTTGGCTCTTTTTTGGCTTATTGGCTGGATTCATCGCAACCTTTGCTACCCCGGGACGGGTAATAGCCCAACAGAACCAACCGCAACGGCTCGTTGAAAACGTCGACATTATCGGTAATCGCCGTCTGCGCAAAGATGACATTCTCTACTGGATTCAGACGCGGCCCGGCGACCCATACAACGTTGATCAGGTTCAACGCGACTACCAAACACTCCTTTCGCTGACTTTCTTCGACAAGACCGCCACACGCGTGTTCACCGAAAACGGCCCACGCGGCGGCGTCAACGTGATTTTCGAAGTCAAAGAATTACCCATCATTCGTGACCTTACGTTTGACGGACTGAAGAGCGTACAGGAGTCGGACGTGCTCAAGGCGTTTCGTGAGCGGCGCGTCGGTGTGTCAAAAGAGAGCATTTATGACCCGGTGAAGGTCCGTGCCGCGATGCGAGTCATGAAGGAACTCCTCTCGGCCGGCGGACACCCGAACGCCACCATCACCGAGGAGACTGAAGAGGTCTCGGCGACGTCGCTGGCGATTAACTTCAAGGTCGATGAGGGCGATCGCGTCCGTGTGGTCGATATCCAATTCGAAGGCAACACGGTTTTCAGTGACGGCGACCTGCGCGGTGCGATGAAGTATGTGAAAGAGGCCGGTCTGGTCTCACGCTTCAAGAGTGCCGACATCCTCGACCGCGAGAAACTCGACGTTGACCTCCGTTTGGTCGACAACTACATGCGCTCGAAGGGTTATCTCCAGGCGCGTCACGGTGAGCCCCGTATTGAGAGCGTCGGGCGGCGCCGCACGGGTTTCCCGGTCCTGCCGTTGCCGTTCCTGTCATCAGTCGATGAGGGTTTGCGCGTCACGGTTCCGATCGTTGAGGGCAAGGTTTACCGGCTTGGGGAGTTCAAAGTCGAGGGCAACTCGATCTTCTCCGAGGCGCAAATCAGAGCGGTTATCGGTCTCAACAAAGGCGACATCGCCAATGGCGAAAGAGTCAGTAAGGGCCTGTTTGAGAACCTCAAGAAGTTTTACGGACAGCAGGGATTCATCGAGTACACCGCAGAACCAGTACCGTCCTTCCAGGACAATCCTCAGAACCCCAACGAAGGCATTGTCGATTTCACCGTCACAATCGAAGAAGGAAAACAGTTTACTTTGCGCCGGTTGGAGTTTGTTGGTAACACCTTCACGCGCGACAACGTGCTGCGACGTGAAGTGCTCATCAACGAAGGCGATATCTACAACGACGCGTACTGGGAGTATTCAGTAGTCAAACTCAATCAGCTTGGCTACTTCAATCCGATCGACAAAGACAAAGACGTTGACCGCCGCACGAACGATGAAGAGGCGACTGTCGATCTCGTGCTCAAAGTAAGCGAGCGTGGTCGCCAGCAGATCTCCTTCAACGGTGGTATCTCGGGGATCGGTGGCTCCTTCTTCGGTCTGGAGTATTCCACCAACAACCTGCTCGGCCGCGGCGAAGTGCTGTCGTTCAATATCGCAGCCGGCAATCGCCAGCGTTCCTTCCAGTTTTCATTTACTGAGCCGTACATACGCGACCGTCCGATCAGCGCCGGCTTCTCAGTGTTTGCTTTCACGCAGAAGTTCTTTGGCGAGGGAACATTCCTTTCAAACAACCTCAACGCGCAGGAAGACCTGTTTGGTCAGCAGTTCAACTTCCAGGATGTTGACGAGGAGAACCTGTTTACGAGGGATTCCTACGGCGGTTCGCTCTTCGTCAGCGCTCCGCTTTCGGAGTTTTATCGCAAGCGACGGTTCACGCAGTTTTCGCGCGTTGGTGCTTCGTATCAGTTGTCGCTCTCGAGCGTGAAGGATCCCGAGGTCAATGCAGATCCGAATAATCCAACTGCGTTTATCCCGGTCATTTACGATCAGCCAAACATCCTGACCAGTCGCGGCACGCTGACGTTCTCTTACGACACGCGGAACGCGAGTATCGATCCTACTAGTGGACGTGAGATTTCGGCCGCGGTTGCGCTCGCAGGTTTGGGAGGTGATGTTCGCACTTATCAGCCGACGATCTCCTACACGCACTTCTTCCCGGTGCGCCGCAAGAAGTCCGAACGGCCGGAAGTTTTTGGCTTCCGCATCATCGCGGGAACAGTCGGAAGTTTTGCGACTACGCAAAAGATCCGGGATGCAAACTCGCTCGCGTTTGTCGATGGCGTCCCGATTTTCGAGCGCTACTTCCTCGGCGACGAGTTTACGATTCGTGGTTACAACGTGCGCTCGATCAGCCCGATCGCGCCGGTCGATACGTTCATCACTTCTCAGAATGTTGTGTTTGCCGAGAACCCCACGCTCGATCCGGTTGTGATTCCGGGATTGCAGCAGGCCGCCAGCCTGGGCGTGTTCACTGGTACCTCGGGTAGCAACGTTGCGCAGTTACCGCGATCGTTTACCTCGGTCGGCGGCGATACGCAGATACTCGGAAACTTCGAGTATCGCATTCCGATTATTAGCGACGTTGTTAGTCTCGCGGCCTTTGCCGATATCGGCAGTGCCTTCAATCTGAGAACCAAGAGTGACCAGTCTTTTTCGAGTGAGTTTCTGCCCGATCAACCGTTCTTAGGGACTGTTGGTTTCCAGCGCTGCCCGAGGTTCGCGCAGCCGGTGGCAATCAGTTTGACCACCCTCGCTCTCTGCAACAACCCACTCCTGGCTGCGCAGCCGATATTCGGCGCTCTCGTCGCACGCGACAACCGCATCGTGACGCAGGCTGAAGTCGACGCGGCGCTAACAGGAGTTATCAATCCGCAGACGTTGTTGCCGCCAGGGTTCCAGCCGGTCTTCCTCCGCGGCGAGGCCCAGACAAACAGCATCGTTAGATTGTCCGAAAGTTTGTTCGCCGGAATTGGCGACTACAGGTCGAGTTTAGGCATGGAAGTGAGGGTTCAGGTGCCCGTCATCAATGTACCCTTTCGCCTAATCTTTGCGTATAATCCAAACGCCCGTCCTAACCAATTCATTGACGGGTTTCCGTTTTTCTTTAACGAAAAAAAGAAGGTTATTCGCTTCAGTGTGGGGCGGACGTTTTAATGGCTTGAGCCAACCAATGGTGGTTGGACAAACAACTAAGGGGTTTGTCCAATCGACCCCAACGTAAGGAGTAATACAAGAAAGTTATGAAGATAGCTCGTTTCTTTGCTGCGGTCGCTTTGCTGACGACTGCCGCATTTTGCGTGTCAGCACAACAGACTAAACCGGCGACCCCAGCAGCTCCGCAGGCTGCGGCTCCACAAACTGCCACCGTCGCAGTTCCCGACAGCAAGATGGCGATGATCTACTCGGACATGTTTTTGGATCCGAAGACCGGTATCGCCAGATTCAACAGTTTGCTCGGGACACTCAATCGAGAGTTCCAGCCGCGCCAGGCCGAGTTGCAAGCCTTGCAGACAAAGATCTCTACTTTGACCAAAGAGATCGACGACACGCAGACCGTTGCCGATCCGAATGCCATTCGGCAGAAGAGAGATCAACTCGCCCAGATGAACACCGAGTTCAAACGTAAGGGTGAGGATGCCGAAGCTGCTTACAACAAACGAAGACAAGAGATCTTCATGCCGCTGCAACAGGACATCGGTAAGGCCCTCGAAGCCTTCGCCAAAGCACGCGGCATCACCGTGATCGTTGATGGTAGTCAAGTGCCATTTGTTTATGCCGACGATAAGATCGACATCACTCGGGCGTTCATCAACGATTTCAATAGCAAGAACCCGGCAACTGCGTCAGTAACGCAGCCATAGCCATTGCCGATTTGCGATTGCCGATTGCCGATTGCCGATTCTAATAAATGGGCAATCGGCAAGTGGCAATCGGAAATAGTCGGTCTAAGACCGGCCTCTCCATCATGATTAGACATTATCTGTTTCCACTAAGTGCGCTGATAGTTTTGGCTCTCGCCGCCACTGCCAGCGCACAACGGCCGGCAGCAAATCCCGCTGCTGCTCAGCCTACGCCGACACCGGCGCCAGCCCCAGCCGCGCCTGCGACCGTACCCTTGCCAATGAGCAAGATGGCGGTGCTCTATACCGACTTGTTTTTGGATCCGAAAACCGGTATCGCTAAGTTTACTAGTGTCGTGAACAAACTGAACGCCGAGTTCCAGGCACTCAAAAACGAAATCACCGCGATGCAACAGCGAGCGCAAACTCTCGAAGATGAAATCAATAAGCTGCGAGAGGCGCCCGCCGGAACTCCGATCGATCAAAGGGCGCTGCAAACAAAGATCGATCAACTCGAACAGTTGAAGAAGGACATTCAGCGTAAAGCTGAAGACGCGCAGGCTTCTTACAATCGCCGCCGCCAGGAACTGTTTCTGCCACTACAGCAAGAGATCGGTAATGCCCTGGAAGCGTTTGCGAAAGCGCGCGGCATCAACATTATTCTTGATGGAACGCAGGTGCCTTTGTTGTACGCCGCGGAGAGCATGGACATCACGCGCGCCTTCATCATTGAATTCAACAGTAAGAATCCAGTAACCGCAGCTACTACTCCGCCTCCGAAGTAAAGAGGTTGACTCCCCGAATTGCCGGTTGGCAATTGCCAGTTGCCGATTTCACAATTGGCAATCGGCACTTGGCAATCGGCGATGTTCTTTATGGAAACAGTTCTCGATTCAACGGCCATCCAAAAACTTCTGCCGCACCGCTACCCGTTCCTGCTGGTCGATCGCATCGTCGAACTGGTGCCTAAAGAGAGAATAGTCGGCATCAAGCAGGTCAGTATCAACGAGTCGTTTTTTCAGGGTCACTTTCCCGGCGCGCCGGTAATGCCGGGCGTGCTTATCGTTGAGGCGTTGGCCCAGGTCGGCGCGATTCTGGCGCTCCGCGAGATCGAAGATCGAGATCAGAAGCTGGTTCTGTTTACCGGCATCAAAGAAGCGCGTTTTCGACGTCCGGTCGTTCCCGGCGATACGCTCGTGCTCGAGGTTACTGCTTTGCGCATCGGCTCGCGAGTACAGCGGATGCGCGGCGAGGCGAAGGTGGATGGCCAACTGGCCGCCGACGCCGAGATCATGAGTATCGTCGCTCCGCGAGAGCAAGAGCAATGACTATCCACAGATTACACAGGTTCTTCTGCGTAATCTGTGGATTGCCTTTTTAATCATGTCCACGGTTACTCAGACCACCACCATTCATCCCACGGCAGTGGTAAACGCGGGCGCCCGGATGGGAGACGAGTGCTTTGTTGGACCTTATTGCATTATCGGCGACGAAGTAGAACTCGGTAATGGTGTCCGTCTCGACTCGCACTGCGTAGTCGACGGTCGCACCACGATCGGCGCCGGGACACACGTCTTTCCTTTTGTCTCGATCGGACTCGCCTCGCAGGATCTGAAGTACAAAGGCGAACCTTCAGAAACGCGGATCGGCGAACGCAATCAAATACGCGAGTTTGTCACCATTCACCGCGGCACTGCCGGCGGGGGCTTGCTCACGAAAATAGGCGACGATTGCCTGATCATGGCCCAAGCCCACGTCGCGCACGATTGTGTGCTCGGCGATGGTGTCATCATGGCAAATGCCGCGACGCTCGCGGGACACGTCGTGATTGAAGACCGCGCCAACATCGGCGCCTATTCAGGAGTTCATCAGTTTTGCCGTGTCGGCAAAGAGGCGTACATCGGCGGCTACTCTGTTGTCGTCAAAGATGCGCTTCCGTTTGGCTTAACTGTCGGCAATCATGCGAAGTGTTACGGACTGAACATCACCGGAATGAAACGTCGCGGTTATTCTCGCGCGGCAATCGACTCACTGCATCACGCCTTCCATCTGCTGCTCTCAGCAAAACTCAACACCACTCAAGCGGTTGAGCGCATCAAGGAAGAGATCGCTGACTCTCCTGAAGTTTCCGATCTGCTTCGCTTTATTGAAGCTTCCGATCGCGGCGTTACCAAATGAAATTCGGATTGATTGCGGGTAACGGCAAGTTTCCCTTCATGGTTGTGGAGGGCGCGCGCCAGTCGGGGGTCGAACTGGTTGTCGCCGCGATTCGTGAAGAGACTGATCCGGAGATGGACCGGCGTGCCGAGCGCGTGAAGTGGGTGGGCATCGGTCAGCTTGGCCGGATGATCCGTTTCTTCAAGGAAGAAGGCGTGGAGAAAGCGATCATGGCCGGTCAGGTGAAGCATGTGCAGATCTTCAGCCGCGCGGTCCCTGATGCGCGCATGTTGAAAGTGCTTTTGCGACTGCCGCGCCGCAATACTGACGCGTTGATCGGAGCGATCGCATCGGAGTTGCAGAGCGAAGGGATCGAGCTGGTTGATTCCACCTGTTTTCTTCAGGATTCACTGCCGCAGATTGGAACCATCACGCGTCGCGAGCCACAGAAAAACGAACGTGAAGATATCGAGTACGGCCTGGAGATCGCGCGCGAGATCGCGCGCCTTGATCTCGGCCAAACCATCGTCGTGCGAGGAAAGGCGTGTGTGGCGATCGAGGCGATGGAAGGGACGGATGAAACGATCCGGCGCGCAGGGAATCTGGTCAACGGGCGACTGACAGTGGTGAAAGTTGCGAAGCCGAATCAGGATATGCGGTTCGATGTGCCCGTGGTTGGTGTGCCGACGATCGAGGCGATGGTCGAGGCTGGAGCAACCTGTCTCTGCATCACCGCCGGCAAGACGCTGATGTTCGATCGCGAGGAGATGATCCGCGCTGCAGAGAAGAACAAGATCTCAATCGTCGCCGTTTAAAACTAACCACAGATAAACACGGATGACACAGATTTCTTATCTGTGTCATCCGTGTTTATCTGTGGTTAAGATCTAGTTCCCGGGATTACTGGTGACGGCTTCGGCGGTTTGTGTGGCCTTCGGATCGTAAGGCGCCGCCAGATACTTCTTCGCCACCGCCTGCGCGTTATCGTAATCGATCCCCGATTGCACTGCCTTCTTGTATTCTGTCACCGCTCGCTCGCGCTCGCCCTTCGCATCGTAAGCATTGCCACGTTTGATATGGGCCCACACTTCGATCCAGGAGGGCTTCAGATTACCGATCAACGAGGCCTCCAGATTGTCGAGCGCCTGTTGCCAGTTGCGCTGTTCCAAAAACAGCAGCCCGAGGTTGTAGTAAACCCAGGAATTTGAGCGATCCAGTTTCAACGCCGCTTCAAACTGTTGCTGCGCTTCGGCGTAGATGCCTTCCTTCATCTGTTCGATTCCGCGTCGTGCAATGATGGAGACGCGCAGGTCGTCAGACATTCGCAGGATTTTGTTGTTCGGATCTACGACGACTTCGATCGGCTGTCCATTCGATTCAAAATCGAAGTCCTCACTTCGTCCTTCAACGCGCACGATCTTCTGCTGATTGTCGCCCTCAGCTCGTAACAACAACTCAACCGGCATGCGGAGCGATTCGAGATTCTGTTTGACTGTGCCGCGCGTGCGGAACTTGCCAGAGCGGGTGCGAATGATTTGATAGTCGACCGTAAACTCCGGCACGCCCGTTCCCTCGACCCATTGCGCAAAGAAGTAGCGCAGGTTCTCCTGCGAGATCTTCGTAGCGAGCTTTTCGAAGTCGTCTATCGACGCGTTCTTGCCTTTATAAGTTTGCATGAATGTGGCGAGTACCTGGTCAAACTTGTCGCGTCCGATCGTCTCCCGCAACATGCGGAAGATCATCGAACCTTTGTAGAACACGATCGACTGGTACGCAGCCGATTGATCGTCGAGTGCACTCGGCGCGCGCGCGATCGACGCGGTTTGTTCAAACGTGAGCGCGCGTTCCTGTTGTTCGCGTTGCGCAGCGTCGAGACCACCCGCGGTCAGAGTGGTTTCGCGAAATGCAAACGCGCTCCACTCGGCCAGACCTTGTGACAGCCACGCATCGTCAAACGACTTCAGACCGACGCTTTGTCCCCACCACTGGTAAGCGATCTCTCTCTCTATCTTTTCTTCCGGAACCGGGCGCGTGGTGTCGAACATCTTGTTCGACAGGAAGATCATTCCCGGCCCTGAGTAAGTGTCCAAACTTTCGTCATCGATCTGGACCACGACCAGACGGTTGCCGAACAGTGGCGCGCCATAGCGCTTGGTATAGAACTCGAGCACACGGCCAGTTAGTTCAGCAAAAACTTCGAGCCGTTTTTCACTGCCCGGCATCGCGTAGAGCTGAAGATCGTAATTGGCATACCGCAGGTTCTTGTTTATGTACTGCCCCGCAGCGAAGTTACCGATCAGCACCGGCTGGCGGTGCACGAAACGATAACGAACCGCGCCCTCCTTCGGCGCCGGTTGTGCAACTACCGGGTCATCACTTGTGCCCGCAACCTGTAATCCCGAAGGCACAATAAAGGTGATATCGGACGTCGCCCGGTCGGCAGCGTAGTCATGAAAAGGAAACCAGCGCGAGGCGTACATCAGATAGGAACCTTCGGTGCCCACGTATGCAAGACGCTTTGTGGCCAGCGGGCCGCCCTCGGGATTGATGAGCGCGCCGCTCCAGCGAACTCGCAGTGTGATGGGCACATTAGCGGGTACCACCTGGCCCAAATCGATTCTCACGCTCGGCCCGAGAGCACCCACTCCGACCGGGTCCTGAACGAAGGAAGTCAGCGGTTTTCCATCCTTTTCAATGCTCTCGATCTTCAGTGAACCATTGAGCTCGAAGACCACCGAACGCGTTGCATCCAAGGGCGTAAACGTTACGTCAGCACCGGCGCGAAGTACGTGTTGGTCAGGGATGATTTGAGCTTCAATGCGATAGTGCGTGACATCGAAGCGTCCGGCGCCTTGTGGAGCTGGTTGCTGCGACCTTACGGAGAGGGCCAGCGTCAGAATGGCGAAGGCGGTCATAACGCTGGGGAAAATAAGCTTTAGTCTTTTCATGGCTTTTGTTGCGAACGATTATACGCTGCGAGGACTTTGGATGGTAAGAATGCACAGGCGGTTGGCTGCAAGCCATCCACAGATTACGCAGATTGAGCCTAAATCCGCGCAATCTGCGGACTTGACACTGTATTACCCACCGCATACATTCCGCACTAATCGTCGCGAGAGATCATCCACAATAAAAGGAGTCAGTTATGAGACGAGTCTCAAGGTTTTTGTCCCCACTGTTTGTCTGCGCGCTCGCAGTTCTTTCCGCCCAGGCACAGGGCCCTCGCAATGTGCGAGTCGATTTCAAAGAGACCACTTTGAAGAATGGCCTGCGCGTGATCACTGTTGAAGATCGTTCGGCGCCCGTTGTCGCACTTTCCATCACCTATAACGTCGGCTCCCGTGACGAACGCGAGGGTCGCACAGGCTTTGCCCACCTGTTCGAACACATGATGTTCAAAGGTTCGCAAAACGTCGGCTCCGGTGAACACTTCCTGCTCGTCTTTAACAACGGTGGGAACATGAACGGCACCACCAACGAAGATCGCACCAACTACTTCGAAGTTCTTCCTGCGAACCAACTCGATCTCGCCCTTTTCCTCGAAGCCGATCGCATGAAGAGTTTGGAGATCACAAAAGAGAACCTCGACAACCAGCGCAACGCCGTTCAGGAAGAGCGTCGCCTCGGCGTTGATAATCAGGCTTATGGTAAGAGCGGCGAGAAGCAGCAGGAGTTGATCTACGACAACTTCGCTTACAAGCATTCCGTGATCGGGTCGATGGAGGACCTGAGCGCCGCGACGATCGAGGACGTATCGGCGTTTTTCAAGATGTACTACGCACCGAACAATGCGGTGCTCGTTCTCGTCGGCGACTTCAGGACTGCCGATGCGCTCGCCAAGATCCGCGCGAACTTCGAATCGATTCCACGTCAGCCAACGCCGCCTTCAGTTGACATGACCGAGCCCCAGCAAAAAGAAGAGCGACGCGCCAGCCTCGACGATGTGCTTGCTCGCGCTCCGCGCATTGACCTCGCTTACAAAGCAGTGCAAGGCAACACTCCTGACTTCTACGCGTTGCAGGTTCTGTCCGCCGTGCTGCAAACCGGTCAGAGTTCACGACTCTATCAGAAGCTCGTGAAGGAAAAAGAGATGGTGAGCGGCGTTGGTGGCTTCATGGATGAGAAGCGCGGCGTCGGCGCTTTCTACACCAATGCCACACTTAGAGCGGGCAACAAGACTGAGGACGTCGAAGCGCTCATCTACGCTGAAATCGATCGCCTGAAGAAAGAACCGATCGCCGATTGGGAACTTCAGAAAGCAAAGAACACGACGCGACGTAACCTGATCAATGGACTGCAAAGTTCACTCTTACGTGCTGTGACCATGGGCCAGTACACGACCTACTACAACGAACCGGGTCTGATTAACACCCGACTCGACAAGGTTGCCGCAGTCACCAAAGAAGATGTGCAGCGCGTCGCCAACAAGTATCTGGTCGACACGAACCGCACCGTCGTAATCACCATGCCGAAGGCGAAAGCCAAGAGCGCAACTGGCGCGTCGGGACAGTAAAGGAGTTAGACCAATGAGCACAATGAAGAATAGAAGCAAAGTTATCGTCGCGCTGATGTTGATCGTCATGGTGTCGTCGCTGGCATTGGGCCAGGGCGCTCCCGGCGGTCAAGCCCCGCCATCGACAAAGGGTGCAGTCATCAAAGGCAAGGCGCCTGTTAACAAGAACGTGTTGCAGGTCAAACTCCCTCGCGCGCAAGAGGCGAGTTTGGCGAATGGTCTGAAAGTGGTTCTGCTTCCGGCGAACAAGGTTCCAACCTTCAACATGCAGCTCGTGGTGTTGAGTGGTGGACTTTCTGACAAGGCTGACTATCGGGGTCTCGCGAGCTTCACCGCAGCCCTGCTGCGTGAAGGAACCACGAAGCGTGCCAGCAAAGACATCGCGGAACAAGTCGATGCTTTGGGAGCAACCCTGACGGCGAGCTCGGGGTTTGCGTCGATGACGAGTACCGTCACCACGAGTGGATTGGCGGAGAACTTCGATCAGACGTTGGAGTTGTTTGCCGACGTGATCCGAAACCCCACGTTCCCGCAAGCTGAAGTTGAGAAGTACAAGACCCGCAGTCTGTCGCAACTGCAACTGCAACGATCTATTCCGCAGTTTCTCGCTATCGAGCAGTTTCAGAAGGCGATTTATGGCACTAGCCACCCGGCAGCGCTGATTGCGGCACCGGCAGAGTCGCTCAAAAAGCTGACGACCAAAGATCTCGCGGACTTTCACTCGACTTACTACCGTCCCAACAACGCGTTCATCGCGATCGTTGGCGACGTAACTCTCAAAGAGGTTATGCCGAAGCTCGAGAAGGCTTTCGGCGATTGGGCAAAAGGTGACGTTCCGGCGGCGACTATCCCGCCCGCTCCGGCGCAAGCGGATTCGAAGATCTACCTGATCGATCGCCCGGGCTCCGTGCAAACTGTGTTGCAGCTCGGCACGCTCGGTATCGAACGCACCAGCCCCGACTACTTCTCGGTGTTGTTGGCCGACAAAGTGCTCGGTGGTGGTCCATCAGGCCGGCTCTTCCTGAATCTGCGTGAAGACAAAGGCTACACTTACGGTGCTTACAGCAACTTCGGTGGTTCGAGGTTCCGTGGCACCTGGACCTCGAGTTCAGAAGTCAGGACTGACGTTACGGAAGGCGCGATGAAGGAGTTTATGAACGAGCTCAATCGGATGCGTACAGAAACCGTGCCGGCAGAAGAACTCGAAAACGCGAAGCGATCGATCATCGGTAGTTTTGCACTGTCACTCGAGCAGCCCGGCAGCCTACTCCAGAACATCATCACGCAGAAGCTCTACAATCTTCCCGCGGATTACTGGGACACCTACCCGCAGAAGGTTGCAGCTATCACTGCTGCGGACGTGCAAAACGCCGCGCAGAAGTACATCGATATGAACCACCTGCAAGTGGTAGCTGTCGGTGATGCGGCTAAGGCGCGCGAGGTTCTGGCGAAGTACGGCAAGGTTGAACTTTACGACGCCGAAGGAAAGCCGGTTGCGTGGCCGTCCGAAAATAACAAGTAAACACAGATCAGCACCAATAGAAACACGGATCAGAACTAGTAAATTCTGATCCGTGTTTTTCTGTGTAAATCCGTGGTTACGGTTTGTTGCCGACGAAGTCTGCGTCTCTTCGATCGTCAAAGAGTCCGCTGAAAGCGCGATCGACAGGCGTGAACGTGTAGCCTTCCTTGGACGGGATGAGGCGATACGTTTTCTCCGACGGCACGGCGGTGAACGAGTACTTGCCTTCAATGTCGGTAGTTGCGGCGAGCACCGATCCGGAAGGACTGATCAACACCACAGTCACATTCGGAATGCCTAACTTGTCGGCGTCCAGAATACGTCCGGAGATCTTAATGCTCGAACGCCCCCGCGCTGCGGCGTTTCGCAACGCCTCCTCCGACATTGGCTGCGATGAAGGAGCAGGTGCAGGAGAAGTTTCAGTCTCCGGCTTTTTGGTTTCGACAGGAGCAGTTTCGGTTTCTGGTTTCTTCGCTTCAGAAGCAGGGTCAGTTTCTGGTTTCTTTGTTTCTACTGGAGCAGGCTCAGTAGCGGCAGGCTCCGGCGTTTTTGTTTCCGGAGTCGGAGCGGTTGTGCCGCCACTGCCGGCTGCTCCTGCCCCTGATGCCGCTGCCTCTACTCCTGGTCCTATCTTCTCTTCCAGTCCTTCAAGTGAACCATGGACGTTCTTGTAGAGTTGTTCAATGACTGAACGACGAACTGACTCCGTCGGGCCACCACGATAACTCTTGATGTATGCCTCGAGCGCCGGTTCTTTCTGTCCTGACTGCTCGAGCGCGGCTCCGAGGTGCCAATGAGCCGTGCGCCATGACGGCGTTTGCTCGGGCAGGATCTCCGTCGCTTGTTTGAGATGGGTGATCGCTTGCGGATACTTCTCCTGACTAAACAGGGCCCATCCCTCGAGGTCTTCGAGTCGCCCTATCAGAATGTTGTTGAGTAGCTCTTGCGGCGCCGGAGCAATAGCAGGAACGTTGCCCGCGGCAATAGCACGCGCGCGCGGTGCTCTGAATTCATCAGCTTGCACCGCGAGTGTTAGCACGGGAACCTTGAGCGCTTCGTCAGAAGCCTTTCGTGCGTCCGCGATGAGATCGAGTGCCGTGGAAGTTGCAACGCCATTTCGCAGCAAACGACTCGCGACATAGATCTGCCGGAAAGCACGCATGCTGTCGTTACCTGCGACAAACTGCTCGCCTGCGGCGACGGCGTCCTTCTCTTTGATCTTTTCGCTTTCACTTGCCGGCGAGACGGCGACGTTGAAAGCCAGCAGACCTTTCAACATCTTTGCGTTCGCCTCGCTGTCTGCTGCCGTGGGTTGATAGATTCCCGCGCGGCGCTCAAGTGCCAGCAGTTGGCGAAAGTCTGAATCAGTTACTGCTATGTGTCCGGCGAGGTACGCCTGGATCTCACCATCCTTAATCGTGAACGACTCCCGCAGGACTTCAGCGGCCTCGTCGTAAAGTCCCATCGACGCCAGCACAGTCGCGAGTTCGTAATTGAGCGTTGGAAACTTTCCAAACTGGCGCGCATACCGCATCGATCGCTCCGCGTCGAGCGGACGTTGCATCGCCATGAGTGAACGGCTGAGTGCGATCTGTGCCCACGTGTAACGCGACTCGATCTCGACTGCCTTGCGCGCGAGTTCGAAGGCTTTCTCGTGGTTGTCGTGCGCAGCCAACCAGTACGCAGCACCGGCGAGCAAAGGCAGGTTGCGTGGCTCTTCCGCCAACGCGGCATCGAGTGCGCTGTTGGCTTCGTCTTTGCGACCGAGCTCAAAGAGCGAGATGACTTTTCCGGCGCGCGCCGCTTTGTCTTTGGGATCCTCGGCGAGTTGCTCGTTGTAGAGAGCGAGTGCTTCTTCGGTTTTGCCTGAGGCGCGATACAAATCCGCGAGACTGCCGCGCGAGACCTTCGATTTCGGATCGAGCTCGAGCGTCTTTTTGTACTCGACCGCAGCCTCGTCCAGTCTCAATGAAAGGTGCTGTCCGACGGCCAGAATCCGGTGTGCCTCTGCAAGATCGGGCGCGATCTTCACCGCGTTCTCAGCAATGCGAACGACTTCCGTCGCGTTCTCGATCCCGAGATAAAAACCGGCCATCGCAAGCAGACGCTTCGGATCAGCTCCAAACTTCCTCTCAATACTCTGCGCCGCATTGAAGGCAGCCGGGCGTTCGCCGCGCATGTAAAGGTTCATCGGTATTTGCGAGATCACGCCCGCGAACAACTGATCGGAGATATTCACGTCGGCTTCGTTGATCGCGAGATTCAAGTGTTCGATGCCGCCCGCGATGTCGCTCGCTTTCAACTTCTGATCGCCGAGAGCTGCATGGGTGCTGATGAGTAATTCAGTGGCGCGCGGGCGCGACTTGGAATCCGGGTGGGTGTCGAGAAACTCTTTTAACGCGACCGCACGTTTCGCCAGCGGTAGCGTCAATGTCAACTCGACTTCTTCCGATTCGTCTGCGTCCAGTTCCGCGATTTCCGCGGGAGTCAGTTTGGGCGCGCGCGCGTTTGGTTTAACTGTCGTCGTTCCTCTGCCGCGGAGCACGTTCGGCTTTTCAGTCTTTGGCGTTTCAACAGGAACGGTCGCTTCAGGCTTTGGCGATTCACTAGCTACGGGTTCGGCCTTCGGCGTTTCCGAAGGGGTTGGTTCAGTCTTTGGTGATTCCGAGGGAGTTGGTTCGGTCTTCGGAGATTCTGAAGGTGTTGGTTCAGTCGCCGGAGATTCCGATGGCGTCGGTTCTGTTCTCGGAGGCTCTGGTGGCGGCGTAGCCGAGGGCTGAGCTTTCGGAAGATCACCCACAGTGCGTGGCCGCGTTGATTGAACGTTCTTCGCACTTACTAAAACTGATTCCGCTGGTGCGCTCTGGACTGGCTCAGGACTGTTAACGGCAACCGCTGCTGTGTCATCGAGTTCGGAAACATTAAAACCGATCTTCTCCGCCACTGCGCTCGCAAAAACACGGACTCCACTATCTATAGCTTCAGCAAAACGACCTTCGCTGAGTGGCCCCTGCATGCGATACGTCATCTCACCCAGCACGCCGTCGGGCAAGTCTCTCTGGACCATGCGGCTGAACTGTGTGAACGAACTCTTCGAAGCTACCGAAACGACCAACAGCAAACTCTTCGCGCGGGTACTCTTGGAGCCGATGTTCCAATCGCGTGCGAGTTGTTCCGAAAACTGCGACATCTCCTGCGCGCCGGTGGTATCGACCGTAGCGACGTACAGTTCGATCTTGGTTTTCTCTTTGAGTTTTTGGAGAATGCTTTCGACGCGCGTTTTCGTGTTAGTGTCAATCACACCGGCGAGGTCGTTCAGATGACTCGCAGGCGCGGGCAACCTGGTTGATTGCGCGAGTGGGTTTACGCTAATCAGCAGAAACAAACCAACCGCTGGAATTACCGTTATCAGGTACCTCAGGACTCGATATGATGGGGTCATTTCGATAGGTTCCGCATTAGGATTCGTGGGGGACCGGTTCGGGGCTCATGATACCATCGCACGCTGATATGGGCGAATTAGACGAAGCTTGGGCGGCGGCATTGTCCGAAGCCGAACACAGAGCGCGGCTGGCGGGCCGTAAGGACGTCACTGAGTATTTGTCGCTCAGGAACTCCAACGACCTGCTTCGCAAAGCCGGAGTTGATTGGCTCGTCAGTGAGTTCACGAATCAGGCGGGCGAAGCGAATCGCCTGGGCGCGAGCATTCAACTGTTAAATAAGGAAGGCCATCGATTTCCGATGGGAACATCGACGATGGTGGGGCATCTTTTAACGCTGACTTTCGGCGTTCGCACTTTGTACGTTGAAGCCGGCTGGCCACGTGTGCCGCGCGATGGATTTGTGCGCGGCGGTGGACTGGCCTGCGCCAACATCCGCCACCTCGGCATTCGTGCGGCCGGTCAGGGACTATTGTTGACTAAGACGAGCAATGGCTCGCCTGTTTGGAAAGCAGATTCAACTAAACGACCGCGCCTCAGCGTCTCCGATATCCGTCGTCACATCGCTGTTTTGTTAGATAAGTAAGACGTTTTCTCGCGCAAAGGCGCAAAGACGCCAAGTTCAGACCTTCGGCTGCCGGAGGTCATGACTTGGCGTCTTTGCGCCTTTGCGCGAGAGACGTTTTCCGTTAACGCCTGCACGTTTTCGCGCTATCCCTCCACTCCTCTACCAAAACACGGCCATTTTTCAACGCCTCCGCAATGGGCACACCAGTTGCCAAAGAGGTCGCGGGCCGAAGTGATACTGAGGAGAAAGAAACGAAATGACGAACCGACACACACTGAAATTTTCATTGTTCGCTGCGGGCATCCTGGCTTTTTGTTTGCCAGTCGCAGTGTCAGCCCAGTGGGGAAGATACCCGGATGGGCGCTATCCAGATAATAATCGCGGACGCTACGACGATCGCGGGCTCCGCGATTCCGTGCACCGGCTGGATCGTCTGGCAAAAGACTTCGAGCGCGACATGGACCGCGCTCTCGATCGCAGCAGAGCCAATGGCTCCCGCCAGGAAGATCGAATCAACGATCAGATCCACCAGTTTCGTGATGCCGTCGGCGATCTGAAATCGCGTGTTGGTAATGGCCGCGACTTGAATCGCAGTGCCGACGAAGCACGGCGAGTGCTGTCGGAAGCGCAGCAGTTAGATCGCGTCGCGCGCCGGTTTGATAACCGTGGTTCGCAGTGGTCGCAGATTCAGTCTGAGTTGCGCTATATCGCCAAAGCCTACGGTTTCAGATACAACGGTGGTTACGACCGCAACGATGATTGGCGTCGTGATGACGACTGGCGTCGTAACCGCGACAACAACAACAATAACAACGATTGGTGGAGACGAATTCCATTCCCTCAGTAAGAACCTGCATCTGAACTTCCGCTCGTTTTACCCGCCGGTTACCCTGCCAAAGGCCTCGGTCCAAAAACCGAGGCCTTTATGTATGTAGGATTAACCACAAAGACACAAAGACACGAAATGTTTTAAGGAAAATACTTTGTGTCTTAGTGTCTTTGTGGTTAGTTGCTTTCTCTCGTGTCAAAATACCAGTCATGCCCGGCACCCTCTATCTCGTAGCGACACCGATCGGTAATCTCGCAGACATCACACAGCGCGCGGTTCAGGTGCTGAAGGACGTGGATCTAATCGCCTGTGAAGACACACGCCACACGCAAAAACTCTTGAATCACTACAGCATCAACACGAAAACCATCAGCTATCACGAACACAACGAGCAGCAGCGTGCGCGCCAACTGGTTGACTTACTAAAAGAAGGAAGCAGCGTCGCGATCGTTTCCGATGCGGGCACACCAGCGATCAGCGATCCCGGCTTTCGTCTCGTCCGTGCAGCGATCGAGATCGACGCGCCAGTGGTTCCGATTCCTGGCCCAAGTGCGCTGATCTTGGCTTTGATCGCCGCCGGCCTGCCTACTGACGAGTTTTTCTTTGCCGGATTTCTGCCGGCGCGATCAAATCAACGACGCTCTCGCCTTGCCGAACTCAAATCGATACCCGGCACTCTGATCTTCTACGAAGCGCCTCACCGTCTTGCGGCGGCGCTAAAAGATGCTCACGAGATTCTCGGCGAACGAGAAGGTGCGGTGGCAAGAGAACTGACCAAACTCCATGAAGAGATCAAACGCGGGCGTTTGAGTGAACTGGCCGATCACTATGCGAAGGAGAACAATGCCCGCGGTGAGATTGTCGTACTGATAGATCGAAACGTCATTGGCGCCACCACCAGCGAATCGCAAGCAAGCGTTGCCGAGCTGGTCGAGCGATTCGAAAAAGACGGCATGGACCACCGCGCGGCGTTAAAGAAAGCGGCGCGCGAGTTACAAATCTCGCGCGCCGAAGCTTATCGCAAGCTAGTTGCCGAACGCGGTCACAGTTAGCTCACGCCAGTTATCTGCGTCGGCAAAGGTTTGTCGACCTTCAACCTCGCCGGACGGTTCGCAATCTCCCACAACGTCATGTAGATCGTGCGCGTGATCTTCTCCATCTTCTGGTAATCGATCTTGTCCGCAGTGTCGCCGGCGCGGTGATAGTCCTCGTGCACGCCGTCAAAGAAGAAGATGATCGGAATACCTTTGCGCGCGTAGTTGTAGTGATCGCTCCGGAAGAAGAAGCGGTTCGGATCCTTGGGATCGTCGTAGCGCGTGTCGAAGGTGATGTTGAGAAAAGATTTGTTGACTGCGTTCACCAGTTCGCCCAGTTCAGTGCTCATCATTGTCGAGCCGATGAGATAAACCGAGTCGGGTCCGGTTAGTTCATTGTTACGCGGATTTGTGTCGCCTTCCTTCTTGCTTCGACCAATCATGTCGATATTGATCTGCGCGACGATCTGATTGAGCGGCACCGTTGGATACTCGACGAAGTAACGCGAACCCCACAAGCCTTTCTCCTCGCCGCAATGCCAGACAAAGAGGATGGAACGCTTGGGACGCGTGGGTGCTTTCGCCAGCGCTTCGGCCATTCCCAGCAAAGCGGTCGTGCCCGAACCATCGTCGTCGGCGCCGTTGCAGATGTTGTCGTTGCCAACCGGCGGACAACCACTGCCGACGTGATCGTAGTGTGCGCCGAGAGCGACGTACTCATTCTTCAAAACCGGATCGCTGCCTTCCCAAACAGCAACCACGTTCTGAGTCGGAATGATCTCGCTGTTGTTCGCGACGTTGAGTGTCACCCGCTTCTGATCGTTCATGGCGAACGATGCCGGCGGAGTACTGCCATAAGCAGCATTGAAGATCATTGATGCCGACTGTCGCTCGCCTGCAAAAAGCGCGTTAGCCATTTCCGGCGAGATCACGATTGAGGGCAGCGGAGCTGTGGTTTGCGTTTGAAACTTGGCGACGCCCGTGGAACCACGCTCCAGCAATCGTTGACGGTTGCGTTGCCAGTTGGCGAGATATTGAAAGTCAGGAACGTAGATTAGACCAACGATGCCCTTGCTGCGCGCGTACTCGTTGGGACCCATCGAGTCTTCACCCTGCTTGCCGAGATCGGTGCGGGTAATTCCTCGCGGCGTCATGTTCGGCGAGCCAAAGATCACCGCAATCTTCCCCGTCGGGTCCAAACCCTTGTAAGCGTCGATCTCCTTCGACTTGATGAACCAGCCTGTTCCGGCGAAAACAACCTGCGCACTCACGCTGCCCGAACCACCGGCGGGCAAGTAGTCAGTTCCTGGAACAAGCGTGCGTCCGGCATACTCAACTTTTGTTTGGCCACTGTCGGCACGATTGCGTTGCAAGTCGATGCGCTGGAAGAAACTGCCGGCGTCGCCGGCCGGTTTGAAGCCCCAGCGCGCGAGGTTCATTGCCAGAAACTTCGCGGTGACGTCGAGTCCACGTGAAGGCGTATCGCGGCCTTCCATTTCGTCGGAGGCGATGAACGTCAGATAGTCTTTGATTTGATCGGCTGAGATTGTATCGACGGCGCGTTGAGCAGTTACGTTTGCTGCGCCTTTTTTTGACTTGTCGGCGGTGCGTTGGGCGTAAGTGGTTGGGAAGGTGACGACGAGTAAACTCGTCAATACGAGTGCGGTTACGAATCTTCGCATGCGTTCTCCAGGTTATTAATCCACAGATTACACAGAGTATTTATCCACAGATTGGTCTATGTAATCGGTGTAATCTGTGGATTGAAGCTTACGCGTGTTGCACGGCTTGCACCAGCCGGGTCAGCGTGTCTTTCGCATCGCCGTAGAGCATGCCGGTGACTGGCTTGAAAAACAAAGGATTCTCGAGACCGGAAAAACCTTTGCCCTGGCCCCGTTTCAACACGACCACTGACTTCGAACGGTCCACTTCCAGGATCGGCATACCGGCGATCGGACTGGTCGGATTGTCGCGTGCGTCAGGATTTACTACGTCGTTTGCGCCGATGACGACCGAGACGTCAGTTGTCGAAAACTCCGGATTGATCTGTTCGAGTTCATACAACGATGAATACGGAACATTCGCTTCGGCGAGCAACACGTTCATGTGTCCCGGCATACGTCCGGCGACCGGATGGATTCCGTATTTCACTGTGACTCCGCGTTTTTCGAGGACGTCGGCGAGTTCGCGCACTGCGTGTTGCGCTTGCGCGGTTGCCAGGCCATAACCGGGAACGAAGACTACCTTGTT
>JBIOVO010000207.1:0-14363 GCA_044867735.1 Pyrinomonadaceae bacterium | reverse complement strand
AACGGGCGACAGCGCAACGATTTGTGCAGCTTTCACCCGCTGCGCGGGCTCCGATCTTTATCTAATCTTGTTTCCTGGGGCTCACGCCCCAGGCTTTACGCACACGCCTGCTTCGCAGGCTAAACCTAACTTTTTGTGCAAAGCCTCGTTGCACGGTAACTTCCGGGTCCAGAACAGTCTTCAGCGATCAAGAGGCGGCGATTGTAACACTATTGAATCGAGCCATTCGCTAGTCGGTAGTAACAAGCTACGGCTTCATGAACTTTGCGACGCCGTTGATGAACATTTGTACGGCGAGCATCACCAACAGCATTCCCGTCAAGCGCTCGATCGCAATCAATCCTCTGTCCCTCAAAAGTCGATGAAGAATCGTCGAAGAAAGCAGGATGACGGCAGCCACAACCCAGGCGAGCGTTAGGGCGACGAACAATTCCAGCGTGCTGTTCGGCGTCGACTGCAATAGGAGCAGCGAAGCGAGTGTTGATGGGCCGGCGACGAGTGGAATTGCTAACGGAACGATGAATGGCTCGCCTTCCAACGTATCGCGAGTCGCTTCTTCCTGCGGGAAAATCATCCGCAACGCAATCAAAAACAGCACAATCCCACCGGCGATACTGATCGTTTCCTCCTGCAAACTCAGCAATCGCAGCAGGTATTTGCCGGCGAAGAGGAAGACCAAAAGCACGATGTAAGCGATCAGTATCTCTCGCAGCAACACCTTGCGGCGCCGGTTGGCATCGACCTTTTTAAGCGCGGAGAGGAACAGCGGAATGTTACCCAGCGGATCCATGATGAGTAACAAAGTGATCGCATTGAAAAAGATCTTCATGACACAACGAGGTCAAAGACTGCCAACAGTTCGCGCCGTCCAACATTCGTCACTCGTATAGCTCTGCTATCGAGATCCTGTGTCACCCATCTCTTTTTGCGAGCCACCTTCAATAGCGCCGCGCCCACGGCGCCGCCGATATGTGGACGGCGTTCACTCCAGTCAAGACATGCGTACGCAAACCGGCGCCGTAACCGCCGCAACTCTTCAACATCTACGCCGAGAGCCTCAAATCCGCTGACTCCGGCACGCGTCAGTTCATAAGAATTATCTTCACCGTTCGCAGACTGAGCTAACCATTTTAGTTGCTTCAATCGATCGTGCAGCAAAACACCGAAATTACCCGCCAGGTGATCGTAACAGACTCGTGCTTCACGCAGGCGCGTCGGCGTGCTGGGAACAAAGTTCTGGCGTGGCTGGTCCACCAGCACCGTCAGCCCTTCAAGCACTCGCGCGACTTTCGGACCGTCGAGGCTGTAGAACCGGTGCTTACCCTGGGTAATCACTCTCACCAAACGCTCAGTCTTTAACCGGTTGAGATGCGTGCTCGCGGTTGAGGTCGCAACCTCGGCGACGATTGCCAGTTCCGTGCTCGTACGCGCATGACCATCCATCAGGCAAAACAGCATTCGCGCGCGAGCTGGTTCTCCTATGGCTGCTGCAATCCGCGCGACCGCTACGTCGTTCAACTGGTCTACATTCACATTTTGATGATAGACGAATTGTTCCTGTGGAACAAATGCTATAACCACAAGCCAATTCGATCGTGAAGGAGAGAAACGATGATCACGTGCTTCATTCGTTATCAAATAGATCCGTTCCAACTGGAAGTATTCAGAAAGTACGCGGAGAATTGGGGCCGCATTATTCCGCGATGCGGCGGCCATCTGGTTGGTTACTTTCTGCCACATGAAGGGACCAACGATGTGGCATGGGGACTGATCGCGTTCGATAGCCTCGCCGCTTACGAGACTTACCGCAGGCGTCTAAAATCGGACCCGGAAGCGCTGGAGAACTTCGCGATGGCACAAACCAAACGTATCATTCTCCGCGAAGAGCGAAGCTTTGTGCAGGTTGTCGAAGGAACCTTCGCCCTGCCGCCGACGGAAGCATAAGGAGTAGGATTGCCATGTTGACTCAAGCCGAAAAGGGAGTGGCTTTCGAGACACTTCACCAACGCGACGGAACATTCATTATCCCCAATCCGTGGGACGCCGGCAGCGCCCGACTATTGCAACACCTGGGGTTTGAAGCTCTGGCAACGAGCAGCGCCGGGTACGCTTTCTCGGTCGGAAAGTCAGACAGAGCTGTCGGCCGTGAGCAAACACTAGCCCACGCCGCAGCAGTCGCCGATGCAACCGACTTGCCGGTCAGCATCGATCTCGAGAATGGCTTCGGCGATGATCCAAAGGTCGTCGCGGAGACGATCAGGCTGGCAGCCGCTACGGGAGCAGTCGGAGGTTCGATTGAAGATTCGACCGGACGAGATGACGAACGGCTCTACGAGCGCGAACTTGCGATTGATCGAATCCGAGCAGCGGCTGAAATTGTTCGCACACTTCCCTTCCGGTTCATGTTAACGGCGCGCGCCGAGAACTACCTGGTGGGTATGCCCGACTTAAAAGACACGATCGAGCGGTTGCAGGCGTATCAGGAAGCCGGCGCTGACGTGCTTTATGCACCCGGCCTCACGAGCAAGGACGACATCGCCACGCTCGTCAGTTCTGTGGATCGCCCGGTGAATGTATTGCTGGCTTTGAAAGGTGTGCCGCTGAGCATGTCTGACATGTCTGCGATCGGAGTCAAGCGAGTGAGTGTCGGCAGCGGACTCGCCCGCTGTGCGCTGGGTGCATTTCTACGAGCAGCCGGCGAGATGCGAGATCAGGGTACATTTACCTTTGCCGAGGACGCAGCGGTTTACCGCGAGATCAACTTCATCTTCCATGAGTGGTCACAGAAAGGCACATAAAGCACAAAATCTTTCTTTAGATCTTTGTGCTTTTGTGCTTCTTCGTGGCGCTTTTGTCGTTAGTTCTTTTTCGTGGCTTGGGTCTCTTTCAGCTTCGCGTGGACTCGTTCGTAGTTCGTCTTATAAATCGCCGTATTGGGATCGTTGTTTTGCTCACCCAGAATTCGCGCCTTATCGTAAAGCGGTTCAGCGAGTTCAAGACGCCCTCCTTTTTCATACGCCTCAGCCAGACTATCGTAAGGGTTGGCTGACATTGGATAACGTTCGACGTTTGCCTTGAACACCGCAATCGCCTCCTCAGGTTTGGCCTCGAAGAGAAGCTGGTAACCTAACTGGTTGATCAAGTTCTCCGGCGTCGGAATCGAATAGCCGAATTTCTCGCTGAGCTTCTTGTAATGCTCGTCAGCGCCTTTCAAGCCGCCCGTTATCGCTCCGCTGGCATCGCTCGGGGGTTGCCAACCTTCATAAACCTTGCGCAGTCCAAAGTAATGGCTACGAAGCACTACCGATCCGTGGTCTTCATCAGCCATGCGCTCGGCCTGCCATTCAAAACCCTTGATGCTCGTTTTGGAAAGCAGTTCTTTGAAACTATCGAAACTCTCTCCGAGCGCGTTTGACTCGTTAGCGACGGAAACATAAAGCGTCACCTTCATTTCCTTGCGATTCTTCAAAAACTCTTCGGCGCGCTTCAACGTTTCGCGATTCTCCCATTGCAGCGAAGGACTAACCGCCACATAGGAGTTGAAGAGTCCTGGCTTGCTGATCATCGCGTGGATCGCGAACAGCCCGCCGAGCGAATGTCCGGCGAAAATTCGATAAGGCTGAACTCGATACTGCTTCTCGATCTCGGGAATGAGTTCGGTCTCAAAGAACTTCAGGAAGTTGTCAGCACCGCCAGCGGTTGGAAACTGCAACTCGCCCGCTGCATTTTTGGTCGTCGACTTCACCGGCGTTAAGTCGCGAGTGCGATCGGTGTTGGTGACGCCGACGACGATCAAATCCTGCATGCGACCGTTGCCGGCAAGGAATTCAATGGTACTCGCCGTGTGGCCCATGTGCCCGTCGCCGTCGGTCATGTAGAGCACGGGATAACTCAGCTTGTTCGTTTCATACCCAACCGGAGTACGCACCAGGACAACTCTCTCTTCACCGAGAACCGTTGATTTGAGCGTCACTCTCTTAACGGTACCGGTGGGCGGTTGTGCGATTGCCGCAGACGAGATCAGTAAGAGAACGGCAAAGCTGTGAATCAGCCTTGACGCAGTTAAACGCGTGGTGGCCCATCTGAAATAGGTAGTCATAGGCTCAGCTCCAAAAAATTGAATTGATTTCCAAACGAATACTGTGGCAACGCAGTTGGGGAGGCGCTGATATTACTAGATCTGCGGGCTACATCCAATGTCATTCCTCAATGACGCTGGGCGGAGAAACGTATCGGGGAATTCCTCATCCAGAAAGCTGTTATGTTTTCGGAATTTCCCCATATAGGGAATGAAACAAAAGAGAAGACGGGAGACTTCAACGACTGAGCGAGTTGAAAGCCGACCCGGATATGAAAGGAGCAAACATGGCCCAGCTTAGACATGGCCTAAAAGTCGACCCTCCCAAGCTAAAAATCCTGCTCTACACCGACGATCCCGATGACATTACTCCTGAAGACAGCCGGAAGGATTTTGGCCTGGTCAAGATGATCGAACACCTGAACGCGCGCCAACCGGAGTTTTCCAAATTCTGCATAGACTGGGTGAGCAGGAATTCCTCGAACCAGGTACATGCTGACGAAAAGTTGGACGAGGTCCTTGAGAGAGAACGTCAGAAAGGGCACCCGTTTGAAGAACTCTGGTTCTTTGGCATGCACCAGGGCAACAAGAAAACCCATTCGCACAAAGTCTTTCGAGGTGGTCCTGAAAGCGAGCTAACGCAAAATGAGGTGTCGGTGCTGAAACGCTGGATGACGGCGGGCGGCAGCGATCAAGAAGTCGGTGGCGGGATACTAATCACTGGCGATCACAATCATAAACGACCTGAAGACACCGTGCCATCGACAAATCCGGATTGCCCTGGTTCGGCGCAAGAACGCTTTCTTGGCCGTGGCCGTGCCATCGGCCGTTGCGTGCCGCGCGCGGGAAAGTTGCGAAAATGGGAAGGTGAACCTACGAACCGTGCCATAGACAGCCACAACACGATCGTGAATTCCGGCCTGCAAACCGATCGGCATCCTCAGGAATTGATCCACGTGAATGTTGACGCGAGTGGTATGCCCGATCCGGAAGGACAACCACATCCAATTTTTCGCTACAAGACCAACCGCTGGATTGATTTTCTGCCCGATCATGCGCATGAAGGCAGAGTGGTGGTGCCGGAGAATTTTGACGACGAGTTATGGCCTAACCAGATCAGACCCCACGTGGTAGCAAAAGGGGTAGACAGAAGATATGCCGAACTGGTGAACCTGATCATGAGCTATAACGGTGATCTCGCCGGAGTCGGCCGCATCGTAGCTGACTCCTCCTGGCATCACTACTTCAATATCAACGTCCGACCATTCAGTCATCCAGCGCCAGAAGACTCTCCCGCCGATCAGATTGGACAGTATTACGCCAATCTCGCGATCTGGTTGGCGCCATTCGGCACTCGCCACAACATGGCCCTGGCGATGCTCTGGCGCCTCGCCAATTACACCGTACTCATGGAGCCATTGGGTGACATTCGGGCGATCGGTAAAGAGGCTAATTCTATCCTTTACCAGATCGCCTCACCTTGTGAGATCCACGAGACGATTCTGGCGCTCATCCCGCCGCGATATAGAGCGCTGTCCTTACCACAAGAAGCCCGGACTCTAAGCTACGTTCCGTCGCAGGAACTGATCCTCGGTTGTGTCCTGAACCTTTACCACGAAGAGATGGTTCGTGAGGAGCAATCAAGCGATGACTATGTACCGCAAGGACCGGAAAGACTAATCGAAGCAGGTTTCAACCGGGCGTTGATGGAGCAACATTCAACCCTGCAACGACTGATATCTCAAACACAAGAGTTAATGCCTAAAAATTGACGGTAGAGGAGGAAACATCATGGCATGCACCATGGATCACGAAGAATGGACCTTCCATATGGTTAACGACAGAACAGGAACAGACGACATTTTGATCTTCTGTTTTAAGTTCGTAAATGGCGTTCTTACCGGAACGGTCACCGATGCAGAACAAAAACCGTTGTCAACGGATACAAGTGTCAAAGGAATCCGCGTTGGAGTTGGAAATCTGGCTGATCTCCTTGGTATAGGAGTTATGGTGACAGATGTCGTGTCCTTCAATTTCAGATGGGATCAGGAAACAAGGCCGATCAGAGTATCGATTGCCGGCTGCATCTTTGAGGATGACAGTGGTCTTCTGAAATTTGAGGGAAGGTTTCGGGCTATCGCTGACGCGATGGTCGTTGCCGACAACTCCAGGCCTTTGCTTTTGGGTCCAGGCGACGGCGACACGGGGACGGGCTCTGGCACTCAGACTTGATTATCTCAATGCGGCGGTTGCTAACCCTGCCGCCGCCCCACCAAACTTACCTACTTTCCAAAGATCTCCAAATCAAGCTTGACAGTAAAAGACGCTTCGCTTTATATTCAACCGTAAGGTTGAATATGATTTGCGCAAATGAATCTTAATGACACCTTAACTGCTCTGGCGGATCCGACCAGGCGGGCGATCCTCCAGCGCCTGTCGAGAGGCGAAGCGCGTGTTACCGAACTGGCTCAACCCTTCAACATGTCGCTCAACGCCGTGTCGAAACATATCCGCATCCTCGAGCGCGCTCGTTTGGTGCAACGCCGAACCGCCGGCCGGGAACACTTTCTGTCGTTCAACCGGCGGCAGTTCGACGAACTGGCCGACTGGATCGAAACGCAGCGCGCCGAGTGGAACGCTCGCCTCGATACCCTTGAGGCATTGTTAAAAGAAGAAGATGAGGTGGCAGCGTCGCTGCCGGCAAAAAGAAAGAAAGGAACATCTCGATGAATGCACAAGTGAAGAAACAAACTGCTGAGGCGGGAACTGATTTCGGAGAGTACGGCGTCGCTACCGAAGCGCGCACCGTTCGAATCGAGCGACTGCTTCCCGGCCCGATCGAACGTCTTTGGGCTTACCTGACGGAATCGGAGAAACGCGGAAAGTGGTTCGCCGCCGGCCCGATGGAGTTACATGCCGGAGGAAAACTCGAGTTTCATTTTCACAACTCTGAACTCGCTCCGAATAGTGGACCACCGCCCGAACGCTTTAAGGAGTATGAAGGCATGGTGAGCATTGGCAAGGTAACGCGATGTGAGCCACCACACGTGCTGAGTTTCACGTGGGGAGAAGAGATCGACGATGAGTCGGAAGTTACCTTTGAACTTTCGGAACAGGACGAAAAGGTGCTGCTGGTGCTGACGCATCGTCGCTTGCGCAACCGTAAGGAACTGGTTGGGGTCGCCGGCGGATGGCATGTACACCTCGACATCCTTAGCGATCAGCTCAATGGACGTGTGCCGCAACCGTTTTGGGCAAAGATCGAACAACTGGAAGCTGAATACGACAAACGATTTCCGTCTGAATAAGAAAGTTGGCGAGCCACGAATTCACACAGGTTTCGATTTGTGTGGATTCGTGGCTCCATTTTGTTCCCGGTGTTCGATTTCCTCGGCGACTCTCTCCGGGTGCATCTCCTCGCGCAGTACTTCTACATTAGTGACATCACTAATGTCGGCCCCAACTCGTTCAGCAATGGCCTCGAGCATGGCAATCATCTGCGTGTTCTCTTGTTCGCTAAGCAGGTTAACCTGAAGATCGAGATGATTGCGACGCTCGGCTATCCGGGCCGCAAGATTCTGACTGATCAAAATAAACGTAGACAGAAAGATCGCCTCAACCGAAAGCACAAGCGTCAGGAAAGTAAATGGAAACGGATCGATGTGTTCGATGCCGGGCAACGTGTTGATGAGAATCCAAAAGGCAAACCAGATGGCGTTCACCCAAACGAACGTCATGCTGCCGCAGAACCGCGCGATTGCGTCGGCAAGCATTTCAGACTTCTTCCGTTTCGTCTTCGCAGCTTCTTCCAGAGCGATGATCGCTTCTACGTTCTTCGCGATGTGTTGATCGGCCGAGTCTCCGTTGTTGGTGGAAGCGCGGTCACGTTGCTTGGAAATGGTTTTTCGGTTCATAGGCTTGTCGGTTCGCGGGCAATTGCGGTGCCAACAACCGGCCGAATAAAACATCTCGCGCAAAGGCGCAAAGGCGCAAAGTTCTGACCTCCGGCAGCCCAGGGTCAGAGCTTTGCGCCTTTGCGCCTTTGCGCGAGTACACTATCTGTCCGTATTTAGAACGTTCAAACTAAAGAGACACCAACATCCATGATTGAAAAGGTCCGCTGGGGAGTCTTAGGCACTGCGAACATCGCTTTGACGAAAGTGATACCGGCGATGCAGCGCAGTGCCTGGTGCGAGATCACTGCGATAGCTTCACGCGATCTTGCGAGAGCGAAAGAGGCCGCGCGCCAACTAAACATCCCGCGCGCATACGGAAGCTACGAAGAGTTGCTGGCGGATGAAGACGTCGAGGTTATTTACAACCCGCTTCCAAATCACCTGCACGTTCCCTTCACGGTAAAGGCAGCCGAAGCCGGTAAGCATGTGCTTTGTGAAAAACCGATTGCGCTGAACGCGTCTGAAGCAGAGAGCCTTATTAAGGTCCGCAATCGCACAGGAGTGCGAATTCAGGAAGCGTTTATGGTGCGCACGCACCCTCAGTGGCTCGAAACACGGAAGCTGATCCAGGAAGGAAGGATTGGCACTCTGAGATCGATCGTCGGATTCTTCTCCTACTTCAACGACGATCCGACTAACATACGCAACCAGCTCGAGTTCGGAGGCGGAGGTCTGATGGATATCGGGTGTTACCCGATTACGATCTCTCGCTTCATTTACGACGAAGAACCTCGGCGCGTGCTTGGTCTGATCGAACGTGATGCAGCAACCGGTACCGACACGTTGACAACTGCCGTGCTTGACTTCTCGCACGGTCACTCGACGTTTACGTGTAGCACACGTCTGGCGCCTTACCAGCGAATGATCTTCATCGGCACCGAAGCAAGACTCGAGGTGCTGATCCCTTTCAACGCACTCAACGATCGACCGTTACCGATCCTGCTTGACGATGGCAGTGATCTAACTGGCGCGAGCGCGAAGATAATCGAGATTCCAGTTTGTGATCAGTATGAGATCCAGGGATCGTTGTTCTCTCAAGCCTTGCGAGAGAATCGTGCGCAGCCGATCCCTCTCGAAGATGCAGTGAACAATATGGCGATTATCGATGCGGTGTTTCGATCGGCAGAAACAGGTGAATGGGCAGAAACCCGGAGACTGCCGCTGGCGTCTCCGGGTTCGAGTGGGATGGAAAGAATAGATCCATGATTGCAAAATGTGCGCTTATTGAGCTGACACGACTGGCGCGGGGTCATTAGTACCGCACGAACCGCCGAAATCAACCGGGCCGCCTGCCAAGCCAAGAACCACGATGATCGATAGAATTAAACTAGTCATGTTATCTCCTTTCGTTGACGCGCTCTTTGTTGTCCAGGAGCGTCGTTCTCCTCACACATAATCGCGAGAAAACTGACGTAAGAAGACCACCTGACGAAGAAATATTTTATTCCCGAGCAGACGAAATATTCTTGGCGGTCTGCGGTTTTTGACATAAGATACGGGTCTTCATCATGACGCGCGCTACAGCAAATCTGAGCAAACTGAATTCGGAGTGGCATAAACCAGCACTGCAACTCTTCATGCTTGTTGTGCTTGCTCACTGGGCGGAACACCTTGCGCAGGCGGTTCAGATTTACGTGCTCGGCTGGTCGCGTCCGGCCGCGGGCGGCGTGCTCGGTTTGGCGTTTCCGTGGCTAGTCAGTTCCGAGTTACTGCATTATGGATACGCCGTGTTCATGCTGGCGGGATTGTGGATGTTGCGCAAAGGTTTTACCGGGGTCTCGCTAACCTGGTGGACGATAGCGCTTGGTATTCAGGTTTGGCACCACTTCGAACACCTGCTGTTACAGACCCAGGCGATCCTTCATCACAACTTGATCGGTTCGCCTGTTCCGGTCAGCGTCCTCCAGATGGTCTTCCCCAAAAATCGAGTCGAGATTCACCTGTTCTATAACGCCATCGTCTTCATCCCGATGATCGTCGCCATGTACTATCACATGTTTCCTCCGAGTGAAGAGAAAGTTGCGGCCTGCACTTGCGCCCTGCATCGCCAACCAATGCCTTCGGTTGCTGCGTGAGATCCAACACACTTCGCGTCTGCACTACTGCTCTTCTAGTCTTACTCGTACTCGCTTGTCACCGTAATCCCGGCGCTTCTGATATCACGATCGAGTACAACATCGGCCCCCAGCCTGTCCGCGTTGGCCTCGCAACGATCGATCTAAAGCTGACGCAGAAAAACGGAGAACCGTTGAGTGGTGCGCGCGTTGAACTGGAGGGTAATATGTCTCATCCCGGCATGAACCCGGTCAGTGGTGAGGCAAGGGAGACCGCGCCCGGCGCCTACCGGGGCACGTTACATCTCACCATGGCCGGCGATTGGATCGTCCTGGTCCATATCACGCTTGCTGACGGACAGCGACTGCAACGAGAATTTGAAATCAAAGCGGTTAAGCCGTACTAATGTGCACGCACGCCCTGGAACCAAATGACCCGCACTTTTGATCTACTGCGCACTCCGGTTCTAGGTCCACTCCTGCGCTGGCGACATGCGCGAACATTCTTTCAGATTCCGCTAGTGCTGCTCGGGGTGTTGATGATCCTGCACGGTCTCCTGGGACCATCACTCGCGCCAAAAAACCTTGCTACCACACTAAGCTGGGTCCATTTTCGTGGCGCCCTCGTCTTAATTCTGCTGGTCGCAGGAAACTTCTTCTGCTTCGCTTGTCCCTTCGTGTTGGTTCGCGATGTTGCGCGCAAGTTCTTTCAACCTGCACTCAACTTTCCTCGCTACTTACGCAATAAGTGGCTGTCGGTTTCGCTACTCGTGGCCGCACTCTTTGTTTATGAACTTTTCGATCTGTGGTCGTCACCATGGTGGACGGCGCTGATTATCCTCTCGTATTTCCTGTTGGCACTGATTGTTGACAGTCTTTTCAAACATGCGTCATTTTGTAAATTTGTCTGTCCGATCGGGCAGTTCAACTTTGTCGCCTCGACGATCTCGCCGCTGGAAGTGAAGGTCCGTGACCAGGAAGTTTGCACCAGTTGCACAACTAAAGACTGCATCAAGGGGCGGCGAGATCCAGTTTCGGCTCCGGTTGTAATTCAGCGGGGTTGTGAGTTGGCGCTGTTTCAGCCGCGGAAGATGGGAAACCTCGACTGCACGTTTTGCCTGGACTGCGTACAGGCCTGCCCGCACGACAACGTTGGCATTCTCGCGCGTGTGCCTGCGTCTGAATTGACGAGCGACGCGATGCGTTCAGGTGTTGGGATTCTCACACGGCGTCCCGCTCTCGCAGCGTTGTCGCTGTTGTTTGTTTTCGGAGGATTGTTGAATGCGTTTGCGATGGTGAGTCCGGTTTACGTAGTAGAGAGTTGGCTGGCAAAACTACTCAACACCACCAATGAAGCGCCGGTGCTCGGAATTCTCTTCACGTTCGCGCTCGTGATCGAACCGATCGTTTTGCTCGGGGCTGCTGTTTGGCTTAGTCGCCGCGCGATCAATGATTCTCGATCATCGTTATCGTTGCTGCTTCGTTACTCGTATTCACTCGTGCCCCTCGGCTTTGGGATCTGGTTGGCGCACTACTCGTTTCACTTTCTTACGGGACTCTATACGTTCATACCGGTGATGCAGAGTGCGGCTTTGGATGTCGGTTTGAACATTGGAAAGCCGTGGTGGGGTTTGACGGGTCTGCCGGTGAGTGCCGTGCAGGCGTTTGAGTTTGGGTTTGTCGTTCTCGGTCTAATCGGATCGCTGCTGGTCGGTTATCGCCTGGCCGAACAGGATGCGCCGCTCAAACCGTTGCGAGTGTTTCTGCCGTGGGCCGGCGTCGCCACGCTTCTCTTCCTCGCCGCCATTTGGCTGCTATCGCAGCCGATGGAAATGCGTGGCACGATGTTAGGCGGATAGTTGATGCAATACCCTGCACGCACATTTGCGATCGCGTTTCTGATCCTGTGCTTCTCTTCCTCCGCGGCGGCACACGACGGACCGCCGTTCCCGATCGTCATGGACCAGCAGGTTGGGCCGTGCATCATCTCCGTCTGGACCGATCCCGACATCGGACAAGGTTCGTTCTTCGTCATCACACAACCGCTCTCGCAAGGTTCGATTCCCAATGACCTGACGGTACAACTGGCAGTCCAGCCGACGAGCGGCCGGCTTCCGGAAGCCACTTATGTTGCCGTGCGTGAAGATTCAGGCGGGCAGGTGCAGTACAAGGCAAACGTAAACTTCGACGTTCAGGAGATCTGGAGAGTTCGCGTCACGCTTCAAAGCTCGCAGGCAAACGGCGAAGCGGTAGCGTTCGTCGAACCGACGCCGGAAGGACTTGGCCGCTGGGACCTGCTCATCTACCTGCTTCCCTTCCTCGGCATCGGCTTCCTCTGGCTCCGCGCTTTTTTAGCCACCAGGAAGCACAAGAAGCAGGGTTAGCCACAAAGAAGCGCAGAAAGAGCTTTTCTAACTCAGATCTTTATTTGTGCTTCTGTGCCTTTTAGCGACTAGCTTTAAAGTTGTCGAAGACAACTAAGCCGGGGGCGCTCGGCTCGACCTGCCAGGTACCCCCTTTCAGTTCGAAAATCACTGAGGTAAGTGGCACGGCGACGTTGTTCCATGGCTCGTTGAAGCGAATGGTCCAGATTCCCGGCACTCCGCCGTTGTCGGCAGCCGTTTCGAACACGACATTGCCGTTCGACGAATCGTGACGAATGCGCCAGTACCTGTGTGTCGTCGAGCTGTAAGCAACGGTGAACAGGTTTCTCTTCGTACCACCGATTCGCGCCTGGCAGATCAGGATGCCCTCTTCAACATAGACGCGGTAATAGTTGTTAGCGTCTTTGCCGATCGTGAACATCACGTCCGCTTTGGTCGCCGCTGCCGGAGCTTGAACGAGTTCTACGTAGCTATACGCGCCGGCGAAGTTGAATCCGAGTCTCGATCGGATTCCGTTGTAATGCGATCCGGATTGACCCGGCACGAGTGGACCGATTTGCAATCGTTGATTTGTCTCAGTCGTCGGTAGCGCAGCATCAGTGAAACCACTGAAGAGATTATTCAATGTCCACTTCGTCGGATCGATCGAGTTGTCGTTGAAGTCGTCCTCGAGAAGAACGGTTTGCACAGGCGCCGTGTAAGTGAAGCCACTCGTCAAGGTTCCACTCAAACCATTTGAATTCGTAACGACCACATTCACCGCGCCGGCGGCATGCGCAGGTGTGACGGCGTTGATCGTTGTGGCATTAACAACGCTTACATTTGTCGCAGCGCCTCCTCCGAAGGTGATCGTCGCGCCGGACGAAAAGTTCGTGCCGCTAATGTTTACGGATGTTCCGCCGGCGGTGGTTCCCGAGTTAGGCGAAACTGACGTCACCGTTGGGGGCTGTTGCGGCGGCGGCGGCGGATTTCCCGACTCCGGCAGGATCGTGTTGTCGTTCTTTAGCGCGCCCGGCGAGTTGTGCAAATACGTTAGCGGCGACAACACGATCTGATCGATGGCGAGACCATCCTCGCGAGTTTGTACGCGGATCGTGTGAGTGCCGTTTGATTGAAAGAATATCGTGGGACCGAACACTCCGACGCCCCAACCATTGTCTTGCCAACCCCAACCGGACAGACCACAGCCGGAGCAGTCTTCGAGATTGATCTCGGTGCCCGACGTGGTGCCACTTCGATAGATAGGAGCGCCGGTGCTTGTTACGCTATCTGAAAACTGCACCCACACTGAATCGTTGCCCCAAAAGTCATTGAGCGCTTTGCCTCGAATCCATAGCCGATAAGGCTTCCCGGCATCCGCGGTGAACTGCATTTCAAAATAGTGCGGCGGGTTGGCCGCGGGTGGGGTGATCTTAGGCACTCCAGCGTCGGCATTCTGGAGCCGAACGCCTAGTGCCGCAGTTTGATCTGCCACCAAATTCCAGGCACCTACTCGCACGGGCGCCTGCCCGGGATAGAGCACGACTTCCACGCCCGATGGCTTCGGTGTTGGCGTTGGCGTGGGTGTCGGCGTCGGAGTTGGGGTTGGCGTAGGGGTCGGCGTCGGCGTCGGAGTTGGAGTTGGAGTCGGTGTTGGCGTCGGAGTTGGTGTCGGCGTCGGCGTCGGAGTTGGTGTCGGCGTCGGCGTTGGTGTCGGCGTCGGCGTTGGTGTCGGTGTTGGCGTCGGTGCTGTGCCCGAAACTGTGAAGCGCCAGGTCGGACCGTTCGCCGTCTTGCCGGCCATCGTCTTTCCGACTATCCGCCAAAAGTAAGTAACACCGCTCTGCAATCCCGAAACCAGATACGTCTCTGAACCCGTGGATCCAAGAGTTCCCGTAACAACATCCGCAGC
>JBIOVO010000206.1:0-51078 GCA_044867735.1 Pyrinomonadaceae bacterium | reverse complement strand
GAAAATCACGACGTCGCGAATCGGCACCATCGGGTACCAGGCTACGTCGGCGGGGGTTCTGTCTGAGTATTCTTCCATGGTTGAAACATCTCTATCTACGAAAGAGGGCTAATTGTAAAACATTTCCGTGTGGGCTGGCTACATTGCTATGTCCGCAGATTACACAGATTGAATTAGAAATCTGTGTAATCTGTGGATAACAAGAGCTTAGGCGGCGGCGCCGTCGATTCCGGTAAGACCTTCACCTGGAACGGCACGGCGACGTTCCACCATTTCGCTGGTTATGACGAATTCTTTGACGCGTTTTTGAGAAGGAAGGGTATACATCGCGTCGAGCAGCAGCTCTTCGAGGATCATCATGAGGCCTCGCGCCCCAACCTTTCGCTCCACGGCCTGACGGGCGACCGCCTTGAGAGCATCCTCGGTGAACTTTAGTTTAACGTTATCAAAATCGAACTTCTTCTGATATTGCTTAACCAAAGCGTTCTTTGGTTCGGTCAAAATCTTGATGAGTGCGCCTTCATCGAGTTCGTGCAGCACGCCGGCCACCGGCAAACGTCCCACAAACTCCGGAATCAATCCAAACCGAATCAGATCCTCAGGCTGCACGGCTGCCAGTGCCTCAGCGTGACGATGCGTGCCGGTTTTTACTTCTGCATGGAACCCGAGCGACTTATTGCGCAGGCGTCTTCCAATCACTTTCTCCAGTCCAACGAAAGCGCCGCCGCAAATAAAAAGAATGTTGCTGGTGTCGACTGGGAAAAACTCCTGGTGCGGATGTTTGCGACCGCCCTGAGGTGGCACGTTGGCGACTGTGCCTTCAAGTATCTTCAGGAGCGCCTGCTGCACGCCTTCGCCGGAAACGTCGCGAGTGATCGAAGGGTTCTCGTCCTTGCGGCAAATCTTGTCGACTTCGTCGATATAAATAATGCCTTGCTGCGCACGCTCGACGTCGCCGTTCGCGGCTTGCAGGAGTTTGAGAATGATGTTCTCAACGTCTTCACCAACGTAACCTGCTTCAGTGAGAGTGGTCGCATCGACGATGGTGAAGGGAACGCTCAGCATCCGCGCGAGCGTTTGTGCAAGCAGGGTCTTGCCTGTGCCCGTCGGGCCGATCAAAAGGATATTGGCTTTTTGAATCTCAACATCGGAGCGACGGCGTCCGAGTTCGATCCGTTTGTAGTGTTGATACACAGCGACGGCCAGGCGCTTCTTCGTTTCCTCCTGGCCGATCACGTATTCGTCTAAAAAGTTTTTGATCTCTCCGGGCTTCGGGAGTGGCGGGCGAGTAGCAACTGATTCTGCCTGCTGATCGTCGGTGATGATCTCATTGCAGATGTCGATGCATTCATTACAAATATAGACAGTGGGGCCGGCAATGAGCTTCTTAACTTCGTTCTGCGACTTGCCGCAGAACGAGCAGCGCAGAGTATCATCGGTTCGTCTCACCATAGTCTAGGGATGAAGCTCCTTTGTGGGACCGCGCGATCTTACTCCCGGTGCGCGATGACCTCGTCTATTAAACCATACTCTTTGGCCTGCGTGGCAGACATAATTTTATCGCGTTCAACATCTCGTTCGACTGTGTCGTACGACTGACCGGTATGTTTGGCGATGATTTGGGAGGTGAGTTCGCGCATTCGCAGAATCTCTTCTGCCTGAATGCGAATGTCTGTTGCCTGACCTTGCGATCCGCCTGATGGTTGGTGAATGAGGATACGCGAGTTAGGTAGGGCGAAACGTTTTCCTTTGGCACCTGCCGCTAAGAGCAGTGCGCCCATCGATGCACATTGTCCGACGCAAATGGTCGTGACATCCGGGCGAATGAATTGCATCGTGTCGTAGATCGCCATTCCCGCCGTGATCGAGCCACCAGGTGAATTGATATAAACGTTGATGTCTTTTTCGGGATCTTCGGCTTCGAGAAAGAGAAGTTGGGCTACGATTAAATTGGCAATCTGATCGTCGATCGGGGTACCCAGGAAAATAATATTATCTTTCAGTAGTCGTGAATAGATGTCGAAGGCGCGCTCGCCTCGCGACGTTTGCTCCACGACCATTGGGACTAGAGCCATAGAATTCTAAACCTCATTAAAATGCATCCACAGATGACGCAGATTTTTTCGGATCAATCGGTGTAATCTGTGGATGGATTTATTCGCTCTTGGGAGCGTCGTCCGGTTGTTCCGGTTCGCTCCAATCACCATCGGTAATGCTTGCGTTTTCCATCAAAAGATCAAGCGCTTTACGATTGCGCAATCTGTGCGCGATGCTACGTTCGCCTCCATTCTTTGTCAAGGCAGCACGTACTTGCTCTATCGATTGTCGCGACGCACTTGCAAGTGCCTGGATCTCTGCTTCTACTTCTTCATCCGAAACGTTGATGTTCTCCGCTTCAGCAATCTTTTCGAGCAGCATCGTGGCGCGCACATCGTGCTCGGCCTGCGTCTGCAACTCGGTACGTGCGCCTTCCCAGTCGATATCCTGATTGCGAGGATCGATGCCGCGTCCCATCATCTGCCGGGCGAGCTCTTGCAACCGGTGTTGCGTCTGTTGCTCGACCAGACTTTGCGGCACTTCAAACTGATGCGCATCGAGCAACTTGCGAATCACTTCGTCGCGCACGTTGCGATCGGATTCCATCGTTGCTCGTGCTTCGAGATCTTCACGCACTTTTGTGCGCAGAGCCTCAACTGAATCAAAGTCTGCACCAAGACTCTTCACAAAGTCGTCGTCCAGTTCGGGCAGTTCTTTTTGACGGACAGCGGTTACCTCGGTGGTGTAATCGACTTTCTTACCGGCGAGTGCGCCGGTGTTGTAATCCGCGGGATAGTCCACCACGAAGTTCCGCGTATCGTCAGCTTTGACGCCGGTGAGATTCGTGGTGAATTCCTCCATCACTCCCGGGCCGCCGACAACGACATCGATTTCGTTAACCTTAATCTCTTCCGCTTCAGGGTCATCGACGATCTTACCGGTAGCATTGATCGTAACGGTGTCGCCAGTTTCAGACGCGCGATCTTCGACTGGCTGTAGCGAGGCCGAGGCCTCGCGAAGATCGTTGATCATGCCTTCGACGTCACTGTCGTTGATCGGGCGCTTGCGACGCGTGGCTTCCAGTCCTTTATAAGTAGTGAGATTTACGTCGGGCAAGATCTCGACGCCGACTTTAAGTGTGAGCGGCTTTTCACCAAGGTGTTCGAGGTCTTGAGCATCGTCAAACTCTATTTGAGGCTCTCCCAGTGCATTCAACGAATGCTCGTGGATAGCGTTATGCACGGCCTCCGGAAGCAGCTCACGCAAGAGCTCGCTTCTGATCTCGCTTTTATATCGAGTGCGGACGACGGAAGTAGGCGCATGGCCCGGACGAAATCCCGGAACCTTCGCTGCCTTGCTGTACTCTTTGCTGATGCGATCGAATGCATCGCGCACCTGCGCGGATTCGATCTCGATCTTGATCTCTTTACGTGTTGGAGAGACGTCTATTAGTTCTGTTTTCATTCTGTGAGTTCTACTTTGCTTTGTACTTTGTGCTTTGTACTTGGTTCTTTGTAACAAAGGACAAAGGACAAAGAACAAAGTTCAAATGTTGGTGCGAAAGGGGGGACTCGAACCCCCACACCTTTCGGTACCAGATCCTAAGTCTGGCGCGTCTGCCAATTCCGCCACTTTCGCACGAAAAGCGCATGGAAGAATAGCACGCGCTGTGCGCCTGACAAAAAGCGCACCGGATTAACCACAAAGAGACGAAGACACAAAGTAGACCCTGGTAAAGAATTAGTGTCTTAGTGTCTTTGTGGTTAAGAAAACTCTCACGACGAGAGGCCGAAACCTATTTCACGCGGTAGTCGGTTTTGGCTTTACCGAGGAAGTCTTTGCCGGGGTGCCGGGTGATCAGGTTGAGCTGTTCGAGCTCGTAGTAAGCGCGCTGGATTTCGCCCTTGTCCACTGAGAGTCTTTGCGCGAGCGCGGCGGGTGAGGGAAGCAAGTCACCTGAGCTGATAGTCTTGTCGCTGATCTGTCTTTCGACCTGCTCCCGCACCTGTAGGTAAACAGGATTGTGAGAGAGGTCTTTCAGCTCGATTTTCATAATGTTCTCGTCACTTTTGATAACGAGCGCGGCGAGTCAGGATCGAGCCCTTTTGCTTCCGCCAGCAGCGCCGCGAAGAGTTGTCCCGGCACGATGTACGGAATCGGCGCGAGAAACTCATCGATCTCGCGCGACATCACGATCGAGCGCGTACACATGTCCGCCGCTTCAATGTCACTCGTGATCGCCAACGTGTCTGCGTGCAACTCACGCAAGCGCTCAATCAAGCTCTTCACGCCCGGCAACATCACTCCCGGTGGCGCAAAGAGTATCACTGGAAAGTGCCTTTCAACCATCGCCAGTGGACCATGAAGAAAGTCTGCGGAAGAAAAGCGTTCCGCGACGACGTAGCAAGTCTCCATCAACTTGAGCGCCAGCTCATAAGCGTTAGCGTAAGCGAGACCACGTCCCACCACGACGCAGTTTTCCATAAACACGTAACGCTGCACGAGTTCGACTATCGCAGGCTTCTGTTCGAGCGCCCCGGCGACGAAGTGCGGAATGGCTTCGTACGAAAACGGCGCCCGTGTTTGGGCCAACTCCGCGGCGAGCATATAAAAGAGGAGCATCTGCCCGGTGAACGTCTTGGTAGCAGCTACGGAACGCTCTCGTCCACCGTGCGTGAGCAGCGTTTCATTTACGAATGCGGTCATCGACGAGCCGGGCTCGTTAGTGATGCCGACTGTGTAGGCGCCGGACTGTCGGGCACTCTCGAGCACGCGATTGATGTCTTCGCCTTCGCCGGACTGCGAGACGCCGACGACCAGCGCATGGTCCAACCGCAGACGCGCGCCGTAAATAGTGTGAACGGACGGAGCGGAAAGTGAAACAGGGATGCCGGTCGTGATCTCCAGCAGGTAGCGGCCAAAGAGTGCGGCGTTATCAGAGCTACCGCGAGCGACGAGTACGATTAGATCAATGTCGCGGGCCTTGAGCAGGTTGCCGAGTTTTGCGATCTTGGTGCGCTCTTCGGCGATGGTGCGATCGAGTGCAGCAGGTTGCTCGGCGATCTCCGTAAGCATTAGGGACATGTACGGGATGACACTCTAGCACGAAATGACCGAAAAAAGATGTTTCACGCAAAGACGCAAAGGGCGCAAAGTTCAGACCTCCGGCAGCCGTAGGTCCGAACTTTGCGCCTTTGCGTCCTTGCGTGAGAAAAATCTTAAAGCGTCTTGAGTATCCTGGCGCCGGTGCGCGGGATATCAGCCTTGTTAACCCTTACCGTGACAGTTTTTGCTCCACACGGCGACGAGAACGTGATGCTGCCGTTCCTGTTTCTCACACTGACGGTGAAACTGACGATGCCGGTGCCAGAAACCGTTCGTGTTTGCGGCGTTACCTGTATTTGGGCCGAAGGCGTCGCGGTGATCGAGCCGGTACCACTGAAGCTAAGCAGTTGAGCGGTGATGCTGGCCGAACCGTTTGGAAGGATCTGCAAAGTCGATGAACTCAGAGCAAGCGAGCATGGCGTTGGAGTTGGCGTCGGTGAGGGAGTCGGTGTAGGAGTCGGTGTGGGAGTCGGCGTTGGAGTCGGTGTTGCAGTCGGTGTGGGCGTTGGCGTGGGAGTCGGTGTCGGAGCGGAGTTCTGTTGCGCTGCGTTCAAGGCGTTGATGTCGCAGCCCAGCGCTTTGCCGTCAGTTCCCGCCGCTTGGTACGTGCTATTAACTACTCGATACGATGAATCGAGCACACCCGTGATCGACGCCGGATAGAAATTGTTTGTCGGATAGAGTGATGCCAGCGCACCGGCGATCAGGTTCCGCTGAAACACTGCCGAAGGTGTGTAGTTTGTGAGGGCAACGGTGCCTTCACCCACGCCATCGCCAAAGAATCCGTAACCGGATTTGGTGGTGATGTTGTTCGTATAGGTGAAACCGATCGAAGCCTCGCCATGCATTATCGTCACGTTGCCGCCTTGAAAATGAGTGTTGTGATCGAGCGTCACGTTGTAAAAACCAGACATGGTGAGAAAGCGATTCACGATCCCGGTAAACAGATTGTTTGCGATCCGCAGGCCGTTGCCACGTCCGGACTGATTTGGATAGTCGGTGCCGAGCAACTGCATTCCCTGTTCTGTGTTGCGGACCGTGTTGTTCGTGAAACTGATGTTCTCGATCGTGGCCCACGGCGCCCTGCCATCTTCACTCCGCACCGTGAAAAGGACTGCGTAACCGATCTGTCCATCCGTCCAGCAGTTCTCCATTACGTTGCCGTCGACGATGACGTTGCGTGCGTTTTTGAACTCCAGCAGGTTCTTGACTGTCCAGTGAATTCCGGCATAAGTCGGATGTCCTACTTTCCATGACAGTGGTTTGAACAAGTGATTGCGACGGATCTCGATGTTGGAAGGAACCAGATTGGTGATCGAAGGCAAAGAACCACCGAACATGATGTTTTCACCGGCAGCCTCGAGATAGTTGTTGATTATTCGAAACGGACCGGGGCCGTTCCATGCGCCGATGGCCTGCGTGTCGTAACCACGACCGTGAATGTCTGAGATATGGGAGTTGCTAATGGTTATGTCAGCGCCGTTAAGAGCTATACCCCGTTGCACATCCTGAGTCGGAAAGCCGTGGATATAAGAACGGTCGATAACGATATTGTGCGGCACGTCCGCGGCCGTTTGTGGTGAGTCGCCCAAACGTACGAGATTGTAAATTACGGTGCTGGGCGAGGGTGGCGACATTTCCAAACCGATAAAACGATAATGATGACTACCGGCGGTCGTCTTGATGACCGGCTCGCCGTTATGGACCGAAACGAGTTTTGCGAAGAGCGCGCTTTGTGCCGGACCGACACGAACACCTTCAGGCAGTTCGGCGATGCGAGAACTCTGAATGGTGATGTAGTTGGTGCCTGACTTGTTGGGAAGACTGAAATCGCCGGAGTAAGTAACGCCGGCCTGGAGGATGATGGTGTCACCTGGTAGCGCCGCGTTGATTGCACTTTGCAAACTACCGCCGGCTGGTACGGTGATCGTTGCTGCGCTTGCATGTATTGCTGCTAGAACACAGATGGTTGCGATGATCAGGTATTGAAAAACTGAAAAGGGAGATCGAAACACATTCCGGGAACTGGATATCACTGGGCCTCCATTTAGTGAAAGCGGACGAACTCGATCTCTCGAGAACTCCGACCATCTCGCGATGGCTTAATCTTTAATTGGTGTCAGCTCTGACTTCGAGCTGGAAGAAAAGCAGGCGTACCCACTCACGCCTGTGACGGGATTTTTGAACAGGCGGATAATGCACTTTTTGCGCTCGCGCAATGTTGCGTTTGTATGATTTTTCCAGATCGCAAAAAACTTTTTCTCACGCGCGCGAAGAAGCAAGTCGCAAAAAGTTATGACGCGCTTGTCGAAGTTTCTTGCAGACGCAAGAGAAGGTCTTAATTTGAGTTTCCCTGCGGTCCTCTGCGTATCTCTGCGAACTCTGCGATGAAACAAGCCCCGTTAACGCAGAGAACGCGGAGATACGCAGAGGGCCGCAGAGAAAACTCTTTCAATTTAGGCGCAACCTAAAAGAGTTCACTTGTCATGCGAAGCTTCACCGAGTAAGTTTCACGACACACATAACGGAGCCGATTGAATGTCCCCCAAACTCTTCGCCGCTAATCCGAGCGGCCGTCTGATCTCGCTGGATGTTTTTCGCGGTCTCACGATCGCGGGCATGGTGCTTGTAAACAATCCCGGTACGTGGTCGAGCATCTACTGGCCGCTCAAACACGCTGAGTGGCACGGCTGGACGCCGACCGATCTCGTCTTTCCTTTTTTTCTTTTCATAGTTGGCGTTTCGATCACGCTCGCTTTTGCGCGTCGCGTCGAAGAAGGCAACGTGAGGCGCGATCTGTATCTCAAGGTGATCAAACGCACCGCGATCATCTTCGGACTTGGTCTGTTTCTGAATGCGTTTCCGTATTTTCAACTTGGGACGGTGCGCATCGCGGGAGTGCTCCAGCGGATCGCGATCTGTTATCTGATCGCGTCCCTGATCTTCCTTACGACCAGAGTTCGTACTCAAGTGCTCATCGCCCTTGCCCTGCTGATTGCCTACTGGCTGGTGATGACACGAGTTGCAGCGCCGGGATTTGTGGCTGGAGATCTCAGTAAAGAGGGAAGTATTGCGTCCTTTATAGATCGCGTGGTTCTCGGGCAGCACATCTGGAGGCAGGGTCGCGTTTACGATCCCGAAGGTTTGCTGAGCACAATACCCGCCGTGGCTACGACGCTACTCGGTATTCTGACTGGTCACTGGTTGCGCAGCGAACGAACACGAATCGAGAAAGTCGTCGGAATGTTTGTGGCCGGCGCGGTTTGTGTCTGTTTAGGTTGGGCGTGGAATTCGTTCTTTCCGATTAACAAACCGCTGTGGACGAGTTCTTACGTCTTGTTTACTGCGGGACTCGGGTTGCAGTTACTCGCGCTTTGTTACTGGGTGATTGACATTAAGGGTTATCGACGCTGGGCGTGGCCGTTTGAAGTGTTTGGTGTGAACGCGCTGGCGTTGTTCGTCGGATCGGCGTTGATGGTGAAGATCATGGCGTTGATCCGACTGCCGCGAGGCGACGGCACGCAGATCTCCTCGCAGGGTTGGGTTTTTCAGAACCTGTTTTTAACGTGGGCGGCGCCGATCAATGCGTCGCTGTTCTATGCGATCGGGTTTATCCTCGTGTGGTTGTTTTTGATGTGGTTACTTTACCGGAAGCAGATCTACGTCAAGGTGTGAAAAGAATTTCTCACGCAAAGGCGCAAAGACGCAAAGTTCTGACCCTCCGGGCAGCCGAAGGTCTGGACTGTGCGCCTTTGCGTGAGAAATGTTTTTAAATGGAGGTGATTCAAGTGCCAACTTACATCGCGCTGATGAAATGGACCGGACAGGGAATCGCAAACGTCAACGCCAGCCCTTCGCGACTCGATGCGGGCCGCAAAGCGTTTAAGAAGCTCGGCGTGAAACTCAAAGAGTCGTACCTGACGATGGGACGTTACGATCTAGTTTGCCTGCTGGATGCTCCGGATGATGAGACGCTTGCCACAGCGATGCTGAGTTTAGCCGCGCAAGGCAACGTGCAGTCGGAGACGTTGAAGGCTTTCACTGAAGATCAGTATCGAAAGATCTGCGCGTCGATCAAGTAAAGGCCGAGCTCATCGTTTAGACCTGAAACCCGGACCGCGTATTACACGACCGGCGAGCGCGGGTGTTCGTTGTCCTTTGTCTACGGCGAGTTCTCCATTCACCAGCACATACTCGATCCCGATCGGATACTGATTCGGCGACTCGAATGTCGCACGATCGATCACTTTCGCCGGATCGAAGATCGTGATGTCCGCATTCATTCCTTCTTTGATCAGCCCGCGGTCCGTCAACCGCACACGCGCCGCGGGCGCTCCGGTCATCTTGTGAATCGCGGCCTCGAGTGACAGCAGTCCCTCGTCGCGTACGTAGCGGCCGAGTATCCGCGGATAGGTGCCCCAGCCGCGCGGGTGCGACTTCGAACCAGCCAGCGGTCCGTCGGTGGCTCGCGAACCACTATCAGTACAGAAGCTGACAAAAGGCGACTTCATCGCCGCACGCATGTCGTCTTCGCTCATCATGAAATAGATCGCGCTCGTTTGGCCGTCGTCAGCAAGAATGAGATCAAAAACCGCGTCCAGCGGATCCTTTTTCTGTTCGGCTGCAATTTCCGAAATCCGTTTGCCTTGTAACGGTTCCAGCGAGCGATTCACCACCGCGCTAATCAACACTCCTTCCGGACCACCGCTGCCGAGGTAGATGTTTTCCCAGGCGGTTTGTTCCTGTGAGATCTCTTTCTTCAAGCGTTCGCGAGTCGCTTTGTCGCGCAGGCGAGTAAGCATCATTTCGGCGCCGCCTTCGAGAGCCCAGGGCGGCAGACACGCACTGAGTGAGGTGCTGCCGGCAATGTAGGGGTAAATGTCGGCGGTGATATCGAGACCGCTCTCTCGCGCATTCTTTATGCGATCGAGAACATGAGGCATGCGGCCCCAGTTCTTTTTGTAAGCGGTCTTGAGGTGCCAGATCTCTGCGGGGATCCTGGCCTCGCGTGCGATTTGAAAAACTTCATCGAGCGAGGCGTCGATCGTGTTTGCTTCGCTGCGTTGATGCGTGATGTAGATGCCGTTGTACTCACTCGCAACTTTCGCGAGTTCGATTAGTTCATCAGTTTTCGCGAAACGCGCCGGCACATATTGCAGCGAAGTTGAGAGCCCAAGTGCGCCGTCCTGCATCGCGGAGGCCACCAGTTGCTTCATCTGCTCCAGCTCTTTGCTGGTTGGCGGCCGATCGTCGTAACCAATTACATACTCGCGAACCTGAGTAGCGCCGACAAAGGTGCCGAGATTGACGCCGAGTCCGCTCCGTTCCACGCGACCGAAGTACTCATCAAGTGTGCTCCAGTTGACGCTGAGGTTATAACGACGGAGAAACGTCTCCTGCTCCTTTATCTGTCGCTCGTTGATCGGCGCGATAGATTCGCCTTCGCCGGTAATCTCCGTAGTGACGCCCATCATCACTTTGCTCATCGCGCGCGGATCGATCAGCAGGTAGGTCTCGGATTGGCCGAGCATGTCGATGAAGCCGGGCGCAACAACCAGACCTTTTGCGTCGATAAAGTGCTTCACATGTGAGAGATTTCCGATTTCTACGATGCGGCCGTCTCTTATTCCGATATCTGCTACGAAGGCGGGAGCACCGGTACCATCGACGATTCGTCCGTTTCGAATGACCAGGTCGTAAGCAGGTTGGCAGGACAATTGAGTTACTGGTAACAGCAGTGCGCTAACAGCGAGCATCATGAAAAGGATTTTGCTGCGCACCGATCACTCCTGGATCAGATCTTCAAGGGTTGATGAAGCGGTTTCGCTGACTGGGGTCAGGCAGCATACAGGTTTCGTACTTGCCAAAGACGCGATACCGGTTGCGTGCAACGAAACCATAGACGAGATCTCGCAAACCGCGCGGTATCACGCGCGCAACGCCGGCGAGAACCTTCCAGGCGCCGCCCAACTCGCTGGTCGCCCGCAACACGGCGTCCGATCTATTAAGGACACGCTCCTCCGGCTGTTCATAATTCACCACCAGGTGCATCGTGTCGAGATCTTTCGGATCGATCCCGTGTCGTGTCAAGACGTTTGTGGCGACCTCACTTTGTAACGAAGCGAATCTCAGGCGGGCGTGGCGGTCGCGTTTGAGTAAGAACTGGACCAGGTGATTGCAAAGTCCGCAAACACCGTCGAAAAAGATAATTGGATTTGCTTCGCTCTGGCTGGACATGCCTGTTAAGGATTAGTGACCAACTCCTTTTCTTGTGCGACTTCCTTGGGGCGTTTCCTCAGGATCAAAGCTGAAATGAGAGCGATTATCAAACCTACCGGAAAGGGCTCCACGAAGAAAGTGATCAGAAAGTTGTAGAAGGGATTCTGGTAGATAACCTTAAACCGGTCCATTTCGGCCATTTCCCTGGCGAGCTGTTCAGGGCCCGCGCCCGCCGCCCGCGATTTCTCGATCGTGTACTGGGCGTACTTATCTACAAAATCCGGTGCGAAGTTGAAATATATGATCTCCCAACTGATGACGTAACAAAGGGAAGATATCACCACGATCAGAAGACCGACATTAAACGCTCGTCCGAAGGTGATATAGCCGTTGCCGACGGTTTCGCGATAAGACCGGATGCCAAAGAAGACGAACATAAACGCGACCACCATGGTGGTGTAGCCAATGAGGTGGCCCTTTTCGAAACCAATTTGGTCCATAAACGGCATCGTGGTCACCATCATGGCCACAAAGATCGCTCCCGAAATCAACCCGAACGTCAAAACGATTTTCTTCATGACAAAGCCTCCTCTTCAGTCTGTGGAAATCTGCGGCGTAAGTTATCTTTGCCGAGTGGAGTTGTCGTCATACTTTTGGATGATTTCTCGTCTTTTACGGTGAAATACTACTTTGGTACTAGCCGTCTAAGGAATCAATCCCAGCTCTTTTCCGATCTGCACGGCCTGAGTTCGTCGTTTGGCGCTCAATTTGTCGAAGAGACGGCTCGAGTGGGTCTTGACCGTGTTTTCGCTGACGAAGAGTTTCTCGGCGATCTCGCGGTTGCTCATTCCCTGCGCCATCAGTTCGAGAATCTCCAGTTCACGTTTCGTTATACCCAGGTGTTTCAGCCGGTCCTCATTTAAAGCAAATGGTTGTTGCGCGGCCGGCACCGGGACTTCCTTAACGACGACGATCTCTTTCTTTCGGGTCAGCTTAAGGCCGAGCCAGATGCCGAGCCCGGCGAAGAGCACCGCGATCAGGCCGCCATAGATCTCGACCGAGTGTTCGACGACGAGGAAGCGAAATTCGATCAGCCTCAGGATGACGATCAGCACGCCGCCACAGACGCCGTAGATCAGACCGTAGATGAGGGTTTGTTTGTTCAACCGGAACCGGATTTAACCACAAAGACACGAAGGCACAAAAACAAAGGTCATACTTTGTGTCTTCGTGTCTTTGTGGTTAAAGACTTAACTCCTAAAAAATTAGTTGACACGTCTGCCGGGCGTGCCTATACTCCTAAAAACTTAGGAGACACTAATGGCACGCCCAAAGACCGAGAACCTGACTCCGCTCGAGCTGGAAATCATGCACGTCCTGTGGGAAACCGGACCCGCAAACGTCCAAACCGTCCAGCAAAAACTGAAACGCGAACTGGCCTATACCACCGTCCAGACGATGCTCAATATTCTCGAGCGCAAAGGCAAAGCAAAACGAACCCTGAAAAACCGTGCCTACTTCTATAAGCCCGCGGTCAGCCGCCAGCAGGTGATCGGCAAAACCGTCAAAGACGTCGTCGATCGACTTTTCGGTGGTTCAGCGGAAAGCCTCGTGATGAGTCTGGTTGAAACCAAACACTTGACGCCGGAAAAACTCGCGCGCCTGCAAAAGCTCGTCGCGGAAGTTAAGGAGGAAGCCGATGAGAATAAGTAGCGAAATGCTGCTGACGTTTCTACTAAACGCTTTCTGGCAGGTCGGACTGATTGCAGCGCTTGCAGCCGCCGACGCATGGTTGCTGCGAGACTCCGTCGCGCGTTATCACCATTGGCTATGGGTAGCTGCGTTGTGTCTGGCGTTCATCGTTCCATCAATTACATCGTCGCGAGCGCTAATTGACGCCGTTACAACTCCGACGACGACCGCCGGCACGGCGTTACCGCGCGTCAATGTGCCCTTCGAATTAAGGCGAGATCTTTCCGCGTCAACCGTCAGCGCTCCTTCATCGACTTTTCAGTTAAACCAAACACTCGGTTGGGCGTTGCTGACACTCTTTGGCGCCTTTCTTACTTACCGTCTCTTCAAGTTGGTCCAGGCGTGGCAAACCACTCGGTCTATCAGGCGCGCCGCAGTGGAGTTGGAACCGGATGCGACGATCGAAGAGATCATACGCAACTGTGAAATCGAACTCGGCACGCCGGCGCGTGCGGTCAGACTGCTCCGTTCTGAAACACTTCCGGTGCCCGTCACGATGGGGCTCCTGCGACCGGTGATCATCCTGCCCGACTCACTGTTGCGCGAAGGCAATGCAGAGTTACTAACCTCTGCTATCGGCCACGAATTCATTCATGTCCATCGCCGCGACTATTTGCTCAACTTCATCTACGAACTGCTGTTTGTGCCGATCTCGTTTCATCCTGCCGCGGCTTTACTAAGACGCCGGGTCAAACAGACCCGCGAACTCTGCTGCGACGAGCTCGTGGCCGAGCGCATTCTGAACCCGGAAGTTTATGCGCGCTCGCTCGTGCAGCTGGCCAGCTCTGCGCCACCTCTGCGTCGTCTCTCCGTTACTACAACCGTAGGCATCGCCGATGCCGACATTCTGGAGGCTCGTATCATGTCTTTGTTAAAGAAACCCGAGTTGAAAAAACGTTGGAAGAAGTTGTGGCTGGTGGCAGTGTCGCTCTTGCTCCTGGTGCCGTCGTTTGCGGCGGCCGCGTTTGCGATGCGTTTCGAAGTTGAGCAGGAACCTCAGGAAAAGGTCCGGCAGGAAAAACTCACAGAGGCAGATAAACAGAAGCTTGAATTACTCCAGCGCGACGCCGAGAAGGTTGATTTGAAACTGCGCATGGCGAGCGATCCCGAGTTGCGCAAGGAGATGACGCGCAAGATGCAGTTGGAAATGGAGGCGAAGGAAGCGGCGCAGGCAGCAATGGTACGCCTGGCCCGAATCAACATGGACCAGGCGATTCAAGTTGCCACCAGCCAGCATCCGGGGAAGGTTCTGCACGCGAATCTCGGGGCGAAAGGTTGGGAGGAACCGGGCAAGCTGGCAAAAGACGGTGTCGTCTTCTACCACGTGATCATCGTCGATGAGATAAATCCGGGTTTGACTCACGTTTGGGTCAACGCGATCGATGGTTCTTTAATAAAGACCGAGAAGGAACTGCCGAGAAAGAAAGTCTCGGAGAACCCGTGAACCACCTTTATCCACAGATTACGCAGACTAAATCTGTGTAATCTGTGGATTATGCCGCTTTAGCCTCGCGCGCGGGAGCCATTCCCATCTGTTCCATCAAATCCTGAAATCCCGGAAGATCCAGCGATTGCGGTCCATCGGAACGCGCTCGCTCCGGACACGGATGCACCTCGATTATCAACCCGTCCGCACCGGCCGCGGCCGCGGCCTTTGACATCGGCGTTATTAAACTCCGCATCCCCGTGGCATGCGAAGGATCAGCCAGCACCGGTAAATGCGACAGCTCCTTGACGAGCGCCACCGCCGCCAGATCGAGCGTGTTGCGCGTCGCAGTTTCGAAAGTCTTGATTCCGCGTTCACACAGGACCACATTCGCATTGCCTCCGGCCAGCAAATACTCAGCCGCCAGCAACCACTCTTTCACCGTGGCCGATGGTCCGCGTTTCAACAAAATCGGTTTCGAAACACATGCCAGCTTCCGGAGCAAAGAGAAGTTTTGCATGTTGCGCGCGCCGACCTGCATCATGTCGGCATACTCTTCGACGATCTCCACGTCTGCTTCACTCATGACCTCGGTCACGATCGGCAATCCAGTCTCTCGACTCGCTTGCTGCAAGAAACGCAAAGCTTCGACGCCTAGACCTTGGAAGTCGTACGGACTCGTGCGCGGTTTGTAGGCGCCGCCGCGGAGCATGTTTGCACCCGAAGCTTTAACCGCATGCGCGGTTTCCATCAGTTGCTCTTCCGACTCCACGGAACACGGACCTGCGATGACCACGAGATCGCCGTTACCGATCTTCGTGCCACGTACGTCCACGACCGTGCCGGCCTGGCGAAGTTGCCGGCTGACCAGTTTGAACGGATGAGAAATCTGGATGACTTCGGCAACGCCCGGCGCCGCACGAAGCGCTTCGATTTCTGAACGGCGCCCACTGCTGCCCACCGCCCCGATGATGGTGCGTTCTTCGCCCTGGACCACGTGTGCCTGGAAACCACATTCCTTGATTCTTTCGATGATGTGGTTGATCTCGTCGGGGGTTGCGTTGTTTGACATGTTGACGATCATGATCTGTTTCCTTTTTAACTTCGAGTAGATTTTTGTTGCGACGGAATTCCGTTGCTGCCGTTTCCGTTGGTGAGCAAAACGAAGCGCGTGTAGTTCTCCGTTCTGTCCTGGATATTTCTGCGAATGATTAAGCCGCCGTAGACTTCCGCAGCGTGTTCTCCGGCAATCGCGGCCCGCCTCGGATCACCAAGGCGAACGATCTCGGCCACACTGCCGGCGGTGTCATCAGCGACGATGCGTTTGAGCTGGGAGTTTGTTTCGAAGAAACGGGTGCACTGGGCAAGCGCCACTGGATGCGACTGGACCGTCTCGATCATCTCGAACGTCGCCTCACGACAACCGATCAGGTGTTGCTCGATCTTGATTTCGATCTCATCAAGAATCGTAAGCGGGCTGGCGCGCATTAGTTTGACCGAGGGTTGAACCACGCCGGCGATGCTGTTCTCGATGGGCGCGAGCAGGTAGTCGGCAACGCCGCTCTTGATGCTTTCGAAGAGGTCCTCGAAAGTTCTTCGTGGTATGAGTTCTATATCGTACGTAAACAGTTTGAGCGCAGCTTCCTCACTGAAAGCGCCATGCTCTCCCTGAAACGCCACTCGTGTTTTTCTTGCTTTATTCATAGGGTTAATAAACCGCCGACTGAACGCGTCTCGACTCGCGGATGATTCGCCGAAAGACCTTCCCGACGGCGCGTTCGTCGAGAGGACCGCAGTTTATTTCCTGCAAGCGTTGCAGCACGTTTCGCTCGCGGTCAGGGTCGCAGAATGGGAGATCTGCGGCCTGTTTGAGCGCACCGACTTTCAGGGCGAGCCGCGCGCGCATGTTAAGGAGTCGAAGGAGTTCGGCATCGATGTCGTCGATCTCTTTGCGCCAATGATCTATGTCCATGATTCAAAGCTCCGAGCAGTTAAAACAAAAAAAGCCAGCCGCGACTTTCAGGATCGCGGCTGGCTCGTTGAAGGTATTGTGCTTTTCTTAGGTCTTCAGCACATCGATTTCAAACTTCGCCGGTCCGCTCTCCTTAAAAAAGAAGTAGCGGTACGTAAAGGCGAAATAGAAAAATGTACGAGTGCTAATCATGACCGAGGGTAACTATAGGCAGGGGGCAAAAAGCTGTCAAGAATTTTTACCACGGATTTGACGGATAAATACGGATCAGGGCTTCAAGAGTAGCTTGCCCGTAGTTTTCCTGCCTTCGAGATCGCGGTGGGCTTGCTGGGCTTCCGCGAGCGGGTAAACGTTGTGGATTCGCAGTTTAAGATCGCCGCGGACGATCATCTGTAGCACGTCGTTCGCGCGCCATTTGAGTTCTTCACGCTTGGCGGTGTAATTCACCAGTGTCGGGCGGGTAACGTAGAGCGAGCCCTTTTGCGACAGCTTTATCAAGTCAAATGGCGGCACGGCGCCGCTCGAGCCACCAAACAAAACCATATAACCACGTGGACGCAGGACGTTGAGACCCTTTTCGAAGGTGTCTTTACCGACGCCGTCGTAAACAACGTGCACGCCCTCGCCGTTAGTTAGGCGTCGTGTTTCGGTCTCAAAGTCTGCTTCGGTGTAAACGATGACTTCATCGGCGCCGGCGTCACGCGCCAGTTGTGCTTTCTCATGCGTTCCCGCCGTTCCGATAACCCGGGCGCCAATCTTCTTCGCCATCTGAACCAGCAGCAAACCGACACCGCCAGCCGCCGCGTGCATCAAGGCACTCTCGCCGCTCTTTAGTTGATAACAACTGTACAAAAGATAATGCGCCGTCATTCCTTGCAGCATCGCCGCCGCTGCCTGTTCAAAGTCCAGCTCATCCGGAATCTTTACCAGCCGGTTCGCAGGAACCGCTGCGTATTCCGCATAACTTCCCAAAGCTCCGGTGTAAGCAACACGATCGCCGCGTTGCACGTTCGTCACTTCACTCCCGACATCGGTCACCACACCCGCCGCTTCTTGTCCATTTACAAACGGCAGCGACGTTGGATAACGACCCTCGCGAAAGTAGACATCGATAAAGTTCACACCCGCGGCTTTGATCTGCACCACCGCTTCGCTTGGTTTCGGAGTCGGAACCGGTAAGTCAACGAGAGTGAGCACCTCGGGCCCACCCGCTTGCGCAACTTGAATGGCTTTCATGATGCGCAGATATTGCCACAGATCGCCCGCGAGAACACACGTCAACCAAAAAATAGGATGACCGTTCAATAATTCGTATGCGCCTGTGGCCGGGTCGTGTAATTAAAGTTGACACTACACTTTGGACCTTCATAGGATACGCCCCGCACACCACGCCTGATACCGAAAACCGGAAGCAATGCGAAAGGAGTAGTCGTGACTAAGAAGAGAAGAATTCTGTCAGCCCTTGCCCTGGTGCTGACCATTTCGTTGTCCCAACCGCTGCTTGGTCAGAAGAAGAACTCTTCCGACTCGATCAAGATTCCCTTTGAAACTTACAAACTGCCCAACGGTCTCACCGTGATTCTTTCGTTGGACCGCACCACCCCGACGGTTGCCGTCAATGTTTGGTATCACGTCGGCTCGAAAAATGAGACGGCCGGACGCACCGGCTTTGCACATCTCTTCGAGCACGTGATGTTCACGGGCTCCGGTCACGTGCCTTACGGTTATCACGACAAGCTGACAGAAGGCGTGGGTGGCTCAAACAACGGATCGACCACAAACGATCGCACCAATTACTACGAGACGATTCCTTCCAACTATCTCGAAACCGCTTTGTGGCTCGAGTCCGATCGGATGGGATTCCTGCTCGACAAACTCGACATCGCAAAGCTCAACGCACAACGAGACGTCGTGAAGAACGAGCGGCGGCAGAGCTACGACAACCAACCTTACGGCCGCGTGAGCGAGATCTTTTCCGCGGCGATGTATCCGAAGGGTCATCCGTATTCATGGCCGGTCATCGGTTCGATGGTGGATTTGAGCGCTGCGTCTGAAGAAGATGTGAAGGCGTTCTTTAGACTCTACTACGCTCCAAACAACGCGACGATCGCCATTGTCGGCGACTTCGATCCGGCACAGGCGAAAGCGTGGGTGCAGAAATACTTTAGCGACTTGCCTAAAGGCGAAACGGTCACGAGGCCAAAGGTGCCGCTCGGCAATCTGGCTGCGAGCAAACGTCTGGTGTACGAGGACGCCGTGCAAGTCCCGCGGCTTTACATTCAATGGCCGTCGGTCGGTTTTAAGAATGACGATGACTATGCGCTTTCAGTTATGAGTTCGATTCTGTCGGGATCGCGCACCGCACGTTTGACGAAAGCGCTGGTGTACGACTCGCAAATGGCGTCGCAGGTTGCTGGGTTTCAGAACTCGGCTGAGGACGTCGGAGTGTTTCAGGTGGTGGTGATTCCAAGGCCCGAGCACTCGCTCACCTCTTTAGAAACCTCGGTCGATGAAGTGTTACAGAAGTTCATCAACGAAGGTCCGACTGCCGAAGAGCTGCAAAAGGCGAAGAGCGGACTCGAGTTGAGTTTCCTCCGCGGGCTCGAATCGAATCTCGGCAAGGCGAATCAACTTATCAGCGGCGCGGTGTTCTATAGCAATCCCGGTCAGTTCAGTGTCGATTTCCAGAAAACACTCGCGGTCACGGCTGCCGATGTTAAGCGTGTGGCGGCAAAGTACCTGACGCGTTCACGGATCGTGTTGAGTGTGGTGCCGAAGGGCAAGAAGGATCAGGCTTCCAAAGCGACCGAAAGCGAACAGGTGAGTACGGTCAAGGGAAGTCGCGCGGGAGGTAAGTCATGAGAACACAGAAAAAAGCTCTTGCCTTGATGGCGGCACTCGTAATCGGTTTTGCGAACATCGCCGCGGTTGCTCAACAAACTCTCGACCGTACGAAAGTCCCAACGCTGGGTGCGACACCTGTGTTGCGGGTGCCGACGTGGACCAAGGCTAGGTTGTCGAACGGCGCGACGTTGATCGTCTCCGAGCGCCACGGTTTGCCACTGGTTTCGTTCTCGATCACGTTCCTCGGTGGTTCGAACCAATTTGAACCGGCCGGCAAGCGTGGCGTCGCGTCGATGACCACTTCGATGCTGACTGAAGGTACCAGGACAAAGACCGGCGATCAGCTTTCGGATGCGTTGCAACTGTTGGGAACCGGCGTCGGCGCCAACATCGGTGGCGAAGAAGGATCCGTTAGCTTCGTCTCAACCGCTCAGAACTTTGAGGCAACGCTCGCAATCATGGCCGACATGATGCTGAATTCCACTTTCCCGGAACCAGCGTTGGAACGCCTGCGCGGCCGCACGCTCGTGAACCTGACGCAGCAACGAGATCAACCGGCCGTCGTGGGTGCGCAAGTGTTCGCAAAGATCCTTTACGGCGCCGCGCATCCTTATGGTCAGCGCGTTACCGAGGCTTCGGTGAAGTCGATCACGCGTGATGATGTCATGGCTTTTCAGAAAGCCTATTTCCAACCGGGCCGCGCCATCGTCACCATAGTTGGCGACATTACGCCTGCGAAGGCGAAGGCTTCGATCGAGAAAGGGCTGGCGGAGTGGACGAAGGCCGGCGATCTGCCGTCGTTCGATTATCCGAAGCTGCCTGAACTGCAACCGGCAAAGATCTACCTGGTCGACAAACCGGGAGCAGCGCAGTCGGTAGTTAATATTGGACTGCCTGGTCCGCCGCGAAACACGCCCGATTATTTTGCGCTCCAGGTGCTAAACACGATTCTCGGCGGTCAGTTTCAGTCGCGGCTCAATGCCAACATTCGCGAACAGAAGGGGTATAGCTACGGCGTTAACTCTGGCTTCAGTTATGGCAAAGGCCCGGGCGCGTTTCGTGCCGGTGGCGCGATCTTTTCGGCTAAGACTGATGCGGCGCTGATCGAATTCATGAAAGAGTTGAAGGGAATCGTCGGCGAGAAACCGGTCACAGACGAGGAGATCAAGACAGCAAAGGAAGCATTGATTCAGGGACTGCCACAGCGCTTCGCATCAGTGACCGCGATCAGCAATGCGATCACTACACTCACTGTGCAAGGACTGCCGGACGATTTTTATCAGACGTATGCCGCAAACGTGTCAGCAGTGACTAAGGACGACCTGTTGCGGGTGGCTAAGCGATACATCGACCTGAATCATCTGGCGATCGTGATTGTAGGGAATCGGTCCGAGGTCGAGGCACCCTTAAAAGCGACCGGTATCGCACCGATCACCGTGATTGATATCGAGGGCAATCCCTCAGGCCAGTAAAGCCATCCACAGATTACGCAGATTCAATTTCAATAAGGTGTAATCTGTGGATAGAAAACAACCTCCATCAAGCGCCGCGCTGTTGCTTCAGGCAGAAGCGACAGCGCGGTTCTTCTTAGCTTCCGTGCAAAGACGTTCTCCCACTGACCGACGCTGCCGTAGAGCCGTGAATATCTCGTGATCGCTGCCGTGCGCTTGTAGCGAGCGGTCTCATATCTTCGCAGCGCCTCCGAGCCGGCGCCGTACCTCTGAAAACAGTTCGCCAGCACGAAAGCATCCTCGATTGCGAGGCAACCACCCTGTCCGAGATTTGGTGTGGTGGGATGGATGGCATCGCCGAGCAACGTCATTCGTCCGTGTCCCCAGTTTCTCGTTGAAGGGCGATCGTAAGCGCCAGTCTTGAGGATTGATGCTGAAGGGGTAGCCTCGATCAATTGGAGCACCGGCGGACTCCAGTCTTTGAACAACTGCAACAGTCCCTTACCGTTGCTTGTGTGAGTTCCGTTTGCCGAAGCCCACCAACCGATTCTCCTCAACCCGACAGGACCAAGTCCGAACCGCTGGCCGCGTCCGTGAAACTCGATCGCGGTCGCTGCTGGTAAACCCTCGGGTACGACCGTCGAGATCCCGCGCCAAACCGTGTACCCACGAAAGACGGGTTCGCCGTCGTTGAGAAACTGTGCCCGCACATCCGAGTGAATGCCGTCGGCGCCGATCAAGATACTGGCTTCGATTGAGCGGCCATCCGCGAACGTCGCTATCACTTTGTCGTCGTGTTGAGAATAACTGACAAGACTCTTACCAAGATTGATCGACGACTCAGGCAGTGCTTCGAGTAACGTGCCTTGCAAATCAGCACGGTGGAGTGCAACCGCCGGCGTTTCGCGATCTGAAATCGAAACGCTGTTAAGCAAACGGCCGTGCTGGTCCATCCAGCGTATCTCGTCCATCACACCGGCTTGCTCGAGGATCCTTTCGCCAAGGCCCAAACGCTGGAGAATCCGCATCGCGTTGGGCCAGATCGCGATCGCCGCGCCGACGTCTAAAAGCTCTGGCGCCTGTTCGAAAACCTCAAACTCAAAACCGGATTGATGGAGTGCGAGTGCGGTAGTCAGACCGCCAATACCGCCGCCGATGATCGCGATGTGGACCATTCGGCAGAGAGTAAGCCACAGATTGGCGCGAATCAACGCCGATCAGTTTTCTTCTGATCTGCCTTTACCGCGAAAGTCGGTCGCTCGCGTCCATAAGAAGACGGCCCAGACACCGAGGTAACTAACGCTTACATACCACATTAAGGAGTCGTTCGGTGTGAGTACGTCCGTTACGAAAGGAACGATTGGGGAGGTGACGAGTATAGCCAATGGCAAGAGAACCCAGAATTTCAATCTGGCGAAGACGAGCGCCGAGGCCAGTGCAAAATGAACCACGGCGATCACACCAAACGCCAGGGTCTGCCGGCTGTGCCTCAGGCCATAAATAGCAGCTAACGATACGATCGACATCATCAAGAAGAATACAATCGTGAGACGCAGAATAATGCCGGTGAGCGCTGAGAGGGTTGTGGAACCGGAGCCAGCTTGTTCCCGAACAAGTTCTCGCCACGGTTCGACGTGCGAACCAATAAACAGTCCCATTGCTAAACCATTTGCCAGGAGAAAGCCCACGGCGAACCGCAGGTCGCTCGAATTGAAGCCTTCGCCTCCGACAATGCCTACTAGACCACCGCCAAGGCAGGCGAGCGTCAACAATGCAACAATACAACGGGCGAACTTGCCCAGCCGCCGTTTAGCCAGGTGACCGCATGCCCAAACTACCGCTGCCACAATTGACCCGATTCCCAAGCCGATTCCCAGATAGTTAGGCAACGCGGCTATTATGAGGTAATTGTAAAAGCCGGGGATCGCGAGCATTGCGTCGATGTGCAGTCCGAAACACATAAGCATTCCTAAAACTGCACCTTGCGAAACAAGGGTTCCAAAGCCCGGCTCATCAAATTGCCTTGCAGCAACCGATTGATCCGAGTTCAGCGAGAGGATGTCGTGGTAGCTGGACACCGAACGACGAGAGGGAGCTGTTGCTTCGCTTTCGATCATGTTTCCTGACTCCCGGCAACTTTGCTGCCTGGATTAGGTGTTCCTAGTCGATCAGGTAATAGCGGATCTCTTCTTTGAGCGAGTCGAGTGCGCGGTAGGTGTGCTGCGAGCGAACGATTAAGAAGGCGGCCCAGGCGATTAGGTAGCTAACCCCGGCATACCACATCAGCCATTCGTCGTCTTTCGCCACTTCCAAAACATAGGCAACGAGCGGGAAGTTGATCACCAAAGCGAGTTGAAGAAGCAGCCAGAACCTCAGTCTGGCGAAGACGATCAGGGAAGCGGCGATAAAGTGGACCAGTGCGATTGATACAAGAACAAAATCTCGGCCCGAGTTCTCGCTTTGTAACTCCATCAGGAACGCCAGCGTCGATTCCATCAAAAAGAAGATGATCGCCAGCCGCAAAAACAAACCGGTGAAACCTGTCAGGAGTGCGTTCTTGTTGGAATCCACTCGACTCCGCGAACCAGTTCACGCCAAAAGTCCAAATGCGATCCCGTAAACAGGCCGAATATCGCGCCCATTGCGGCGACAACAATGAAGGCAATCAAATACTCCGAAGCTCTACCATTCACATTTTCGCTGGCGAAGAACAGAAACATCAGCACGGCATAAGGTACTAAAAGGACCGTGGCGCCTATGATCGCGCGGGTGAGTGTGCGCAGGTTATGACCAGCAACCTTTGTGCAGGCGCCCAGGACGACCCCTTCCAGCAATCCAGGGACGATGCCCCAGCAGAGGATAAAGGGAAAGAAAATCAGGTAATAGAAGTTATACCCGTTGCGAGGTTGCGAAAGAATCGCGTAGCAGGTAAGCAGAAACATCATGACAGCGCCCGTTACGACGCCCTGCGACAAACAAGTCATCACCCCGACGTGAGGACTCGGCTGCGGAGAGTTTGACGGAGTCACTCTCTCATAGACGACGCCTTGATAAACATACGAAGAACTTTCGTTGGGAAATGTTGCGCTCATCTTTCCTCACTTTCCGCTTCGTCCGGAAGCGACTCTCGAATCTCATCGATTAGCCGCAACGCCTGCTTGCGCAGCGGCCGCATGAATGGATTGCTCGCGAGGTGAATTAACTTATCAAGCAGGTCTACTGTGTGGTCGATCATTCTATAGGTGCGTCGATGCTTTGGTGAAGGATCGTGGATCCAGAACAGGATTATACCCATGTGATAGATCCACAGTAAGTAGGGCAACTCAGCTCGCAGATCTTTGGGGATGCGCGCCTGCGTTCCCTCAACCACTTTCTCAAAGAGCTGAATACTCGCCGTACGCACCGGATCTGATTCGTCACCAAAAGGATTCAACGGGCTTTGCGGGTGTGCCGCGGTCTTGAAAAGCACGCCTGCAAACTGGTGATACGGTTTTAGCGTATCGATCTTCGAACGCATCACCGTAAGCAGGCGTGCTTTGAGAGTCTTCTCATGCTCGAGTGAGGGTAGAGCGGCGGCGAGATGACTCTCGTGAAGGTGTTGATAGAAGGCCTGGACCAGATGTTCTTTGGAGCTGAAGTAGTAGTAAGCATTACCGAGCGATACGCCTGCCTTTTGCGCGATTGCGCGCATCGTTGTGTTCTCATACCCATGCTCGCGGACCATCTCGAGAGCTGTGTCCAGGATCAGTGCCTTCGTCTGGTCACCCTTTGACTTGGTAGTCGTTCTGTTTTTTCGCTTTGCCGCCATTTGCTTGTTATTTACTGAGTCCTGCGACTCGTCCAATCTGATATCGATTCTGAGAGATCGCTGAAACCACTTTCCTCGTCGTGGGCAGGAGTTCCGGCGCCGCGAGTCGATAAGACCAGTCGCGGTATCGGGCCAGCGCCCACAGGACCATCAGCCAGGCTTTGGGACCGAAGTAGACTGCGCCTTCATCGCTTACCACAGTCAGATCCTTCTTCGTCAGATCGTGATTCAGCACCGGGTACCGTTTTCGAGCTTCTTCGGAAGCACAGGGTACGAAGTTGAGTTCCACGATCTTCGATTGCTCCTCCAGCCACTGGTGCGCGCGCTTGCACAAGCCACAGTCAGGGTCGTAAAGCACGGTTAGGGCTAGCATGGCGCCTAGGCCTCCTGGTGTACGGCAGTTTGGGTGAAGGCGTCAGGGTTGACCGGAGGATGATTGTTGCGTGTGCTGGTGCGACGGCGCATCCGGCTGAAGATGAACAGATTGAAGAAGTGCATCCCGCCGAGAACGAGCAGCACCATGCCCACTTTGACCGAGAGGGCTTCAATGCTTTGTTCCGCACTCTCGACTACGTAACCGAGCTTCAGTGCTAGGGTCACGTAACCGAAGTTGATCAGGTAAAAGCCGACGACCAGCAGGTGATTGACGGAATCGGCGAGGGCTTCGTTGCCGTGAAAGACGTCAACCAGGAAAACGCGTCCATTCTTGTGCAGGGTACGAGCTACCCAGATGGTCAGCGCGATGCTGACGGCGAGGTAGATCAGGTAAGTGCTTATTCCGATTGTCATGGTCAAGCCTCCTCTAGTTGAATTTGAACACGTTCAACTATACGCAGCCTACGCCTGTGTTGTTCGGGAGTCAAGAGATTTTTTGAACGAGTTCAAAAATTGGCAATCAGCCAGGCTTTGCACAAAGAGTCAGGTTTAGCCTTGCAAAGCAGGCGTCTGCGTAAAGCCTGGGCGTGAGCCCCAGGAAGCAAGATTAAATAAGGTTCGGAGCCCGCGCAGCGGGTGAAAGCTGCCCAAATCGTTGCGCTGTCGCCCGTTTTCACGGGCTGTGCGTGCTGGTTGAACGATCCTGGGGCTTACGCCCCCAGGCTTTATGCGTTCGCCTGCTACGCAGGCTAAAAGGAGACTATCCACGACTTTTTGTGCAGCCGATTAAATAAGAGATTCGAGCCCGCCCAGCGGGTGAAAGCTGCCCAAATCGTTGCGCTGCCGCCCGTTTTCACGGGCTGTTGCGTTCTTTGGTTGAACGATCCTGGGGCTTACGCCCCCCAGGCTTTATGCCTTCGCCGGCTACTCAAGCTTAAAGAACTATCGACGACTTTTTGCGCGAAGCTAATCACCAATGTCACTCTCGGCTTGCTACTTTGCCGCCCTTAGTGCATAGTGCCTGCCAGCTAATCCTTCTCTCGCGCATCGACGGTGATGCGCCCCGCGAAATCGTTGTCGGCGGGCGTTATGGATGGTTCGAGAGCAGGCCACTTTCAATTTCAGAAGCCGCTCTTAAAGAGCATCCGACCCCGGGTCCTTCGCCGACTACCGTTTCTCCGAAGAACAATCCGATTCGCAGCTTCTTTTTATTCCCGAGCAGGGAAGAAAGATCTCTATGTCTATGAAACTCTATGTAGGAAATCTCGCGTTCTCGACTTCCAGTGAGGACTTGCAGCAGCTCTTTGCGCAGGCCGGTACAGTTGAATCAGCGAGTGTGGTGGAAGATCGAGAAACCGGCCGTTCACGCGGCTTCGGTTTTGTCGAGATGGCCACAAAAGAAGAAGGCGCCGCAGCCATTACCCAGTTTGACGGGAAGGAAATCGGTGGCCGCACGTTGAAGGTTAACGAAGCGAAGCCGCGCGAAGCTCGTTCCGGTGGCGGTGGTGGCGGCCGTGGCGGATTTGGTGGCGGTGGCCGACGTGGTGGTGGTGGCGGCTACGGTGGCGGCCGCAACAGCGGCGGCGGCGGTTACGGTGGTGGCCGTGATCGTGAACCAAGGTGGTAAGGAAAGGATTGCTACTGGTGTCAGGTCTTTGTGGTTGGGAGAACCCAGCCACAAGGACCACGCCAATACAAGTAAACTGAAAGAACTTTATGAAATTTTCTCAACTGGGACTCGACGCGGCACAACTGCGTGTCTGCGAGTCTCTCGGATACAAAGAACCAACGCCCATTCAGCAACAGGCCATTCCGGTCGTTCTTGAAGGGCGCGACTTGATAGGCTGTGCTGAAACAGGTACGGGCAAAACCGCAGCCTTTCTATTGCCGATCTTAAACAGGATTGCTGAACGTCCGCGACCCGGAATCCGCGCGTTAGTGTTAGCACCAACTCGCGAACTTGCTTTACAGATCCAAAAGATGTACGGCGAACTCAATCACACGAAACAAAATCGGAGCGCCATATTGATGGGAGGCGCCAACATCCGCACACAGACTTCTGAGCTACGCCGGGGCGCGGCAGTTGTAATCGCAACGCCCGGACGATTGCTGGATCTCGTCGATCGCGGCACATTGAACCTGGCGACGGTCGAAGTGCTCGTACTCGATGAAGCTGATCGAATGTTGGACATGGGATTTCTGCCGGCTATTCGCCGCGTGCTCTCGTTGGTCCCGGCAAAACGTCAGACACTGCTTTTCTCTGCGACGCTCCCGCCTGAAATCGAACAATTGGCTCGTTCGACAATGAAAGCGCCGAAGCTGGTTGAAGTAAGTCAGCGCGGCCGTGCGCCACAACTCGTAGAGCAAACCGCGTATCAGGTTGCGGCTGAATCGAAGACAGCATTGTTGCTGGATCTGCTTGAGCGTGAAAGCTTCGAGCGTGTGTTGGTGTTCGCGCGCACGCGACGTTCCGCTGAGCGGTTGTCGCATATTCTGTCTGCTCGCGATCACCTCGTGAATCGGATTCACTCGGACCGGTCGCAGCCGCAACGTGAAGCCGCACTTCGTGGGTTTCGCGATGGGCGCACACGTGTTCTGGTTGCTACCGATATCGCGGCCCGAGGTTTGGACGTTGACGGTGTTTCGCATGTGATTAATTACGACGTGCCGGCTGCTCCGGAGGATTATGTTCATCGCATCGGCCGTACTGGTCGTGCGGGAAGTAAAGGACAGGCGATTACGATCGTTACTCCGGTTGACGAACTCTCGCTGCGAGCGATTGAAAAACTGATGGGGCAAACAGTGAAACGGATCGTTCCAACTGGATTCGGTGGAAGCTTGCCGGCGATAGCGCCGACAAAGTTTGTGGCGAGCCGCGCCGTTTTCACACGTTCGTTTCGACCTCGACGTGCAAGTAGGTGAGTCAAGTGTTAAGTGCTTTGTACTTGGCGCCTGACAGTGTGCTATTGTGCCCCGGTACTAAGTACAAAGCCCCAAGAGATAGTTAAGGAGAAACTGATTGGCAGCAGAAGATCTCATTCCGGCGCAGGGCATTATCATCGATAAGCAGCCCAACGCCTTCTTCAAAGTCCGGCTCGATAACAGCGAGCACGTGGTTTTGGCAGCTATTTCCGGCAAGATGCGGAAGAACCGCATCCGGATTTTGGTTGGTGATCGCGTGAGCGTGGAGATGTCGCCCTACGACTTGTCGCGCGGACGCATTACCTACCGGTATAAATAAACCGGGTCTTGGGTCTTTGGCCTTGGTTCTACGTTGTCATCAGAATCAAAGACCCAAAACCAAAAACCAAAGGCCAGTCTTACTTAAACTCGAACGACCGTAGATAGCTCAGGAACGATTCGTTCCAGTGCGCCACGGTCTTTTCGGGCCCTACGAGTTTCACAAAATAAGAGCCTTTCGGTGTTTCCACCACCGCGCCGCGCAGACGGTAGCCGGGCTTGTTGTGGACTGTCCCGCTTCCGGGCGCGGTCTCCGCCACATATGTGCCCGAAACATCGACTGTCGCCACCTTTAGTCCATTCACCTCGAGGTTTTCTTCTTTAGCTTTTGGAGTACTGCTGTCTTCCTGCTTCATCTGGCTGATCCAGCGTTCGATATTGGCAGCAGTGGAACCTCCCTGGCCGGGTCCGAAGTAGTAAAGGACCAGTGATGCGTCCTCTTCATCAGGTGCGACCTTCGGCAACTTGTATTGTGCGACACGCATGCTGGATGCGCGCGGTTCATCTATCCAGCCTGCGGGAATGGTGAATTTGAGTGAACTCTGCTGCGCTCCTGCGAAACTTGCGAGGACCAGCAGCCAGACCATCGCGATCATTAATTGGGGGGTTGGTGTTCGCATGGTGATCATTTAAGCGCTTTTCTCGAAATGGTGCAAAGGGCCATCAAGAGGGCTCAATTACCAACGGATTTCCGTGACGCTGCCGATATTGGCGTGTTAGTATGCCTTTATTATGCATGCCGATGTCGTTCTAATACGGCTTATATTTACGGCAGTCTTGGTGGTAGCGGGATACAAACTTTCTCCGCTGAAAGAACGCCCGTGGATTTCCGCCGGTGTAGCCGCGTTGATTGCGGTCTGCATCATTATTTTCGAGTTGCGGATTCGCCGGGCCACACTCAAAACGCTGATAGGCGCGGCAGTTGGGTCCATACTGGGAATCCTCGGAGCGTACCTGATCGGGTCGTTGATCAGTCGCCAGGAAGCCTCAGCTCTGGAACCAAAAATGAAAACGTTTTTGACTGTGTCACTGACGTTCTTCATGGCCTATGTCGGGTTGATGGTGGGGGCTGCTAAAGGTGACTATCTCGATCTGTCGGCGCTGGGTGGGATCTTCAGCGATAAGGTCACGCGACGCGATTTGAAGATTCTGGACACTTCGGTGATCATCGACGGCCGGATCGCCGACGTGGCTGAAACAGGATTTCTTACCGGTTCCTTAATCATTCCTCAGTTCATTCTTCGCGAACTGCAACAGGTTGCCGATTCACCTGACTCGTCCAAGCGCCAACGGGGACGCCGTGGCCTTGATATGCTCAACCGTCTCCAGAACAACAGTTCACTCGACATTCAAATCGTGGAGACTGACTTTCCGTCGGTGCGCGAAGTTGATCTGAAGTTGATCGAACTCGGCAAACAGCTTGATGCCGTGATCGTCACGAATGATTTCAACTTAAACAAAGTCTCCCAGTTGCGCGGCGTCAGCGTGCTCAATATTAATGAGTTGGCAAACGCACTCAAGCCGGTCGTACTCCCAGGCGAGGCGATGAGGGTTTTCATCCTGAAGGAAGGCAAGGAATACAATCAGGGCGTCGCCTATCTTGACGATGGCACGATGGTGGTGGTTGACAACGCCCGCCGGCTGATTGGCAAGAACGCAGATATCGCCGTCACCAGCGTGTTGCAAACCACTGCCGGCAAGATGATCTTCGGGCGTCTCTGGGAAGAAGCGGAAAATGGCGGGCACAGCGACATTCATCGCACGAACGGCGCTTCGCGTCGTCAGATGCGAGACTCGCGCAGCACCCCAGCTCCGGTGCGTATCTCTGAAAGCGAACCGATCACCGAGAGCTAGCGCCATTTCCACGGTTTCCAATCTCTCTTAATGAACACCGCGATTATTGCGGCTGCCGGCGCTGGCGCCCGAATGGCAAGCGATCGGCCGAAGCAGTTTCTGCTTTTGGCAGGAACGCCCGTAATTTTTCACACGCTCAAACCGTTTGAGGAGTGTGACAGTATTCATGAAGTGATCGTCGTGCTGCCCGCAGAGGAGTCTGCGGGCTTCCTTTCGCTGGTGGGAAAATATGGACTGCGGAAAGTCGCGCGAGTTGTTCCTGGTGGAGCGACGCGGGCTGATTCAGTCAAGCGCGGGTTGATGGCGATTCGATCTGCGACCGCCGAGATAGTTGCAGTGCACGATGGTGTGCGACCATTTGTAACGGTTGAGGAGATCGAAAGGACCATCGCGGCAGCGAAGACGGACGGTGGGGCGATCTTAGTGGCCCCGGTGCCGGACACCGTTAAGCAAGTGAGTGGTGACAAGGTTTTGACGACACTCGATCGCAGTGGCTTGCGTCGCGCGCTAACGCCACAGTGCTTTCAGTACGAGGTTTTGCGACAGGCTTACCAGCGAGCTGATGTGAACGATCCGTCTTTGACTGACGAAAGCGCGTTGGTTGAGCAACTCGGGAAGCCGGTGACGGTTGTCGAAGGTAGTGCGAGAAATATTAAGATTACGACGCGTGAAGATCTCCTGGTAGCGGAGGCATTTTTAAAGGGCGGTCTTTGGTCTTAGGTCTTGGCCTTTAGATTCTTACCAAGACCAAAGACCAAAAACCGAAGACCATGATCCGGATCGGCATCGGTACAGACACACATCGTCTCGTTGAAGGACGAGAGCTGGTGCTTGGCGGTGTGCGCATTGCTTCCGATGTCGGGGCGGAAGGTCACTCAGATGCTGATGCGCTTTCGCATGCGATCGCCGACGCGATTCTCGGTGCGCTGTGTGAAGGGGATATCGGAGTGCATTTTCCGGACACGGATACACAGTGGAGTGGCGCCAGTAGTCTGCAATTGCTTTCGCGCGTGATGTGGTTGGCGCGCGAACGTAATCTCCACGTGGTCAACGTTGATTCGACTATCTTGCTCGAGAGGCCAAAACTCAGAAGTTACATCGACGCGATGCGTCAGAACATCGCGGTAATGTTGGGAGTCGATACTGGCTGCGTGAGTGTGAAGGCGAAGACGGGCGAGGGACTCGATGCGGTGGGGCAGGGGCTCGCTGTGACCGCTCAGGCCGCGGTGCTGATGGAGAGCAACTAAGGAAAGCAGCTTGAGACCACAGGACGTCATACGAAAAAAGCGAGACGGGCTGAATCTATCGCGCGAAGAGATTGATTTCTTCATCGGCGGAGTCACTAGCGGTCGCATTGCCGATTACCAGGTCAGCGCGCTGCTCATGGCCATCTACCTCAATGGCATGAACGAATCCGAGCAGCAGGCGTTGACCGAAGCAATGCTCAACTCGGGCAACATTCTCGACTTCTCCGATATTCCCAAACCGAAAGCAGACAAACATTCGACTGGCGGCGTTGGTGATAAGACGTCGATCATCATTGCTCCGCTCGTGGCTGCGTGTGGCGTATGTGTGCCGATGATCTCGGGCCGTGGCCTGGGCCACACCGGCGGCACACTCGATAAGTTGGAGTCGATTCCGGGGTATCGAGTGAGTCTCAGTGCGAGTGAGTTCAAGCAGGTGCTGGACCAGGTTGGTTATGCGATGGCAGGACAGACTGCTGAACTTGCGCCTGCTGACAAGAAGATGTACGCGCTGCGCGACGCAACTTCCACCGTCGAAGCGATACCGTTGATCGTTGCTTCGATCATTTCTAAAAAAGGCGCGGCCGGTCTGGATGCGATGATCATCGACGTGAAAGTCGGCAATGGTGCTTTCATGCGCGAAGAGACGCGAGCCCGTGACCTGGCCCATGCGCTGGTCAGCACCGGAAACTCATGCGGCATTAAGACGCGAGCGTTGTTGACCGACATGAACCAGCCGCTGGGTCGCGCGGTGGGAAACTCTTTGGAAGTCGAAGAGTGCATTAAGATCCTTCGGGGTGAAGCAAACGAAGCGGCGCTTCCGGTGCTCGACTTGTCGGTCGAACTCTCGGCGCACATGCTTCTGCTTGCGAATGTTGACGAGACCATCGAAGCGGCGCGCAAGCGTTTGGACGAGGTGTTGCGATCGGGTAAAGCGCTGGAGTGTTTACGACGCAACATCGAGGCGCAGGGAGGCGATCCACGCGTTTGCGATGACCCGGGTAGTTTTCTGCCTTTGGTAAGAGAAACCGTTAAGGTAGAATCCCCGCGCTCCGGCTTCATTACTAAAGTCGATACCACGGAGATTGGACACGCGATCGCGGCAATCGGCGGCGGGCGCGTGCGCATCGAAGACACAGTGGATCCCACAGTCGGTTTTACTTCCGATCTGAAGTTAGGTGATCAGGTTCGCGCGGGTGAAGCGATCGGGATCGTTTACTGCGCGGATTCTGCGGCTGCGGAGGAAGCGGCGCGGCGGATCCAGGCGGCGTATCACGTCGGAGATGCGGCGCTGTCGCAAGAGAAGTTGGTGAAGGAAGTTATTAACAAATGAGTCAAATTAAAGATTTCGCACGCAAAGACGCAAAGGCGCAAAGTTCAGACCTCCGGCCACCGCAGGTCTTAACTTTGCGCCTTTGCGCCTTTGCGCGAGAAGTTTTTCCAGTGCTTCTGGCGCTTTTCGTTATAACAATGCCCCTATTGCTCTCCGGTTGCGGCGGAACGTCCGCTGCCGAAGACCACTCCAAGATCAAAGTCGGCATCGTCTTCGACATCGGCGGCAAAGACGATCGCTCATTCAACGCCGCCGCCTGGCAAGGCGTGCAGCGCGCCGCTAAAGATCTTCCGATCGTGCTGCGCGACATCGAGCCCGGCACTCCAAACGCCATCGAACCTGCGATGCGCGCCTTCGCCGAACGTAAGTTCGATCTGATCATCGGTGTGGGCTTTGCCCAGGCCCCGATCATGGAATCGGTCGCCAAAGACTATCCTGACATTCAGTTCGCCATCATCGACGGTTTCAGCAAACTGCCGAACGTCGCCTCGCTCGTGTTCAAAGAGCACGAAGGCTCATACCTGGTCGGAATTCTGGCTGCCAACGCCTCGCGTACCGGGACCATCGGCTTTCTCGGCGGCATGGATATCGGTCTCATCCATCGTTTCGCCCAGGGTTACGAGGAAGGCGCGAAGTCAGTGAATCCGAACATTCGCGTGATCCGAAACTATGTCGGCGTCACGGATGCTGCCTGGAACAATCCGGGCAAAGGCAAGGAGCTCTCGTTGGCCCAGATCGGCAAAGGCGCGGACGTGATCTTTACCGCTGCCGGTAACTCCGGGCTCGGTGCCTTTGACGCTGTCGAACAACAGGGTAAACAAGATGGTCGTGCGACGCATTTCGTGATCGGCGTGGATTCAAATCAGAACATGGTGAAACCAGGCTTTGTTCTCACCAGCATGGTCAAACGCGTGGACAACGCCGTCTACGACATCGTGAAAGACGTCGTGAACCATAACTTCAAACCGGGCGTGCACGTTTTTGGTTTGGACAAAGACGGCGTCGGCTACGCGATGGACGAATACAACAAAGATCTCGTTACACCCAGGGCGATTGAAGAAGCTGAAGCTGCGAAGAAGAAGATCATCGACGGCGAAATCAAAGTAACAGACGCGATGGGTGGATAATCTCGACAGGATTTACAAGGTTATCAAGATAGAAGACCAGTTATCAGCAAGTGAGAAGTCCAGTTATCAGCAAGTTAGAAGTCCAGTTATCAGCAAGATAGAAGACCAATTTTCAGCGAGTTAGAAGACCAGTTATCAGCAAGACGATCTCCGTTTGTTCTGTACCAGTAGTCAATTATCCTGAGAATTCTGTTCATCCTGTATAAGTGCTCGAACTCCGAAATATCACCAAACGCTTCGGCGATGTGCTCGCTAATGATGGGGTAAACATCGTCGTTAAGCCCGGGACGATTCATGCGATCGTCGGTGAGAATGGGGCAGGCAAGTCGACCGCGATGCGGATCGCCTATGGTTTCTACACCGCTGACAGCGGTGAGATCCTGGTCGATGGTCAGGTGCGCGAGATCAAGTCGCCTCACGACGCGATCGCGCTGGGCATCGGCATGGTCCACCAGCACTTCATGCTGGTAGAGACGATGACCGTCGCCGAGAACATCGTGCTCGGCGCTGAACCGGGCAGTTCCCTCGCTCTCGACCTGAGGAGCGCCGCTTCACAGATCCGGCAGCTTTCCGAAGAGTTCAAGCTGGCAGTTAATCCAAACGAACCGATCGAGCATTTGTCGGTGGGCCAACAACAGCGCGTCGAGTTGTTGAAGGCGCTCTACCGCCACGCACGCATTTTGATCCTCGACGAACCAACGGCCGTGCTGACGCCGCTCGAGGTGGAAGAGTTCTTCGCGATTCTGCGGCGCATGCGTGAGCAGGGCAAGACAGTAGTCATCATCACTCACAAACTTTCCGAGGTGCTCGCGATCTCCGATGAAGTTACCGTGATGCGTGACGGCAAAGTTGTCGGTCGAGTGCAGACTAAGGACACAAACGCCGCCGAACTTGCGCGCCTGATGGTTGGACGCGAGGTGTTGCTGCGAGTGGAGAAGCCCGACGCGAAGGTTGGCAGGCCGCAACTCGAAGTCCGAAATCTGTCGGTGGTTGACGTTTCCGGAACGACACGTGTTAACGGAGTCTCGTTTGAAGTCCGCAGTGGTGAGATCGTCGGTATCGCGGGAGTTGAAGGCAACGGTCAGACGGAACTGATGGAAGCGCTGGCGGGCCTGGTCGATCCGGCGCGGCTCACCGGTGAGATGAACTTCGAAGGACGCAGTCTCAACGTGCTGGGCGCGCGTGTGCGACGCGAACTCGGCATCGCTCACATACCTGAGGATCGGCACCGTCGCGGACTGCTTTTGGAGTTTAGTTTGTCGGAAAACTCGATACTCGGCGTTCATTATCGTCCGCCTATCGCAGCTTTAGCCGGCGGAGTTTTTCTCGACGAAAACGCGATCCAGCGACGCGCCGGCGAGATCATTAAGGCCTTTGACGTTCGTCCACCGAACGCCACGCTTCCAGCGCGTGCACTATCGGGTGGGAACCAACAGAAACTGATCATCGGTCGCGAGTATCGTGTCGATCCGAAACTGCTACTCGTATCACAACCCACGCGCGGCGTTGATATCGGCGCGATCGAATTTATTCACCGGCAGTTGGTTAGCTTGCGCGACGATGGGTGCGCGATTCTGCTCGTCTCCGCCGAACTTGAAGAAGTCACGAGTCTTTCCGATCGCTTACTGATCATTCACGAAGGTCGCATTGCTGGCGAGGTCGATCCGAAGAAGGCGACCCTGGAAGAGATTGGGTTGTTGATGACAAGAGGACACTGAACAAAATCATCCACCGATTACACAGATTAGTTTTCTGGAATGAATCTGCGTAATCTGTGGATAAGCCCGATATGCCCAAACTGGCCCGCGAGCTCCTGTTCCCCCTAATCGCCGTGCTGGCCGCCTTCATCGTCGGCGGCATTCTCATCGCCATTGTCGGCGACGATCCGTTCACCGCTTATCGTCTACTCCTCGGCAGCGCTCTGTCCTGGCCCGACGGCATCGGCTACACGCTCTTTCACGCAACACCACTAATTTTTACAGGCCTTGCAGTCCTCGTCGGATTTCGTTGTGGCTTATTCAACATCGGCGCCGAAGGCCAACTCTACATCGCCGCCTTCGCAACCGCCTGGGTAGGGATCACCTTCGCTAATCTGACGCCCTGGCTCCTGATCCCGTTCTGCTTTCTAGCTGCGATAGTGGTAGGCGCATTCTGGGGGGCGATTCCCGGCGTCTTGAAAGCGCGTTTCGGATCGCACGAAGTAATCAACACGATCATGTTGAACTTCATCGCGGTGGCCCTTGCCAGCTACTTCACGCAGTATCACTACAAACAGCCCGGCGATCCGATCCTGCAAACGACGATGATCGGCGATGGTGCCCACATCGCACGGCTCGGTAAGTTCATTCCGGGCTTTCCCGAACGCATTCCGTTGAACGTTGCGTTTCTACTCGCGCTTTTGTGTTGTCTGCTGGTCTACCTGTTCTTGTGGCGCACGAAGTGGGGTTACGAGATACGCGCCACCGGCAGCAATCCGTTTGCGGCTGAGTATGGCGGCATCTCGATTCGTAAACAGATCATTCTGGCGATGGCGGTCTCGGGCGCGCTCGCCGGCATGGTTGGCATCAACGAAGTGCTCGGCTATCGCTATCGTTATTACGATGGCTTCTCTGACAACTACGGCTTCACCGGCATCGCCGTGGCCTTGCTTGGTCGAAATCATCCGGTCGGGGTGATCCTCGCCGCGTTGTTATTCGCTGCTTTGCAACACGGCGGCATCTACGTCGACGGCTTTTCTGAACACATCACGAAAGACATTGTGCAGGTGCTGCAAGGCATCATCATTCTTTTCATTGCTGCGGAGGCATTCTTCAAATGGCTCCTCGGAGGAAGATTCTCGGTGGAGCGTCTGAGAGGTTAGACCGATGAGAGATATTTTCACGCTTTCGCTCGTAGCCTCAACGATTCGACTCGCGACGCCACTCGTGCTCGCGGCGCTCGGTGGTCTGTTTTCAGAACGATCCGGAGTGATCAATATCGCACTTGAAGGAAAGATGCTCGCGGGTGCATTCACGGCCGCGGCCGTTACTTACGCGGCTGACACACGTTTCGGTATGGGCACGGCGAGCCCCTGGATCGGTTTGCTGGCGGGAATGTTTGCCGGTCTGTTCATTGCTACGATCTACGCCTTTAGTTGTATCAAATTCAAAGCCGACCAAGTTGTTAGCGGCGCTGCAATCAATATCCTGATGCTCGGCATGCCGGGTTTTCTGAGTGGCGCTCTATTTCTTTCGTCAGGCTCGACTCCACAACTTCCCAAGGACCATCTATTACCGCAATCACCTGCGATCATCGCGATCGCGATTCTCGTGCTCGTCGCTGCGATCTGGTACGTCGTTTACAAAACGCCATTCGGACTCCGGCTGAGATCGGTGGGCGAGAATCCTGAGGCGGCTGACGCTGCGGGAGTCAGTGTGAGCCGGATCAGATATTCAGGCGTGCTGCTGGCAGGTATGCTGGCAGGCATCGGTGGCGCGTATCTTTCGATTGGGCAGTCGTCTTTGTTCACGCGAAACATGACTGCGGGTCGCGGCTTTATTGCTCTCGCCGCTCTGATCTTCGGCAAGTGGCGGCCGGTGCAAACACTTCTCGCGTGTCTCCTGTTTGGATTTACGGAAGCGGTTTCGATCCAGATGCAGGGCGCGGTAAAGCTGCCGTCCGGCGAAGATATTCCGGTGCAATTCATTCAAATGGTGCCGTACGTCTTGACCATTGTGGTGTTGGCGGGCTTTATTGGATCGTCCCGGCCACCACGTGCTTTGGGAATTCCGTATCAGAAAGAAAAGTAGCAAGGGGTTTCAAATGGTTGAGCGAACGGCAAGCACGAGTCTTTATGAGCGCGCCGAACATGCCACAAGGATTATCAGGGCCCGCATAAATGTCGAGCCGCGCATAGCGGTTGTACTCGGTAGCGGTCTCGGCGGATTTGCCGACGACTTCGAAGACGCCGTCGGTATTCCCTACGAAGACATAACGGGCTTCGTGCGTTCTACAGCGCAGGGCCACGCCGGCAGACTGGTGATCGGTAAAGTGGATGGTGTGCCGCTGCTGGCGATGCAGGGACGCGTTCATTATTACGAAGGTTACTCACTCGAAGAAGTCACATTTCCGATCCGCACTTTCAGCCTGCTGGGTATCAAAACGCTAATCCTCACAAATGCCGCGGGTGGCATCAACGTTCAGTTGTCACAAGGCGCACTGATGGTGATCAGCGACCACGTGAACTTAATGGGAAACAATCCGCTACGAGGTCCCAATGACGATCGGTTTGGACCGCGTTTCCCTGACATGTCGGCGGTTTATGCGCCGGAGTTGCAGGAGTTGGTGGTTGAAGAGGCGAAAGCGATCGGCGTTGAGGTCCGGCGTGGGATCTACGGCGCGTTGTCTGGTCCAAGTTACGAAACGCCGGCCGAGATTCATCTGCTGCGTAACCTTGGGGCCGACGCCGTGGGGATGAGCACGGTGCCGGAAGCGATCGTGGCGCGGCACATGGGTATGGAAGTGCTCGGGATCTCTTGCATCACGAACATGGCGGCGGGGATTAGCGACGAGCCGATCAATCATGAGGAAGTGATGGCGACCGGGAACCGTGTGCGTGAAACGTTTACGGAGTTACTGCGGAGAGTTATTGCAGGGATTAATCGAAGGGTTGGAGAGTTTTGAAAGAGTTTTTTCTCTCGCAAAGACGCAAAGGTGCAAAGTTCAGACCCTGCGGGCAGCCGGAGGTCATAACTTTGCGCCTTTGCGTCTTTGCGCGAGAAATCCTAATTTGACTCCGTATGAGCATGATAATCGGCATTTCTGGCGGCACCGGCTCCGGCAAGACCACGGTCGCAAACCGGATCCTCGAATCAGTCAGCGCCAGTGAAGTTGTCTTCATTCAGCAAGACTCTTACTACCGCAACCTGAGCGACCTGCCGCTCGATATTCGCGGGCTCGCGAACTTCGACCATCTCGACGCACTCGACAACGATTTGCTCGTGAACCATGTGCGTCGTTTGAAGTCTGGCGAATCGATCGAGTTACCGCTTTACGACTTCAAAACCCACACTCGTCTGAATGAAACGCGCACGGTCCCGGCCAAGCCGATCGTGATCGTGGAAGGCATACTAATCTTCGCCGATCCGCGTTTGCTCGAGCAGATGGATATCAAAGTGTTTGTCGACACGCCTGACGATATTCGCTTCATCCGGCGGCTGCGACGCGACATCGCGGAGCGTGGCCGCACAGCCGAGTCAGTCATTGAACAGTACCTGTCGACGGTGCGCCCCATGCATATGCAGTTTGTCGAGCCGTCGAAACGTCACGCAGATGTAATCATTCCTGAGGGCGGTCATAATCTCGTCAGCATTGATTTATTGAGTGGAAAGATTCGCGAGAGGCTGGCCAATGCTTTATCAGTTGCTGGAGGCCAACTTTGAGCGAAGATTTAGAACCGTTGATTGAAGCGGCGAAGGCAGCGCGGCTGCAATCAGTCGCGCCGTTCTCGAATTTTGCGGTTGGAGCCGCGGTGCGAACCGCGAGTGGGAAGGTCTACACCGGCTGCAACATCGAGAGCGCGAGTTATGGTCTAACTGTCTGCGCCGAACGCGTTGCAATCTGGAAGGCGCTATCGGAAGGTGAACGACAGTTTACCGAACTGGCTGTTGTTGCCGACACGCAAACATTGACGCCGCCATGTGGAACCTGTCGTCAAATAATCTGGGAGTTTGCGCGAGGCGCAACGATCGTCTTCGCAAACCTGGGCGGTGAACGGGAAACTTTTCATATAGCCGATCTTTTGCCGCGCGCGTTCGATGCGCGGTTCCTATCGAAGAAAGCCACCGATGACCACGCATAATACGGATCTGATTCTATGTCCAAACGTCTGCTGATTCTCATCACTTTATTCGCCATGGTCTCAACTCCACTTTCCAATGCAGCCGCTCAGAATCGACGGCAGCGTGTTGAGCCGGTCGATCTGCTCGTCCTTGGTGGAACGATCGTTACCATGGACCAGGAGCGGAGAGTTATTCCTGACGGTGGTATTGCGGTTTCGAATGGACGCATCGTCGCGATCGGGTCGCGTGGTGAGATCGAGAGTGGCTACACGTCGCGGCAACGCGTTAACGCAGCGGGCAAAGTGATCACGCCAGGTCTGATCAATGGTCACACGCACATTCCGATGGTCCTGTTTCGTGGCCTCGCGGACGACCTCGATCTACAGGAGTGGTTGACGAAGTACATCTTTCCTGCCGAAGCAAAGAACGTGACGGAAGAATTTGTGCGTGTCGGCACACGTCTCGGATTGGCGGAAATGATTCGCGGAGGCACAACGACCTACTGCGACATGTATTACTTCGAAGACGCAATCGCCGACGAGACCGCGAAGGCCGGTGTGCGTGGCGTCCTCGGTGAGACGATCATCGACTTTCCGGTCGCTGACAATAAGACCAACGCGGAAGGCATGGCGTACGTCGAGAAGTTTGTCGCTCGCTGGAAAAACCACGAACTCATCACTCCGGCGATTGCGCCCCATGCGCCGTACACAGTTTCTGAACAACATCTCAAAGCCGTGCGTGCTTTTTCCGATCGCACTGGTGCGCCGATCGTTACGCACATCTCCGAAACGAAGCGCGAGCTGGACGACAGTGTGAAAGCGAAAGGCGCCAGCCCGGTGGCGTATCTCGATCGCATCGGCTTTCTCAACAATCGCGTCATTGCCGCGCACGTGGTGTGGCCGCAGGGAACTGACATCGCGATCCTGAAGCGCCACGGCGTGGGCGTGATTCACAATCCACAGTCAAATATGAAGCTCGCTTCGGGCGTCGCGCCCGTTCCTAAGATGATGTCCGAGAACGTTTTAGTGGGTTTAGGGACTGACGGTGCTGCTTCAAACAACGATCTCAACATGTGGGAAGAGATGGACACGGTGGCGAAGCTGCACAAGGTGTTCAGCGGCGATCCGAAGGTGATCTCCGCGCAGCAGGCTTTTGAACTCGCGACCATTCGCGGCGCACAGGCACTTCATCTCGAAAAAGAGATTGGTTCGTTGGAGAAAGGGAAGCGCGCGGATTTGCTGGTGATCGATCGCGACACGCTTAACCAGATTCCGCTCTATAACGTCTACTCGGATCTGGTTTACGCCACGAAGGCCGCGGATGTCGAGACTGTAATAATCAACGGGCGAATTGTCATGCGTAATCGCCGCTTGCTGACCCTAAACGAGACAACCATCAAGAACGAAGCCCGCGCCTACCGCGACCGCATCATCAAGAGCCTCGAAGCAAAGAGCCAGAATTAGCGCCCCAAAAGGCCACAAAAGGCCACAAAAAGCACAAAAGTAAAAATAATCGTTAAACAGCCCTTCTTCGGTTTGTGCTTTTTGTGACTTTTGGTGGCATAATAGGCACGACGAAAATGATACCAACCGTAAGCGAGCGTTAGGCTCGCTTTTGTATTTCAGGAGTCGGCAATTTGAGTTCTTTCTTTAACTTTCGCCCCTACATCCATGCAATCCTCCCGACAGTAGCACTTCTAATCATAGCCGTCTCCGCGGCGGGCCAGTCGACTGGCACGAGCGAAGAGGCGTCAACCGTTAATCCGATTGCTCGACGCATCGAACGCGCGCGTGCCCTGGCAGCCTCGCATCAGCTGCAAGCTGCCGCCGCTGAACTCGAAAACATCCGTGCCACAGCCAACGACGTTACCTTGCGTAACGTCACCACCTTGATGCTGCTGGGCATCTACGTTGAAGAGGGTAATTACGGCCGCTCGCAGGCGTTGCTCGAAGAGACATTCCAGCAGCGTGCTACGCAGAAAGACGAGTCGATCCGCACTTACTACGCTGCCGCAGGCCAAACGATCAACGGTATTCGCTCGCACCTCGCCCGGTATCGCACGTACGGAATAAATCCTGCTGACCCGAGCTTGCCAGCCGAAGCGAACGCCGATCTCGATCGCGTCCGCGGCCTGCTGGAACGCGTAATCGGACAAGCTACCGAGATCTCAAAAGAGCAGGGCCGTTCTTACGACGCCCTCGCACTTCTTGAGGACGTGCTGGGCTTGCGCCTCACGGTGGCGCGAAATGATGAAGACCGCGCGAAATGGCAGACTGAATACCTGATGGCGCGAGAGAAAATGGCGTCGTCGCAGGTTCAAGTGGCATCGCTTGGCCGCTCACAGGCACTCGACGCCGTCACGAACCGAATCCCCAATCCGTTTGTCACCAAACCAACTACTCCGCCGGCCAATACCGAGTCCGATCCCACGCAGACGCAAACAGTTCCGGCCAGTGCCACAACCACAACGACCACCGGTCCCGAACCCCAACTCGTCAGCGCCGGTTCGTTGAGCGGCCGGGAAACAAAACGTGTTACTCCGGTTTATCCGCCGACAGCCAAGAGCCGCAGCTTAACAGGCACTGTCAGGGTGTTTGCGATCGTTGATGAGAACGGGAAACTCTGGGTAACAAACTCAGAAGGGCCCGTACTGCTTCGTTCCGCCGCAGAAACTGCCGCGCGCTCCTGGGTCTTTCCGCCCTCGGTCTTTGGCGGCAGGCCCGTCCGCATTGCTGGCTACATCGATTTCGAGTTCAAACTCTAAACCACAGATTTACACGGATTAACAGCGATAAGCAGAGTCGAACTATACCTGACTAAAAAGTAAAGATTATACTTGACGAAAAAGTAAGGATTCACTTAAGATGCCTTGGGCGAATAGGTTAGGCGAGAAATGAAAATTTCAGCTCAAGAAGAATATGGTCTGCGCTGCTTGTTACAGTTGGCGCGCGCGGAAGTCATGGGCGAATCGTTGACGCTTGGGCAGCTCGCCCAGCTCGAAGGTATCTCTTCCGCCAACGCCGGCAAACTGATGTGGATCTTGAGCAAAGCGGGACTCGTTCAGTCCACTCGTGGAACGAAGGGTGGCTACTCGCTGATGCGTCCGGCGTCCGAGATTCGCTTGAACCAGGTGATCCGAGTTCTCGAGGGGGAACCTGCCGAGTCACACTGCAAGAGTTACGCGGGAGTGCTTGATGCGTGTGTACACACGGGCGACTGCGGCATTCGTCCGGTGATTATTGAGTTACACCAGATTGTTGATAACGCGCTCGGTGAAATCACGCTTTCGCAGTTGTTGGGAACCGAAGCAAACGTCGACGCGGCTTTGCATCAGATTCATGGAATCAAGCAAAGGGATAATCGAGTTTAGAAGAGACTAATGAGCACAGCAGAACTTTTAAGTAAACAGGAATACAAATACGGCTTCGTAACTGATATCGAGTCGGATGTCATTCCACGCGGGTTAACCGAAGACACGATCCGTTTGATCGTGGAGAAGAAGAATGAGCCGGAGTGGATGCTCGAGTTTCGGCTGAAGGCTTTTCGTCACTGGCTGACGATGACCGAACCGAAGCACTGGCCCAATCTCGTTTATCCTAAGATCGATTACCAGGACATCATCTATTACAGCGCGCCGAAGCAGAAGCCGACGAAGCAGAGTCTCGACGAAGTCGATCCGGAATTGTTGCGAACGTTTGAGAAACTCGGCATTCCGCTCACAGAACAGAAGCAACTCGCGGGCGTCGCCGTCGATGCGGTCTTCGATTCAGTCTCGGTTGCGACAACTTACAAAGAAAAACTGAAGAAGCACGGCGTGATCTTCTGCTCGTTCACCGAAGCGATCAGAGACTATCCGGAACTCGTCAAAAAATATCTCGGATCAGTCGTTCCGACTAACGACAACTTCTTTGCAGCGTTGAACAGCGCCGTGTTCTCTGACGGAAGTTTCTGCTTTATTCCGAAAGGTGTCCGCTGCCCGATGGAGTTGTCAACGTACTTCCGCATCAATAACGCGGACTCGGGCCAGTTTGAGCGAACGTTGATCGTTGCTGAAGAGGGTTCGTACGTTTCGTATCTCGAGGGTTGTACGGCGCCGAAGTTTGACAAAAATCAGTTGCACGCCGCAGTGGTAGAACTCGTCGCGCTCGACGACGCGCAGATCAAGTATTCGACGGTCCAGAACTGGTACGCAGGCGACGAAGAAGGGCGCGGTGGCATTTACAACTTCGTCACCAAGCGCGGCAAGTGTGCCGGTAAGAACTCAAAGATCTCCTGGACGCAGGTCGAAACCGGATCGGCGATCACGTGGAAGTATCCGTCGTGCATTCTGGCCGGCGACAACTCGATCGGTGAGTTTTACTCGGTCGCGTTAACCAATCACGCGCAACAGGCCGACACCGGCACGAAGATGATCCACCTCGGCAAGAACACGCGCTCGACGATCATTTCGAAGGGTATCGCGGCCGGTAAGTCAAACAATAGTTATCGCGGGTTGGTGAAAGTGATGCCGAAGGCCGAGGGCGCACGCAACTACACGCAGTGCGACTCGATGTTGATCGGATCGAGCTGCGGTGCGAACACGTTCCCGTACATCGAAGTGATGAACGATACGTCGAGCGTCGAGCACGAAGCATCGACTTCGAAGATTAGCGAAGAACAGCTTTTTTATTTGCAGCAGCGTGGTATCTCGCAGGAAGACGCCGTGTCGCTGATCATCAACGGCTTTTGCAAGGACGTTTTCTTGCAGTTGCCGATGGAGTTTGCAGTTGAAGCGCAACGGCTGCTGGGGTTGAAGTTGGAAGGCAGTGTTGGTTAGCCACAGGAGAGCAATGTTAGAGATTCGAAATTTGCACGCCGGGATTGATGGCAAAGAGATCCTCAAGGGCATCAACCTGACGATTAACAAGGGCGAGATTCACGCCATCATGGGACCAAACGGTTCCGGGAAGTCTACGCTGGCGAAAGTACTCGCCGGCCATCCGCAGTATGAAGTGACTGCGGGCGAGGTCCTTTACGAGGGTCGTAATCTTTTAGAGATGTCGCCGGATGAGCGCGCGCGTGAAGGCGTGTTCATGGCGTTTCAGTATCCGATCGAAGTGCCGGGTGTTTCGAACGCGCAGTTTTTGCGCCTTGCCTACAACGAGAAACGAAAGCACATTGGTGAAGAGGAACTGGATCCACTCGAATTCAAGGACCTGTTGAAAGAGCGAGCGAAAGTTGTCGAGATGGATGCGAGCTTCATGACCCGTTCGGTAAACGAGGGTTTCTCCGGTGGCGAGAAGAAGCGCAATGAGATTCTCCAGATGGCGGTGCTCGAGCCGAAACTTGCCGTGCTCGATGAAACCGATTCGGGTTTGGACATCGATGCGTTGCGCATTGTTGCTGGTGGCGTTAATCAACTGCTCACGCCCAATAACGCCATTATCGTCGTCACACACTACCAGAGATTGCTGAACTACATCGTTCCCGATTTTGTACACGTGCTTGCCGGCGGGCGCATCGCTCGCGAGGGGGGCAAGGAGTTGGCGCTCGAGCTCGAATCGAAGGGTTACGACTGGATCAAGTCGGCAGAGCCAAACGGAAAGGGAGTGCCGGCGCAGTAAGCATGGTTACTGAACTCGTCAAATCGGAAAACAATTATCAAGCTGCGTTTCGTAACCTGCGTGAGAGTTCGCCGACTGTCGCGTGGCTGGAGCTCGTGCGCGGCAGCGCAATGGACCGCTTTGAGCAGTTGGGATTTCCTTCCGTCAAAGATGAAGAATGGAAGTACACGAGCCTCACGTCGTTAGCCAAAGAGGATTTCACTCCGGCTGTCAGCGATGAGATCGATCTTCCGGACGCGGATCGCTTCTCATATCCCGAAACCGCGTCAGCACATCTCGTGCTGGTGAATGGTTTTCTGCGTGAGGACCTGTCCACGACCACCGGGCTCGAGAGCGTCGTTGCGATCGATTTGTTCAACGCCGGTGCAGATGCGCGATACAACAAGATCATTCGCAAGTACCTGGCACGCAATGCCGGTTATCACAACAACGGTGTGACGGCGCTGAATACGGCGTTTCTTCAATCGGGTGTTTTTATCTGGATTCCGAAGAACGTCAAACTGGAAGTGCCGTTGCAGGTAACGTTCGTGACGGACGCCGAGCTGGAGAACAGCGCCAGCTTTCCACGAGTGTTGGTTGTCGGCGAAGAAAACAGTTCGGCCACTGTGATTGAGAACTTCGTGTCGCAGGGCGAAGGAAAGTATTTCACGAACGCGATCGCGGAGATTGTGCTGAAGGATGGTGCGCACCTGGAGCATTACCGCTTGCAGCGCGAAAGTCGCCACGCGTATCACATCTCGACCACCTCCGCTGAACTGGGGCGAGCGAGTAGTTACAACACGACGTCGATCAATCTCGGGGCACGTTTGTCGCGCCACGATGTTTCCGTTGTGCTCGATCATGAAGGCGCCGAGACCGCCGTTGACGGTCTTTACATGGTAGGCGCCGACCAGCACAGCGACACGCATTCGGTGATCGATCACAAGCAACCGCATTGCAACAGCCATCAGTTGTACAAGGGGATTCTCGACGACAACGGCCGCGCGGTTTTCAATGGCAAGATCTTCGTTCGCGAGGGCGCGCAGAAGACTGATGCGATGCAGACGAACAAGAACCTTTTGCTTTCGGACAAAGCGCGCGTCGATACCAAACCGCAATTGGAAATTTATGCGGACGACGTCAAGTGTGCGCACGGCGCCGCAGTCGGACAGATCGATCCGGAAGAATTGTTTTACCTGGAAACGCGCGGGATCGGTCCTGAGTTGGGGCGGAACCTGCTGACGTACGGATTTGCGGAAGAAGTGATCGGAAAGATCAAGGTTCATTCGATAAGGGCGCAACTGGACGAGATCGTATTACGCCAGTTGCACACAGAGTTGTGAGCGCATTAGTCACACCAACGATGTGGGACGTCGAGCGCATTCGCGCAGACTTCCCCGTACTGCAACAAAGGGTCAACGGCAAGCCACTCGTCTATCTCGACAACTCGGCGTCGTCGCAAGTCCCGCAAGTGGTTATCGATCGGGGCAGCGTCTATCTCGAGCAAGAGCATTCCAACATCCATCGCGGGGTTCATTACCTCAGTCAGAAAGCGACCACTGCCTACGAAGGCGCGCGCGAAAAAGTGAAACGCTTCATCAACGCGCGGGACGTGGCTGAGTGCATCTTTGTTCGCGGCGCTACCGAGGGAATCAATCTGGTGATGTACGGTTACGGGCGCAAGTTCATCGGCGCCGGCGACGAGATCATCATCTCGGCGATGGAGCATCACGCCAACATCGTTCCCTGGCAGATGCTCTGCGAAGAGAAGGGCGCGCGCCTGCGTGTGATTCCGATGAACGACGCGGGCGAGTTGCTGCTCGACGAATACGATGGGCTTTTGAATGAGCGCACCAAGCTGGTTGCGGTGATGCACGTCTCAAACGCGCTCGGCACGATCAATCCGATCAAGGAGATGATTGCCCAAGCGCACAAGTACGGCGTGCCGGTGCTGATCGACGGCGCCCAGGCCGCGCCGCACATGCCCGTTGACGTTCAGGATCTCGATTGCGATTTTTACGTCTTTTCAGGTCACAAGATGTACGCGCCTACCGGCAGCGGCATCGTCTACGGCAAGATCGAACTGCTGCAACAGATGAATCCGTTTCAGGGTGGCGGCGACATGATCAAGACCGTGACCTTTGAAAAGACTACTTACGCCGATCCGCCCAACAAGTTTGAAGCGGGCACTCCGGCGATCGCGTCTCAAATCGGACTGGGCGCGGCAATCGATTACTTGGATAGTATCGGACGCGAGCAGGCTGCCATCTACGAAGCGGAGTTATTGCGCTACGCGACTGAAAGAGTTTCGGCAATCGAAGGCGTGCGGATTATCGGTACTGCAAAGCAAAAGGCGAGTGTGTTGTCGTTTGTGATCGACGACATTCATCCGCACGACATCGGCACGATCCTGGACCAGGAAGGCATTGCGGTGCGCGCCGGTCATCACTGCGCGCAACCGGTGATGCAAAGGTTCAAGGTGCCGGCGACGGCGCGCGCGTCGTTCTCGTTCTACAACACGAAGGAAGAGATCGATGTGCTGGCGCGTACGATTGAAAAGGTTATCGAGATATTTAATTGATCCATGTCAGAACTAAGCGAACTCTACCAGGACACGATTCTCGACCATAACAAGAAGCCGCGGAACTTCCACAAGCTCGAAAATGCGAATCACACGGCCGAGGGTTACAACCCACTCTGCGGCGACCAGCTAACCGTTTATCTGAATCTCGACGACGACCACGTGAAGGAAGTCGGGTTTGAAGGATCGGGTTGCGCGATCTCGAGGGCGTCGGCGAGCATGATGACTCAGGCGGTCAAGGGGAAGAGCAAGGAAGAGGCGGAGGCGCTCTTTAAAGAGTTTCACTCGATGGTCACCGGCGAGCTCGACGAAGAGGCGGAAGGGAATAGCCTGGGGAATCTGAAGATCTTTGCCGGTGTCCGAGAGTTTCCCGTGCGCGTTAAATGTGCCACCTTGCCCTGGCACACGATGCACGCCGCGCTGAACAAGCAAGAGCAAGTTTCAACTGAATAAAGAATTACTCGCGCAAAGGCGCAAAGACGCAAAGTTAAGACCTTCGGAGCCGCAGGTCTTAACTTTGCGTCTTTGCGCCTTTGCGCGAGTAATTCTTTGTCGGGGCAAAGTCAGAACCGAGACTTGGCAGCAGATTCAATCGAGCCGAATGGTTGAACCTGCGCGATCTCGGTCCTGACTAGTGGGCTCGAAATAACCTCATGGCGTCACGGTCAGTTCCGCCGTCGAAGTTCCAACCAACACTCCTCCAACATATGCTTCAAGGGTTAACTCGTAGAACCCAGGACATGCAGTCTTCGGTATCTTGAAGTTGACGTTGGCGCTCTTCTCGGCGCCGGCGTTGATCGGAAGCGGACCGATGTTGTCGAGCACGAAGTCGCCGCACGGACTGTTGTAGCGAATCGTAAAGCTTACCCACAGTCGCTCGGCACTCGTGTTCGCATAAGCGATATCCAGCTTCGCCATCTTCCCGCGCTTGACCTCTTCGGGCGAGATGCTGAGCGAGAATGTTAGACCACCACCGGTAACTGTGAACGTAGTGGTCGCGGTTCTCGTGTTACCGGCCGCATCCGTCGCGGTGAGCGTGATCGTGTGCGTGCCGGTGCCTACGAGGGTTCCCGCCAGCGGACTTTGCGTCACGGTAACTGGTCCACAGTTGTCCGCGGCTGTGGCTCCAGCAACAACGTCGGGAATTGTCGCTTGTCCGCTGGCGTTTGCGCTGACGCTGGTGGGCGCCGGCGCAGTAAGCGTCGGGGCTGTGTTATCGATTACGGTTACAGTTTGAGTCGCCGAAGCGGAATTGCCGGCGTCATCAGTAGCCGTGTAGGTGACGGTTGTTGTGCCAACCGGGAAGACATTGCCGGATGGAACACCGCTGCGCGCAATGCTCACTCCACCTGCGTTGTCGGTGGCCGTGGCCGTTCCCAGTTGCGCCTCGGTGACGAGCGCGCCGCACGATGTTGCACCTGGTCCGGTGTTCACCGTTACGTTGTCAGGAGCATCGACGGTTGGCGCAACCTTGTCGTTAACCGTGATTGAGACTGTGGCCGCGCTGCTCGTTAACGCTGCGGCGCTGCCATCACCCGCATCCCGTACAGTGAACGAGAAACTATCCGGTCCGCTGTAGTTCGTGTGCGGTGTGTAGGTCAGGTTTGCTCCAGTGCCTGACAAGTTGCCATGCGCTGGACTCACTGTGACCTCGAAAACGAGATTCGCCGCCGCTGTTTCGGGATCGTTGCCCGTCAGAGTGATCGCGACTGGCGTGTTGCTGTCGGTCGTAACTGACTGGCTGTTTGCCGACGGCGCATCGTTGATCGGATTCACAGTGACATTAACGACACCCATTGCGCACTGTGGATCGGACAATCCGTTGCTGACGCCGTTGTCGCAAACCTGGTACTCAAAGCTTGCGGCGCCGTTGAAGTTTGGCTCGGGCGTGTAAGTGATGGTTCCGTTGTCGAGCACTACGGAGCCATGCGTGCCTGCGGTTGCGGACACTTCCGTGACCGTCAACGATTGCAAACTCTCATTCGCCGGCCCCGCACTGTCGTTGTTCGCGAGATCCAACGCGGAGATCAGCGCCTGATTGTCCTCATCGGTGCCGGCAGCATCCGCAGTCGTCGTTGGCGCATCGTTAACTTCAGTGACAGTGATGTTCACCGTTGAAGTGTTCGAATTGTTGGCGCCATCGTTGACCCTGAACGTAAAGCTGTCCGAACCGTGGAAGTCCTGCGCCGGCGTGTAAGTGAACGTTGGTCCACTGCCGGAGAGGATGCCGTTGGTTGGTCCGCTGACGATGGTGTAAGTAAACGTCGGGGTGAGCAACGGGCTCACCGCGTTCAGCGTAACGTCACCAGGAACGTCTTCTGCTGTGGTGGCAAACTGATTCGTTGTTCCCGGCGGATTGTTTCCGTCAACGCCTGCTTCGATCGCGTTCTCGACGATGTCGGGAACGTTGGCGAAGAAGTCGTAACCAGTGAGAGCTTCGACCGCGTCCACCGTGGTCAGGTAAGTATGCCAATCGCTGTTGATGCTGTTTTGATTCGGCATGATCACCGCGATCGTTCTGGTCGCCGCAGTCACGCGCGACACGTCGCCTTCACCGAGCGGCAGAACCAGAGCAACCTTCCAGGTAAAAGCCGGAACCGTTACGTGTCCATTGGCGAGTGTGTTTGCTGGTCCTCCGTCTCCTGAACCACCAACACCTGCCGGACCAGCGACGACGTAGACCTCGTTCGCCGGCAAAAGCGTCCGCAGGAAGGCTTCGAGATCGGCCCACGGTCCCTGATTATTGTTTGGCGCCTGCGGCACCATGTTGGTCATCAGGAACGTTTCCTGGTTCAGAGGTATCGATGCCGGATTATCGCGATCGGCGTTCGGAGTCATATGACCGCGATCGAAACCGGACGCGACGTAGTCGGTCGATTGCACGCGATACCAGTCAGGCGAAACCGCCGGGTCCGCGCGGAACGTGTCAGTTCGCGGCAGACTTCCGGTCCAATCGTTTTCAAGGTGCCAGCTCACCCAGTTGGGAGTGCCTTTGTCTCGGTTGTAAGACAGCGAGAAGGAAGGCTTCTCCATCAGGTAGTTATTGAACTGACCGAGATCGGCCACCGCGTTTGATGGATTACCCAACGCGAGATGGACGCTCGGCGGATGTGGCGCCGGCGCACCGGCAGCCACAACCGTGAACGTGAACGAGTGGTTGGCAAAGAGAGTGTCAGTGTTGGGTGAACTGTCATCCAGATCCTGATCGCTAACACTAGTGTTGACGACCGTCACGGTGCACTGTTCGCCAAACTGGAAGCCGGCGTTTGGCGTGATGTGATAACCCTTCGCGTTGTTGAAAGAAGCAAC
>JBIOVO010000205.1:0-21952 GCA_044867735.1 Pyrinomonadaceae bacterium | reverse complement strand
GCGGCCACGGAGGGCCGCCTATACAGTTTGCCGGATATCGGCCAAATCAGCGGGCGGTCAGGACAATAGAACCGGGCGCGAGATTCTCAGAAGTTGCTTTCAAAACGATTTGCCCGGGTTTTTGCTTTGTCTGGATGATCGCCAGGGCCAGGCCGTGAAAGGCTTTGCGCTGGTTTGCCTTGAACGGCTCGTGGCTGATCTGGTTACCGTTGTCTACACCTGCAATCGAGCCCGAACCGGTTATCTCGAACTTAATGAGGTGATCGGCGGATGGCACGAGCGTGCCGTTTTTATCGACCACCTTCACTGTTATGAATGAGAGATCAGCGCCGTCGGCTTTGATGCTGTCACGGTCGGCGGTCAAAACGATCTTCGCCGCTGCTTCCGCCGTTCGCACTTCTTTAGTCAGCACGATCTGCCCGTTCTTTCGCGAGATCGCTTTCAGGACACCCGGTTCAAACGCAACCCGCCAGAACACGTGCATGTCATCGCCTTCTTTACGCCTCGTACCCAGTGAATGATCGTTCAAAAAGAGCTCCACTTCGTCGGCGTTGTTGAAGTACGCAACGACGTCAATTCCCTCACCCTGTTTCCAATTCCAGTGCGGGAAGATGTGCAACACCGGCGTGCTGGTCCATTCACTCTGATAAAAGTAGTACGGATCTTTCGGAAAGCCGGCGAGATCGATAATGCCAAAGTAGGAACTCACTGCGGGCCACGGAAACGGAGTCGGCTCGCCGAGATAGTCCCAGCCGGTCCAGATATACATCCCCGAAAACCAGTCGTTTTTCTTAACCAGCTTCCACATCTCTTCGTGCCCGGCTCCCCACGGCGCGGTCGAATTGTCGTAGGCAGAACACTCGTAGGTTGGCCCGAGTTTGAGAATCTCCTCATCCTTCCTGGGCCAACGCAGAATCTCATCGGAAGGCATCCTGTAACTTCCGCGCATGTGAACTGAAGAATTCGTTTCAGCACCGATAATCGGTCGTCCGGGAAACCGCTTCGGAAACTCCGAAAATTGCGCGTGGTGGTAGTTTGTCCCGACGAGATCCAGATCACCATCAGTGAGAACCTTGTTATCCGTCGTGACACCATTGCACGCGGCAGTGATCGGACGAGTACGATCAAGATTGCGAACGATGGCGACTAACTTCTTGCTGATCGTCCCGCCCTCCGGATTCTTGTTCCACTGCTCCATCACCTCATTGCCAATACTCCACATGATGATGCTCGGATGGTTGCGATCGCGAAGCACCATGTCTTCCAGATCCCGCTTGTGCCACTCGTCGAAATCGAGGTGGTAATCGTATTTCGTCTTCTGGATCTTCCAGACGTCGAACGCCTCGTCCATGACGATGAACCCCATCTTGTCTGTGAGATCGAGAAGTTCGGGAGCCGGCGGGTTGTGGGAAGTGCGTAGGGCGTTTACACCCATCGCTTTCAGTATTTCCAACTGCCGTTCGATCGCGCGCGTGTTGACAGCAGCGCCGAGCGAGCCTAGATCGTGATGATTGCAAACGCCGCGAATCTTCACGGGCTTGTCATTCAGGAAGAATCCTTTTACGAAGTCGAAGCGAAACGTGCGGATCCCGAGCGGCGTCTCGTAACGATCGACGACTCGTCCGCTCTGTTCCAACTGCGACACGACCTTGTAGAGATAAGGATGCTCGTCTGACCAAAGCTTCGGCGCTGAGACTTTCAGCGTTTGACTTACCTCCGACGTCACGCCCTTCTGGGTGTGACGCGCGACCTGCCTTCCATTCGCATCCTGAACAATCGTGGTGAGATTTACGGGAGCGGAGCTTTGCGAACGGTTGTTCACCTGGGTTTTGAAGACGACGGTGGCGGACTGACTGCTAACTTGAGGCGTCGTCACATAAGTGCCCCAATGCGCGATGTGGACCGGATCAAGCGTAGTCAACCAGACGTTGCGATAAATACCCGACCCGGAATACCAACGTGAATTCGGTTGTTGTGAGTTATCGACTTTGACTACGATCACGTTCGGCTTCGCCCCGTAGAACAGATGCGGCGTCAGTTCATATTCGAAGGTGCTGTAGCCGTACGGACGTTTCCCGAGATACTGACCGTTGATCCACACTTCACTGTTGCGATAGACACCGTCGAACTGAACGAAGAAGAGTTTTCCTTTTGAGGCGGCGTCAACCGAAAACGTCTTGCGATACCAGCCAATGCCGCCCGGTAGTGCACCGCCGCCAGTACCCGCAGCAGCCTTTTCACTGAATTCACCTTCGATACTCCAATCGTGCGGCAGATCGAGTTGTCGCCACTTCGAATCGTTAAACGCGGCGTTCGTGGCACTGGTTACGTCGCCAGGAAAGAAACGCCAGTCTTGATTGAAGGAAAAGGTTCTTCCAGGTCGCGAATTCGCGAAGCAAACTGATGCCGCCAAAAGCAGGAAGCAAAGTGCGCTTAGGTTTCGTTTCACGTTCATAGTTTTTAACCACAAAGACACCAGGACACTAAGTCAAAAACCTATTGTGCGAGCTTTTGGATCTTAATCGTCCACTTCACTTTTCCGGCTAGAGGATCTTGTCGCAGGACAAAATCCCGACCGCGCGGAACAAGTGAGACTGTTTGAAGATCACTATCAGGTGTTGTGAAGAGTCCGTTGACCGGAGCGCTGTCCGTGCTGAACACACGCAGCTCCACGTCGTTCCAATCCATGTCTTTCGTGCTCTGCGCGACTTTGATATGTGGCAAGACCGAGTGGTTCTTGACCAACAGCACGACCGGGATCACGCCTGCCTGAATCTCATGCCACCTGGCGCCCTCGTAAACACGTCCACTCTGATAATCGATCCAGCTACCCGGCGGCAGATAAACTTTGCGCCGCTCACTACTCTCAAACATCGGCGCGACCAGCAAATCCGATCCGAACATGTACTGATCATCGACTGACCACGCGCCGGGATCGTTTGGAAACTCGAAGAACAATGGACGCAGCATCGGAAAACCGCGCGCTGACGAGTCCTTTGCCTGCGTGTAGATGTAAGGCATCAACGCATAACGCAAGCCCAGCGCTCTGCGGAAATCTTCGGTCAAAGCCGCATCGTATTCCCACGGTTCACGTGGGGGCGCGCCGTGCGCTCTCGTGTGAGAAGTGAGCACACCCCAAGCCAGCCAGCGCCGGTAAAGATCGCGCGGCGCACGTTGCACAAAACCACCAACGTCATGACTCCAATAAGTGAAACCGGAAAGTCCGAACGAGAGTCCGCCTCGTAACTCAGCCGCCATGGCCGAGTCGGTATTCTCAGCATCGCCGCCCCAGTGCAACGGATAGCGTTGGCTGCCGGCCCACGCACTGCGCGCCCAGATGACATCATCGCCGGTGACTTCTTTCGTGACCTCAGCTACGGCTTTGTTGTAACGCAACGGATAGAGATTGTGCTCGTACCATCCACTCAGTCCCGAAGCGTATTGCCCCGTCAGCGGCGCGCCCTCACCAAAATCGACTTTGATCGCACCGACACCAAGCTTGAGCAGACTCCTTAGTTTGTCCTGATACCACTTGACCGCTTCAGGATTACTCATGTCGAGCGTCGCATCCTCGAACGGGAGTTGACCGCCCTCGTTCTTGACGTGGTAACCCTTTCCGACCATCTCCTTCCAGAGATCGTTCTTGCTGGTGAAGTAGGTGTACTGCCAAAGACTGGTCCGAAATCCCTGCTGCTTGAGATCGGCGATCATCTTTGCCGGATCTCGGAAACGCGAAGTTGAGAAGCGGTAATCGCTCCGCCAGTCAGTCTCGAACCAGCCGGTGTCGAGGTGGATGACATCGGCGGGAATCTGGTGCGATCTCAACTGCCGCGCAACCTCGCGCACCTGGTCTTCCGAGTTGTAAGTGATGCGGCTCATCCAGAACCCAAAGGACCAGAGTGGCGGCACGGGACTACGACCAGTTAAGGCCGTGTATTCCGAGAGAATGTCTTTTGGCTCGCCAAGGAACAGAAATAGATCCAGGCTTTCATCGCCGGAATAGATCACGTTGTGCGCGTCGAAAAACTTGCCGAAGTCAAAGGTCAATGGCGCGCTGGTGTGCACGAACATGCCATACCCATTGCTGCTCAGAAAGAACGGTATGGGCTTGTACATCAATTCGCTCTGCGTCCCCATGCCGTCGCGCGTCGAGACAACGACTCGCTGACCACGCTTGTTGAAGCGCGTAAAGGATTCGCCGCAACCGAAGAGCTTTTCATCGTGTCGCAGTTCGAAGGTGGCTGCGATGCGTCGCGAAAGATCGCTGGCGCGACGCACAAACGAAAACGGAATCGGAGTTATGAAGGTCGCCGGATCGCCGATGTTCTGTGTGCGTGTTAGAAGGCGTCCCCGCGCGTCGTAGATTTCGATGTGCCAGGGCTGTTTGATGATTCGTACGCGGCCGTGCGCGCCGGTGTAGACGATCTCACGATCGTTCTGTTCCACACGCCACGAAGCGTCCTTCGCAACTGGTCCAGCAAGCATCAGAGACGAGGTCTCACTCAGTGGAACGGCGCGCGTCGAGAAACGCAGGCGCACCGTTCGAGGACTGACGAAACTGATGGCGAAAGGTAAGGAGGGATCCTGATCGTATTCAGTGCCGGGAAACTCAGTGGCCTTTCCTCGCGTGAACCCGACGTCGATCTTGTTAAACGACAGCGTCGTATTGCGCAGGTATCTATCCCATTGCAGAGTTCCCTGGCCCGTTGACGTGTCGAACGAAGTGACGCGACTGCCGATGAAATAGACGTTCTCGAGTCGTTGAAAATCCTGACTAACATCAACGGGATCGCCCAGGACCTGGGCATCAGAAACAGTAACCACGAAAAAGCACAAGAAGCACAAAAGACATAAGGAAAATCCTTTGTGACTCTTTCTGGTTTTCATCGCTCCGCGAGTTCCAGCAGATTTCCCGAGACGGTGAACGTATCACGTAAGCCACCAACCGTGATCGAGAATTCACCGGGTTCGATGACGCGCTTTCCGTTGTGGTCGATCAGCGACATCTGCCGCGGCGTGATCGTAAACGTGACGTTGCGTTTCTCTCGCGGCCGGAGGGGAATGCGTTCGAATCCCACGAGCGTGCGAATCGGAACAGGCGCAGTTGCGGCCGTATCAGTGAGATACAACTGGACCACTTCATCACCTTCTCGCTCGCCTGCATTCGTCACGGCAACACTCACTTTGATCGCTTCACCAGCCTTCACCGATTTCTTCTCGAACCGCAAATTGCTGTACGCAAACTTTGTATAGCTCAATCCGTAACCAAACGGATAGAGCGGCTCGCCTTTGAAGTATCGATACGTGCGGCCGGCCATGCTGTAGTCGCCAAAGGGCGGCAACTGGTCCACCGATTTGTAAAACGTCACCGGCAAACGTCCGCCCGGATTGTAGTTACCGAACAAAACATCCGCGATCGCTGTCCCGCCCTCGCCGCCGGGATACCACGCGTGCAGCATCGCCGCTGCATTGTCGTTGGCCCAGTTCACTGCCAATGCACTACCACTCAGCAACACCACAACCACCGGCTTCCCAGTCGCAACAACCGCTTTCAGCAGTGCCTCCTGAGACTTCGGCAACGAGAGGTCTGTGCGATCGCCGCCCCGAAAACCTTCCACCTTCACCGGCATCTCTTCACCTTCAAGACCTGCCGATATACCGAGCACGAGAATACTCGCGTCTGAATCCTGCGCTGCTTTTACGGCTTCAGCGGTCAGTCGTTCTGCCAGCCGCGGATACGACCAAACGAGCTTGATGATGTTCTCACGATTATTCTGGAAATACTCGAGGCGCAGATCGTAACTGCGACCACCTTCCAGAGCAATCTCCTTCGTAGCAGTTCTCGTTGGATTACTCGCCCATGCATCAACCAAAAGTTTTCCGTCGATGTACAATCGCGCGCCGTCGTCGGCCGTGAATCCGATCGTGTAGTTTCCCGATTCCGTTGGCGTGAGCTTGCCAGTCCAGCGAACGGAGAAATTGCTTCCACTCAACTCCGGCGTGGGATTGTAACGTCCCCAATTGAAATCGATACGCGCATCGGTGCGAATCGTCGTCGCTGGACCACGCAGCTCCTGGTTGTTGAAGTACTCTCCCTTCAAACCGGCGTCGGTTCCGTTCACGGTCAATACCGAAGCTGGCACCGGCACGACCTCTTCGCCGGCGAGCGTGGATCCAAGCGCGTAAACAACTTTGGTGTCTTGTGAGACGGCGTTTTTGATTCCTGCAAGCGGCGTAATCAATCGCGAGGGTTGACCGTTGTAATTACCCCATAAGACCTCCGGCGCGTCGGCATTTGGACCAATGACGGCTATCTTCTTCAGGTCTTTCTTCAGCGGCAACGTCCGATTCGCATTCTTCAGCAACACAATCGATTCACGCGCGGTCTTCAAAGCGAGTTGGCGGTGCTGAGGAGTATCGTTTTGCGAAAACGGAATGCGGGCGTACGCAACCATCTCAGGCGGATCAAACATACCGAGTCGGAACCGCGCGGTCATCAGCCGCTTGACCGCCGTATCGATCTCGGCTTCGGTAATCAGTCCCTGCTTTACCGCCTGGACCAGCGTTGGATACTCCGTGCCGCACGTCAGATCCGTGCCGCCGCGAACTCCGAGCACGGAAGCTTCCATTTCGGTCGGAACAGTCTTGTGAAACTTCCAAATATCGTAAATCGCACCGCAGTCAGAGACGACGAAACCATTGAAGCCCCACTCGCCGCGCAGGATATCCGTCATCAACTTTTTATTCGCGCAACACGGTTCTCCGTTAGTGCGGTTGTATGCGCACATCACCGAATAGGCTTTACCGTCGAGGATGGTGGCGCGAAAAGCCGGCAGGTACGTTTCACGCAGATCTCGTTCGTTGGCAATCGCGTCGAACGCATGACGTTCTGGTTCCGGACCGCTGTGCACAGCGTAGTGTTTGGGTGTGGCGATGACTTTGAAGTAACGAGGATCGTTGCCTTGTAGTCCACGGACAAACTCGACACCAAGCTGCGCTGTCAGGTGAGGATCCTCGCCGTAAGTCTCCTGCCCGCGGCCCCAGCGCGGATCGCGAAAGATGTTGATGTTGGGGCTCCAGAAGGTCAGTCCCTGATAACGAGCGTGTTGTTTGTTGCGAGCAAACTCGTGATGCTTCGCTCGCGCCTCGGTGGAGATCACGTCGGCGACTTGATACATCAGCTTCGTGTCCCACGTGGCGGCGAGACCGATCGCCTGCGGAAAAACAGTGGCGTAACCGGCGCGCGCGACGCCGTGCAGGGCTTCGTTCCACCAGTCGTACGCAGGGATGCCAAGACGTTCGATCGCCGGAGCGCCATTCATCATCTGCGAGACTTTTTCTTCCAGCGTCATGCGGGAGACGAGATCGTCGACGCGCACTTGAGTTGGGAGATTGGGGTTTTTGTAAGGTGCAAGGGATTGGGTTTCGGCCGATATCGCGCAGAAGATCCAACCACAAAGACACAAAGACACAAAGCAACTTAAAAGGAAAATCCTTTGTGTCTTCGTGTCTTTGTGGTTAAACTTCAACGCCTCTCTAACGCACTCCGAATAGAATGTCGACAGTCAACTGGTCCAACCGCTCGTACCGTAAAGGCTTGCTGGTTAGCTGGGCGCGATCCAGCGTGAGTTCTTTGACTCTCTTCGCTTCTTCCGCGCTGTACCGGCCAAGCGGTTCGACAAGTTCTCCTGAGCCTTTCCCGATTTCGGCGAGCAAGCCCTGAATCTCCTCATCCTGATCAAACTGCCGTGCCTTCTCCTTGAGAATCAAATAATTCCTCATACAGCCAGCCGCAAACTCCCACACCCCTTCCTCGTTCTCGCTGCGATAAGAGTGCGCATCGAAATGCCGTGGCCCATCGTACGAACTCTCCAACAGCCGCACCAAAAAGAAGAGGTTCTTGATCGACTCGGAACCAAAACGCAGATCCTGGTCGAAGCGCGGACCTTTTTGATCGTTGAGATCGATGTGGAACAGCTTGCCCGCCTCAATCGACTGGGCCACCACGTGATAGAAGTTGAGCCCGGACATCTGCTCGTGCCCAACCTCAGGATTCACACCAACCATTTCCGGATGATCGAGCGTGGCAATGAAACCGAGCATCGCGCCTGTCGTCGGCAGGTAAATATCGCCACGCGGCTCGTTCGGCTTTGCCTCGAGCGCGAAACGATAGTCGTAACCTTGATCGATCGAGTATTCACAAAGGAAGTTGAGCGCTTCGCGATTCCACTTCAGCGCGTCTCGCGGATCTTTGGCAGCATCTACTTCGGCGCCCTCGCGTCCGCCCCAGAAAACGTAAATCCTCGCGCCGAGTTCCGCACCGAGATCCATCGACCGCATCGTCTTTTGCAGTGCATAAAGACGCACCTTTGGGTCGCTGGAAGTGAAAGCACCGTCTTTGAAAACCGGATCGTAAAAGAGGTTCGTCGTCGCCATCGGCACCTTCATGCTGTGATCGTCGAGCGCCTGCTTGAACTCGCGCACGATGCGATCTCTTTCAGCCGCCGTGGCATCGATCGGGACCAGATCATTGTCGTGCAGATTCACACCATAAGCGCCAAGCTCACTCAAGCGCTGCACGATCGTAATTGGACTCAAGCTCGAACGCGTCGCATCGCCAAACGGGTCTCGCCCGCGATTGCCGACAGTCCATAGACCGAAAGTAAACTTGTGTTCCGGTTTCGGTTGATAATTGCCGCTTGTCATACCGCCCCCAAATCTATCCACAGATTACGCAGATTATTCATCCAAAGATTATTTTCCAGCCACCTCGAGTTTGACCGTCTCGTACTTCGCTGAACTCGTTCCGACCATGATGTCGAACAGACCGGGCTCGACGACACTCTGCAAATTCAGATCGAGGAATGAAAGTTTGTCGGGTGTGATCACGAATTCAACTGTCTTGCTTTCGCCCGGCGCCAGCGAGATGCGTTTGAAGTCTTTCAGCTCCATGATCGGGCGCGTCACCGAACTCACCAGGTCGCGGATGTACAGTTGCACGACCTCGTCGCCGGCTCGTTTGCCGCTGTTCGTGACCGTGACGCTGACCTTCGCATTGTCAGTCGCACCGATCTTCGCCGGACTGACCTTCAGATTGCTATAGGCAAATGTCGTGTAACTCAAACCGAAGCCGAACGGAAACAACGGCTCCTTGTTGGCAAACAGATAACCACGACGCGCCGTCGGTTTGCGGTTGTAGTAAAGCGGAAGCTGGCCCACCGATCGCGGAAAACTGATCGTGAGTTTGCTGGCCGGATTGTAGTCGCCGAACAGAACATCCGCCACGCCAACGCCGGTTTCCTGTCCTAAATAAAAGCCTTCGAGTATTGCCGGTACGTTTTCCGCGATGTAGTTGATCGCGAGTGGACCACTATTAATCAACAACACGATCGTTGGTTTGCCAGTCGCGAGAACTGCCTTCACGAGATCATTCTGCCGGCCCACCAACTCGAGACTATCGCGGTCGCCGAGGTGATTGTCGGCCCATCCCTCTTTGTTCGTATCCTCGTTGCCACCCAGCACGAGCAGCGCGACGTCGGCAGCTTTTGCAACCGCGGCGGCTTCGGCGATCAGTTTCTGATCCTCTGCCGGATCGCTAAGCTGAGAGGTATCGGCAAACCAGTTGCCACCCTCTTTCGTTATCTTGCAGCCCTCGGCATAGGTGACTCTGGCTTTATCACCAACCTTGTCTTTGATCCCCTGAAGCACGCTGACACCGCGTCCGGGCTCATCGCTGTAGCCGCCGAGATGGACCTGCGCCGCATTTGGACCAATAACCGCAATTGACTTCAGCGAACTCAGATTCAACGGCAGCAGGTTGTTTTCGTTTTTCAGCAGCGTGATCGATCGCCGGGCCGCTTCCGCCGCCAGCGCGATGTGTTCTTTTGAGTTCGTTACGCGCACCGTGCGCTCAACATCGACGTAAGGGTTCTCGAACAAGCCAAGCAAAAACTTGGCGCGCAGGTTTCGGGCGACCGCGTCGTTGATAGTCGCCTCTGAAACGCGGCCGTCTTTCACCAACTGTAAAAGCGTCGGAAACGAATCGGGATCAGGAAGTTCAGTATCGACACCAGATTCGATTGCGAGTTCAGCGGTGGTTGGTTTGTCAGCAGCCAGGCGATGTAGATCTGCCATTTGCGGAATCGCGTAATAGTCAGAAACTACATGACCCTGGAAGCCCCACTCCTCGCGCAAAACTTTTTGAAGTAACCACTTGTTCGCGTGAGACGGCAGACCATCGATCTCGTTGTACGAAGGCATCACGCTCATGATGCCCGCTTCGGTCACCGCCGCCTTGAAGCTGGGTAAAAAGTATTCGCGTAAAGTGCGTTCGGAAAAGTTGACTGGTCCGATGTTGGTACCGCTCTCGGGTTGACCGTGAGCGGCGAAATGTTTGGCAGTGGCAATGACGTGATTTTGGTCGATGCCTGGGCCAGGTCCCTGTATGGCTTTCACAACAGCCACCGCCATTCGCGAAGTTAAATATGGATCTTCGCCAAAAGTCTCTTCGGTGCGTCCCCACCGTGGATCGCGGGCGAGATCCAGATTCGGTCCAAGCACCTGATGACTTCCGCGGGCACGTGTCTCCAACGCGCCGGCAGTAAAGACTTTGGTGATGAACTCCGGATCCCACGTCGTGGCGAGTGCAATTGGCTGCGGAAAGCTGGTGCTGCCCTTAGCCATGTGGCCGTGAAGTATTTCGTCATGAAGAATCGCGGGGATGCCGAGCCGCGTGTTTTCGATCAGCCATTTCTGAACTGCGTTGGAAAACGTTGCTCCCTCACGCGGACCTTTGCGCTCCCTTTGTCGCGCTATCTGGCCGATGCCGTGTTTCATGACTTCGGCGGCCTTGGCCGGCGAGAAATCACCGCGGTCAGTGGCAAAGTCTGTTTGCGGATTAACCTGCGGACGGTTGGCCCAGAGACAGGTCAACTGCGCGACTTTTTCTTCGAGCGTCATTCGCGAAAGCAAATCAGCGACGCGCCGTTCAACCGGCAGACTGGGGTTCTTGTAATCCGGAAGCTTCTCCTGAGACTTCATGCCGACGACAGGCAGTAGGAATGAAAGCATGAGTGCAAGAGTTAGCTGTTTTCTCAAGAAGTTGTGCCCTTTTTTGATTTTAAGATCGAGCCCAGTCATTAAAGTTTGCGGAGAACAGACGATTAACGTCGCGCGCAATCTCTTCACGCGTGATTGCGCGCCCGTTGTGCAACAGTTGCTCGTATGAGGAGTAGAGCGCATCCGCGATTTGCCGCCGCGCATGTTTCCACTTGTAGATCAATTGTTCGAGCACACGCGCGTCAGAGTGCTGCGGAATAAAGCTTTGACCCAACAGCTCGAACCTTTCCCGCGTAACCTCCGACACGATCGATGGATTGTTTAGAAACCACCAACAGCCGAACGGCATGAGGTTGTTGAACTTCCGCGCCGCCACACACAGTTCATGCTGGTTCTCACGCGAAAGAAACGTCACCAGGAATTTGACTTCAGGATAATCTGCACAAAGTCTTTCGATCGCAGTCACGTCCGCGCGACCAAGCGCATCACCGGCTTCTCTTAAGTTCGGATTTACGCCGCGACGCACACCGACCATCAGAGTTAAAGCCAGGCCATGCTCTTTGGCTGCCGGTAGCACTACCTCGCGAAGCAACCGATCGCGTACGTCGTCAACCGGGTACTGGAAATCCGCGGGTAACGAAACAGCCATGTATACGGGATTCAGGCGGTGAATCGACTGATCCAACAACCGCCGGCTTGCCGCCGCTGATCCCGACTCGAAACCGTTCAACAGGCGGTCCAACCTTAACGACGACTTGAAACGTGGATCCACATTAACGCCGCTTTCCCAGATTTCCCACTCATGCTCATGCAAGGGATCGTTTGTCATCACGACGCCACTCACGCGCGCAATGTCGAAGACTTGATCGATGTGGTCCGCCAGTCGTTGCGAGTTGAAGAACTCGCGCGACTCGCGCAGGTCCGGAGCGCGTGTGTCGAGACCAAATACGTCGAGCACTGAAATAATTCCCTGGGCCGCTTCGGATGTGGGTGTGTTGTCTACGAACAAGGTCTTCCAAACAAGGTCGGCCTGATCGATTTTAGACATCGCCCAAAACCGATCGTGCGGAATTCTCACCGACCGAAACATCTCGGCGACCAGGTAGTGATAAGTCAGCAGTTCATCAATTCCAGAGAGACACAACTCGTTGAACTCAGCCGGAAACAGATGCGTGTGCACATCCATCACCGGCGTTGAGTTCACCGCCAGTTCGACCTCGGCGCGAAGCTCGTGCCTGTCGTTAAGCAATGAATAAAGCTGCGGGCGACTTTCAGTAGACGTAACCATAATTGTAACCACCGTGTGCTTAGACGCTCATGTTCGGTACTCTCGCGTCCAGCGGATCGGCCCAGCGATCGTTTGGTATCGTCGGAGTCCAGCCGGGCCTTAGCGGATCCTGATCGTATGGATAAGAGCCCAAACGCAGATATAACTCACGATATTCAGCTAGCTTGTCGCGATCCAGTTTGACTCCGAGACCGGGAGCAGTGGGAACCGCGATAGCGCCGTCTTCATACTTAAACTTGCCACCCTCGATAATGTCATCAGTCAGATGATGATAATGGGCATCCGCCGCGAACGACAGGTTCGGAATCACTGCGCCGAGATGCAGCATCGTTGCGAGCTGAATTCCGAGTTCGCCTGATGAATGCACGGCAACACCCAGTTGAAACGTTTCACAAACAGCAGCCGCTTTCACACAGTTGCGAATACCACCCCAGAACGTCGTATCCAGCAACACTACATCGACCGCGGTGTCCAGAATGTTGGCCGCCAGTTGTTCAAAGTTGACAACGACTGTGTTCGTCGCCAGCGGCATGCGTACTTTCTCACGCACGCGCCGCATTCCATTCATACCAAACACCGGATCTTCAAGATAGTCGTTTCGAATCTCTTCGATCTGCTGTCCAAACCAGATCGCTGTCTCGGTGGACCAGACGCCGTTTGGATCAAAGCGAAAGCGATCGCCATCAAGCGCAGCAGCTAGCGAACGATAGCATTCAAGTTCATATTCCGGAGGAAACACTCCACCCTTCAACTTGTGTGAAGTGAAACCATAAACCTTCTTCAGCGACTTTGCCGAATCAACGAGCTGCTCGATCGTTCTGACCTCACCTTTTTTACTCTCCGCGTCCGGGTAACGAAAGAACAGATATGACGCGAACGACACTCGATCACGCAAACGGCCGCCGAGGATTTCCGAAACCGGCACGCCCCACTTCTGTCCCAGAATATCGAGACAGGCAAACTCGAGTGCCGCCAGCATCTGCGTACGATTGTTGTAAAGCGATGCTGTCGGATTGGCGATCAGAAATCTCAGCTCTTCGAGTCGCGCCGGATCGTGTCCTATCAAATAACTTTTGAGCCCCTTAAACGCCGCTTCCGCCGACTCACCGCCACCACCCATCTCACCAAGACCAATCAAACCTTCATCCGTTTCTACTTCCACAATGGTCCTGACGAACCGTCCCCAATGACATCCATTCGCGTGACGCAGCGGCGCCTCAAGCGGAACAGTTACAGTCGTAGAACGTAGATCCGTGATTTTCATCCGTTAGATCCGTGTTTACCATTCCAGCGCCTTCGCCTTGTAGTCCTCAAGCGTCTTTGCCGGCGGCTCAATCCCACTCGGTAACGGTCGCTTGGCGAATGTCTGAAAGTAGAGCAAAGATGCGTCACGCCACCAAACAGCATCACGCTCCTGAATAGCGAGTTTCTGTGCAATCGCCTCGTGCCTCTCGGAATCGATCGCATCAGCCAGCTTGGCCCAGGTCGCTCGCGTCGCTCGTACCCAATCGACACCGGCTTGATAGTGCCATGCCAACTCCTCCCAGAGTGTGCGGCCCGACTTCATCTTGCGATCCCACGAGACGTGATGAAACCAGAGCAGAAACTCTTCGGGACACCGGCGCAAATCCGAGAACTGCTGCCGCACCGACGCCTGATACTGACTCACGCTGTTGCTGCCGGTTTTGGTTCGATCAAACCCAATCCCGAACGCATCCGCCTTGTGATAGTAGACCGGGTTCCAGTCGTCTCGTTTCTCCGTGTCCCACCAGGGCGCGGGTCCGTAATGATGTCCTCCCCACATGAGATGATGAAGACCAAGCGGCGTCATGTAGTTCACCGCTGCTTCGTGCGAGTCGAGCATCAATCGCACGATCGTCGCCACTGCGGCAGCATCGTGTGTGAGTGTCATCCTGGTCCATTCCGTCGCGATCTTCTTCGACGAAAGTCGCGGGTTCCAGGCGAGGCGACCGAACGTGTACCAGTTTGCTTGTAACAGATGATGGCCGGTCCAGTTTCGATCGGTGCCTGTATTTGCAACTCCGGCGATCCCGGTCAGGGATTGCCGATAAAGCGAACCATCGGCAACTCTGCTAACCGTCGAGCCGCGCCCGCGCGCGTATGTGTCCGAGTCAAAAAACTCACGCCACATGGAGGCCAGAAAAACAAAATGATTTGAGAAGCCCAGGTACTCCTGTGTGATCTGCAACTCCGGCATGAGCTGCGTTCGCGGCATGCCGCCGAACAGTGGATGAAACGGCTCACGCGGTTGGAAGTCTATCGGTCCATTCTTAACCTGAAGCAGCACGTTAGGCGCGAACTTCCCATCAAACGGCTGGAGGTTCTCGTAAGCCGCTCCGGCACGGTCATAACCGGGCTTCATGTCGTAGACAAACGCCCGCCACATCACGATTCCTTGATGCGGCGCCACCGCCGCCGCGAGCATGTTTGCGCCATCGACGTGATTGCGGCCGTACGTTCTTGGACCAGGCTGGCCCTCGCTGTTTGCTTTGACCACGAAGCCGCCGAAGTCTGGAATCACCTTGTAGATTTCATCGGCCTTTTGCTTCCACCAGGCGATCACGGATGCATCAAACGGATCCGCAGTCTTTAACTGGCTCAACTCGATCGGCGCTGAAAAACGAGCCGAGAGATAGACGCGAATTCCATACGGACGGAAAACACGCGCGATTGCCGCAACCTTCTCGAGATATTTTGGACTCAGGAACTCAGCGGCAGCGTTGACATTATTCAGCACCGTTCCGTTGATGCCGATTGAAGCATTGGCTCTGGCGTAATCACGCAGGCGCGGATCGATTTGGCCCGGCAGTTCGTCCCAATTCCACAAAGACTTTCCTGCATAGCCGCGCTCAATACTCCGGTCGAGATTGTCCCAGTGATTGAGCAGCCGCAGTTTAAATGCCGGTCCTTGATCTAACTGGAGCCGATCTATCGGCTGTTCCGTTTGGAGTAAACGCAGAAAATGAAACGCGCCGTAGAGTGCTCCGGTATCGGTTGTAGACGCGATCACGATCACGTCTCGATCGGCATCTCGGATCGTGCGAATCCGAAAGCCCTCCGGACCAAGAGCCTTCAGTTCAGTTTCCCATCGCAGTTTCTTAATGAGCGCGGAAGTTTGCGGCAAGCCAACGACAACCGAAGCGTCGTCGCTATCTCCAACGGGCACGGGTATTCCGAGTAATCCAGCGCACCCGTGGGCTAGTTCGCTACGAATGGAATCAAAAGTTGCAGACTTTCCCTGAACCGCGATCGACTTAATCCGCTCCCGATACCTCCCGGACGACTGCTTTGGAACCTGGTCATAACGCAGCCACAGTCGATAACCATCATCGGCTTTCGCCCATGTGCAGCTGTAAAAAAGCACCAGAATCACAAGTAAATATCTTGTGCTTTTTGTGCCTTGTTGTGGCCTACAGTAGCCCATTTTTACGAAGGAATTCCCGGATCTTGGCGTAGCTGTCGCTCATCTCCTCGCGGCTGAAACCACCATGCGTGCGGCCACGGATCGTCACCAGTTGGTTCGGAACGCCGGCCTTGTCCAATAGCGAATGAAGTCGAACTGCGTGACTGTATGGCGCAACATCATCATTCTCGCCATGAATAGTAATGATCGGCGGCAAACCAGCGCGCACGTAATTAACCGGCGAGAGTTGTTTCGCAAGTTGTTCAGCATTAGTCATACTTCCAAACCACTCGCGCGCATAGTTCTTGGCGTTTGAACCTTCCAGCAGATCGGCGACGTCGCCGATACCAAACCAATTGACGATCGCCGCCACCTTCACTTCCGGGACGGCAGCACTATTCCAACGTGCACCACCCTCAACAGTACATTGCCGATCGAAAATAGTGTTCGCCGGTAACATGCCCGTAAGTAAAGACAGATGACCTCCGGCCGACGTTCCCGTCAAAACAAACTTCGAAGCATCAAGTGAATACTGACGCGCACGACTCGTGATCCAACGGAGCGCACAACGCGCGTCTTCAACAGCCGCGGGCGGCGGCGACTGATGTCCCGTTCGATACTCGACGTTAACAGCGGCCCAACCCATCGCGAGATATGGAAGCAGGTAGAGAACATTGCGTTCCTTCTGTCCATCAACCCAGCCGCCGCCGTGAAAAAGGATCAGTGTCGGAGTTGGATTGGTCCTGTTCCTGGGGAGATAAAGATCGAGTTTCAGCTCGATGTTATTTGCCCTGGCATAGGTGACGTTCGGAAAGATCTCGTAGTCACTGCCGGCGGAGTCGATCCAGCGATCAGTAGTAGTTTGGCCGCATACTGGTCCGCAGATTCCACAGATTACGCAGATTAAGAAAAGAATCTGCGTAATCTGTCGATTAGTTTTTGTCATCCAGCTAGAAACTGAAACGCATTCCGAAGCGCCACTGGCGCGATTGGTTCGGCCCATACGTAGACGTGATAATACCGAAGTTCGCTCCGGTGACGTCAGACGCAGGATTAGCGAAATTCGCGTGGTTCGTCGCGTTGAGTGCCTCGGCGCGGAACTGAAGCTTAACGCTCTCAGAGAATGAGAACGTGCGGAAAATGCTCAAGTCAGTCTCAAAGAAACCGGGACCACGTAGTGTATTCCGTCCTCCTGACCCAAAACTCGGGCCGGTGGCCAGCGCAAACGCACAATTCGCGGTGCAGTTAACCCCAAGCACCGTGTTGTCGAACCATCGTCCAGCACTTGCACCACGCTGCGCTACGGTACCTACCCCGCCAAAAGTAGCTATTGTCGGATTAAGTTGATTCGGCACCTGACCGCTGCCGCCCGCGAGCAGGTTCGGCGCACTTCCTTGTATCACATAGAACGGCAACCCGCTCATCCAACTCACCACGCCGCTCACCTGGAAGCCGCCAAAAACCACGCTCGTCCAACCATCACGAGCCATCCGTTGTCCCTTTCCGAACGGCAGGTCGTAAACACCGTACATCTGTAGGTTGTGCGTGCGATCATAACTGGCCGGGCCTCGGTTCCGTTCCTTCTCGGGCAGGAATTGAATCCTCGGACCTTGATCGTTGTCAGCATAGTTGATCGTCTTGGACCACGTGTAGGAGGCGCCAAACATCGAACTGGCCCAGCGCCGGGTGACGAGCGCCTGAAGAGAATCATAGGTTAAATCGCCATACGGCTGGATCGAGTTGATGTCTGCCACCAAACCAAACCTCACCGCCAATGGTCGACCCGCGTTGCCGGTCCCGGGAGGGCCGGCGTTGATGTTTATGAATCCCATCTGGCCCTTCGCCCGCGTGCCGACGTATCCGACCTGAGTGGTAAATCTCCAGGGCAGTTCGCGCTCGATCAGGAAGTTGAAAGAGTGAATCTCCTTACGCTGCGGCGTCTTCGGGAAGGTCGTAGTCCCTGTGTTTGCCGGCAGTGGTAGGACGCCCTGGCTGAGATCCGGAGGCGTACTCGTATTGATCAAACCCTGACGAAGAGTAGTCACAGGGATGAACCCGTTGTCTACGCCGTTGAACCTGATAGCCGGCATGGACCAGATGTTGGCAATCGGGAAAGCGTTCCTGACATCCTGGAATGGTCTTGGGTCAGCAGACTGACCATAGCCGCCGCGAAGGACAGTCTTATCGTTCCACCGATATGCGATGCCTACGCGCGGTAGAAACTGACCCGTTCCCGCCTCAACGCCACTGTCGAACGGAACTCCGCTCAGGCCGCCCGTGAAAACCCTGCCTGTTTCCGGATCAAATAAGTTAATGCCGGTGTGATCTTTTCTTGGCACACCGAAAAGCTCCCACCGCAAACCGTAGGTTAGCGTTACGCTACGTCCGATCTGCCAATGGTCGCGAGCGTAAAGCGCATACTGTTTCCACCAAACCGAGTTCGGGTTGCGCAGTTGGTCCACCTTGCCCGCCTGGGTCGGCATGCCGAGGAGGAAGTCGGCCCAACTATGAAAGAGCTGGCTCTCACCGAGGCTGGCTGCGTTGCCTTGCAGCCTTGTTGCGTTGCCGCTGAAACCGAAAGAGCCGCGCACCGTTTGAAAGGCGCCGCCCTGTGGTTGGAAGTGATTGAGCTGCGGATTGAGATAGTCAGCGCCGAACCGGAATGAGTGAGATCCCTTCAGCCACGACAGGTTCGCTGCGGCGACATACTGGTTATCGCGGAACAAGAACGGATTGCCGGTATTGTCGTTCCCGATGTTGGTCCACCCACCGTTGATCTGGAACGCTGGAACACCGCCTTGTAGTCGATCGGGACCATTGGTGCCGGGGATCTGCAAGACTTCGAGTCCGAAGTTTGAAACTATATCGAAGCCTTCGGCGCCGAGTCGCTGGCGCGTATAGCCGACGTTCGCGTCCAAAACAACCGTCGGACTGAACGTATAAGTTCCGCCGAAGCCAAACACATTAATCAACCCCGGAGCAGTGCCCAGTTGGCCGCCGTTCAAAGCCGGGCCACTGACTTCGCCAAATATCGGTGGGTCGATGATCAGCGTAGGCGAACGGCTATAGCGACCGAACAGCGTGAGCTTGCCGCCGTCATAGTTGATCTTAACGTCCATGTTTGTGCGGTTAAATTCGGCTACGCCTGCCGTGGCGAAGTTGTTTGTGAACCCTGATTGAGTCGGCAGCGGCAAGCGCCTGATGATCTCGAGAGCCGCGATATCGATCCGATTTGCGGGAATCGTGTTATTTGCAAAAGGCGTGCGTAGCGCCGGGTTCGGATTCGATGCGGGGTCGAAGACTGTGATGCCGGTGCCAGTGAAGTTCACGTTGCCGTTGGCGTCAGGACGCAGGCTGGCTGGCGCGACGCTCGCGGTGAAACCCGCTGCATTCCGCTGTGTCGTCCGCTCGAGATCGGTGAAGAAGAAGAGTTTGTTCCTGCCGATCCATGTAGATGGTCCTCCCTCGCCGAAGTCCGGCAGGACAACAGGACCACTGAACGCATAACCAAACTGCGCCAGAATATCTTTGGGATTGATCGCCTGGTTCGCAGCTTGAAAGAAGCGTCGCGAGCGGAAGCGGCTGTTTGTGGTGTAACCCCAGCCCGCACCGTGGAAGTCGTTTCCGCCACTCTTAATGCTGACGTTGATCGCGGCGCCACCTGCGAGACCCTGTTCGGCGTCGAAAGCGTTGGTGACGATGTTGACTTCCTGGATGGCCTCCGCCGGCGGCACGTAAACCGTATTGGTTGGCAGCCACGGATAAATGACGCTGGCGCCATCGATCTTCGTGTTGTTCTGCAAACGCGAAACGCCGTTGACGTTGTAGGAGATGGACCGCTGCGGGTTACCGGCTGCGGAATTATCCTCGCCGTTGCCGTTGGCGTTAAGGAAAAAGCTTCCCGTTCCCCTCGTGGTGCCCGGGATCAGTTGTATCAAACTTTGGTAGTTGCGACCGACGCTGCCGAACAGCGGCAGGTTGTTGATCTGCCGCGCTGTTTGCGTGAGGTTCACATCAGCACGATCTGTCTGAAGCGTCGTTTCCCCGCCAGCCGTGACGAGAACCGTTTCCTCTAAGCCTCCGATTTCGAGTTGTGCGTCGAAACGATAGGTCTTGTTGGCATCGATTCGGACCCCTTCCTTGACAGTTGTCTTGAAGGAGTTTCGCGAGATCGCGACTTTGTAGACGCCCACTTGAAGATCGTTTAGCGAGTAAGCACCACGATCATCCGTCATGACCGTTGATACAACTCCCGTGGTCACGCTGGTAACTTCGACCTTCGCGCCGCCGACGGCTGCTCCGTTCGGATCCGTCACGTTTCCGACGAGAGAGCCATAAAGGACCTGTGCCATGACAGTCGGCACAAGGAGAAACAGTAAGACCGGCAGTGCGAGGTAGCGAGCGGACAACCTTAATCGTCGTCGCGCTACTTTGGCGCCTATTTGCTCGGCTACGTGTGCGTTACCTTTGGTTCGCTTGGGACAGGTGGTGAAGGTAAACATAACTCTCTCCTCTTCAGCTTTTGGAGTTTGCATGGGCTCCGTAAACCGGAACTCTGCCGTTTAGTTCGCGACCACAACAAAATAGACATAAGAAAGGCGCTCAAGCGATAGCCGGAGCGCCGAAGTGTTTGAGTAAAACGAGTGCAATCGTTCCTCGTAAGCGCGGCTGAGTAATTGGATCGCTCGGTACGATCTGTGTCTCCGCACGCGTGAACGAGTGCTGGCGGAGGGTCTCCTTAATGATGGGTCCAACCCTTTGCCAGGCACGAGTTACCTCGCCGACGATGACGATCATGTCCGGCGCCAGGCCAGCGACCAGGGGAGCGATTCCCAATCCCAGATACTTTGCCATCTGCTCCAAGGCTTCGACTGCTTTGCCGTCGCCTTGTTCCGCCAGCCGCAGCAGATGATCGAAACTTATCGTTTTTTCGTCAGTGGCAGACGCGCGCCCGCGACTCGGCGCGCCGGCCTGCGAGTAATAACGAACGGCGGCCGAGTTTGACGCATACATCTCCCAACAACCCCGGTTGCCGCAACTGCACTCGAGCCCGTCTTGAATCAGCGCCGCATGGCCGAACTCACCGGCGGTGCCGGTCGAGCCGTGAACCAGTTGATGATTGAGTATCAGGCCGCAGCCGATACCTTCTGATACCGTGACGATTACCAGATTGCTCAATCCTTCAGCTCGACGGCCGAAGCAAATTTCGGAAAGAGCGCAGGAATTTGCGGCGTTTTCGAGCTCTACTGGCAGCCGGGTGGCTTTTTCCAGTGGTGTTTTCAGGTCAAAGTCTCGCCAGCCGAGGTTTGGCGCGAAGACGATCTGCTTGGTAGCCAAGTCAACACGACCGGGGAGGCTTACACCGATGCCTTCGTAGGTCAATTCAGGACGCGCTTCCATCAGCTTACGCACCCTTGGCACCAGTTCCGCGAGAAACTGTTTTGGATCTTGTGGAGTGGGCAATGAATCCTGCGCGAGAAAATTAGCGTCGAGATCGGCGAGTGCAAGCGTAGTGGTAACGGGCCGCACGTTAATGCCGATGATTCCGACGCGCTCCTTGTTCAGGTGCAGGAATGTCGGGCGGCGGCCTCTCGGCGTGTGACCGTTGGCGCCTTCAGTAATCCATCTTTCCTTGATTAGCTGCTCGGCGATTACGGATACGGTGCTGCGCTGTAAGCCTGAGTGGCGCGCCAGATCGGCTCGCGAGATCGGCTGGTGTGTGCGGATCAGATTGAGAACGATGCGTCGATTGATATCGCGCGCAGTTTCGCTCGTAGCAACCTGAAAGTTAGACAGATCGATTCTTCGCATAGCTTAAAGCACCGCTTTGCCGACCGTCCCCGTATTGTCCGTTTTGCTATTTAATTCGTGGCGCGAACTAATACCACGCTCCGTGGAAGCAAGTCAATAAAAAAACTTGCGGATCTCTAATCACCGGGTCTCTAATCTCCGGATCTCTAATCTTCTTTGATTTAGTTTTGATAACCCATTGAGGATTCCGGACTGGTGCTGATCGGGCATCAGTATATATCTGTTGGCGTGAGGAACAGGGGCCAGTGCTTGGTTGGCTCCTATTGCATCTGAGCTTGAAGCTCAGAGAAACTCTCTACTGGTTGGATTGTAGGTTCACGGTTGTTACAGACCACGGATGGTGTATCTCCAAATGTGACGACCCGATAGCT
>JBIOVO010000204.1:0-26704 GCA_044867735.1 Pyrinomonadaceae bacterium | reverse complement strand
TGGTTCACCAAAGAGATGCGCAATCACCACAGCAGCTCAGTGTTGATTGGCGATTACCTCTACGGTTTCTCGAGCGCGATCCTTACGGCGATGAAGTTTGATACCGGTGAGATCGCGTGGAAAGATCGCAGTGTTGGCAAAGGGTCGTTGGTTTTCGCCGACGGCCATCTCTATCTCTTCAGCGAGAACGGCGTCGTGGGTTTGGCTGAGGCGACGCCGACTGGTTACAAAGAAAAGGGACGGTTCAAGATCCAACAGGACTCGTTGCCGACGTGGACGCATCCTGTTGTCGCTGGCGGCAGATTGTACTTGCGCGACCAGGACACGATTTACGCGTACGACGTTAGAGAAAAGAAGTAGTTTTCACCACAAAGGCACAAAGACACGAAGTTTGATTTTTCAACTTCGTGTCTTTGTGGTTTAGAGGTTTTTAGCGTTTAGCTTGTTTCAAATAGTCGCGTGCTTCGCGCAGTTCCGAGAGGCCGTCGTCCGCCTGCTTCCATTGCTCGATGAGCGTTGCGTAGGCAGTGAGGGCGCCGGCCTGATTTCCGTTTTGCACGGCAGCGCGAGCGGCGCCAAGCAGGGAACGGGCGCGATTCGGTTGACGTAGCAAAGAGATCTTGAACTGTTCCGCCGCTTCAGCAGGCTTGCCCGCTCGCAACAGAATCTCCCCGTACAATTCATGACTCGGTTTGATTAAGTTCGGTGGACCGTAGGGCGGAGTCATCTGCTCTTCGGTCGCTGTCGCCTTCTTGATCAACTCGATCGCCTTTGCGTGGTCCTTCTTCATCGAGGCGTTTAGCGCCGCAATTTCCAACTCCGCAATCAGCCGCGTATAGGTTCGGACCTCATTCTCATTCACGTCAGTAATGCTTGCTGATCCGTGCGCGGCCGCGGCCAGTCCACGTATAAAGATCGGCAACGTCACACTCGCTTGCGACGTCCGCAACGTTGCTCCTGCCGGTGTGCTCGAAGTGGCTGCCGGAGTGTGACCGCCATGGCCACCGCCCATCGTTGTCTGTTCAGCAGTAGCGGGTGCGGTTTTACTCTCGGGGAAAAGTTGGCTCGCCAGATTCCATCGTTCAGTTTCGACAATAAACGCCGCGGCCATGTTCGCGTAATTGTTTTCGTAGTACTGCGGCCGCAACTTGTTGTCGTAAGTCGATTCCGACATTACCTTCTTCATCAGGCTCAGCAACTGCTCGGCCTGGTTATAACGGCCCTGTTGCAGGTAGCAGTAAAGCAACCAGTGAAGACTGTGATAATCACGCACGCTCAGCGAAAGCTTCTTGCGCTTCATCCAGGCGTCCGACGATTCCCAGGCCGACTCGTTTGACGTCGCCGCTTCGGGCCACATTCCGAGTTGCAGAAAGATGTGCGACGGCATGTGCCGCGCATGATGCGCTTCCGGAGCAATACTCGCGTAGCGACGCGCCGCGGGCAGCGCCAGGATCGCGTGATCGGGATCGTCAAAGGCGTGAATGATGTAATGCGCGGCGCCCGGATGATTCGGATTCTTCTCGTATACCTCCAAAGCGATCGCTCCGGCCTTCGCCTGCAAGCGATAACCCTTCTCGCCACCGAGACCTAAAAGCGAGAGCGAATAGAAACAGGCAGCATCGAGATCTTCCGGATAGGCGCGGTAGATCTTTTCCATCGCGACTGAGTAAGCACCATCGCGAGCCTTCTTGTCGCCTTCGCCGTAAAGAAGTCTGACGGCCGCGAGATAGGCCCGCTCGCGTTCGGTGAGTTTTGGAGTCTCTTTGATCCTGGCGAGCACTTCGCGGGCAGCGGTGATGTCCTGTTCGGACCAGAGCGGGTGATTGTGGGCCATTGCTTCACCCCAGTAGCCCATTGCGAAGTCAGGTTCGACTTTCGTTGACTCGCGAAACTCCTCGAGCGCTTCCTCATACCAGAACGAGTGCAACGCCGCGAGACCGCGGATGAAATGTGCCTGCGCCTTTTCGGAGCCGGAAGTTGGAAACTCAACCTTACCGAGTTGCGACTCCTGTGCGTAAAGACTTGATCCAGAGATTACGCAGATTACACAGACGATCACTGAGAGTTGCAACCCGCGAAATCTGCGGATGGTTCTATTTTTTGCCGATAGCATATAGGTGTCCTGAAGTCTTAATGTAGATCCGTCCATCTGAAATCGCCGGGGAACTGAGCGTGTAGTCATGCAACGCATTCTCAGCCAGCACTTCAAACTTTGGACCAGCCGCGACCACGGTCGTCACGCCTTCTTCATTCGTCACATAGATTTTTCCATCAGCAAGGACCGGGGAGCCACTGTAGGTTCCCGTCTTGACACGTTGTTGCCCATAAATCTCGGCGCCGGTCTTCGCATCGAGACACCACATGGTGCCGTTATCTCTGACGATGTAGAAATACTTACCGTCAGTAACTGGTGTCGGCACGTCGGGGCCGTTAGCGGTGGACCACAACAGATGCGAAGTCGTGATGTCGCCGCGTCCGCCGGCCTTAAAGGCCAGCAACGGCTTTACGCGGGTTGGCGCGTAGATGATCTCGTTTACAACGATCGGCGAAGCGACGATGCGATAGAAAGGCTCGTTCGTCGGGTTGAGCCCGTTTGCGCGCCAGAGTTCCTTGCCGGTGGCTGGATCGTGACCGGTGACGCAGTCGCCGCCGGTGATCACGATTTCAGTGGTCTTTCCATAACGGAGCAAGGCTGGTGTGGTGTAGGAATCGGGCGACTCCCTAATGGCGCTCGTTGGACGGTCCACTTTCCACAACGTCTTGCCGCTCTTCTTTTCGATGCGCATGACGTATGAGGGCTCGTCAGTCTTCATGCCATGAAGCACCTGGACGTAAAGCGAGTCTTCAAACAGCAGCGGTGATGAAGCGTAACCCCAGTTGAGGCCGAACGTACCGTACTCCTTCTGAATGTCTCTGGTCCAGATCTCTTTGCCGCTAAAATCGAAAGCGGCGAGTATGCCCGTGCCGGTCATCACGTAAACGTTTCGGCCGTCAGTCACCGGCGAAGGCGACGACATGTTGTGCTTGCGCATCTTCACGTTGCCGGCGCCGAGTGGTTTTTTCCAGAGCACTTCGCCTTTTGTTTTATCAAGGCACCAGAGGGCGAGGTTGTCACCTTCGGCGAGGTTCAGAAAAATGCGGTCGCGCCAGATGATTGGCGTCGAGCCACTCAATCCCGGCATCGCCACTTTCCAGGCAACATTCTCTTCGGTGGTCCACTTAACGGGAAGGTTCTTTTCGTTACTTACGCCGTTTAGCGCAGGCCCGCGCCACTGCGGCCAGTTTTCCGCATGCACGACAGTAAGTGAGAACAAGAAAACAGCCAGGACTCCGAGTTTCCGCATTTTGCTGATCCTCCAGTTAGTTATCCACAGATTACACAGATTTGATTAAAAGAATCTGTGTAATCTGTGGATGGATTGTTTCAACTTAAATCGAACGCCGCGATGGTCTTCCGGTCGCGCAGGTAGAGTTTTGTCCCCACGAGCGTCGGCGCGGTCCAGGCGAGGTTTTTCAGCACACTCACCCTGGAAATCACTTTTAGTTCTGTTGGTGTGGCGGTTGCCAGTGCCAGATTGCCGTCTTCGTCCAAAATAATCAACTTCCCATCGGCCAGTACGAAGTTAACTTTCGGAAACGTACGATCCTGATAGGCGATGTGCCCGGTCTTTACGTTCACCGCCGAAAAGAATGCTGGTCCAAAGTCACCGCTCGATCCATAGACGTAATCACCGATGCGGATCGCCGTTCCGTGATGCAGGCGCATGCGCTTGTGAGCCCAGACTTCCTCCGCCGTCGTCTTTCCGTCTTTCTGCGTCAACTTCAACACGCGGCTGCCGCCACTGTACGCAGACGAAATGAAGAGCAGATTGTCAGGACCCCAAACCGGATTGCTGATGTTCAGTCCCCACTCGGTCACGTGGCCGTGACTCCAGAGGAGGTTGCCGTTGTTTGGATCGATCCCGGCGACGACTTTGCCGAGAAACGCAACGAGTTGGTCTTGTCCGTCGACGTTGATGATGATCGGCGAGGCGGGCGACAGGTCGAGCGACTGGTTCTTCCACGCTACGCTGCCGTCTTTCTGGTTGAAAGCGATCAGCGACTGTCCCTCGCCGCCGAGAAATACGATCACAGTGTTCTTGTAAGCAATCGGACTACAGGAATAACCGCGGCCCATCTTGGTCCCGCTGTATTCTTTCCAGAGATCGTGAGACCAAACGACCTTACCTGATTTCGTGTTGAGCGCGTGAACGACGCCGCGCGAGCCGACCGTGAAAAGCAGATCCCCGACCAGGAGCGGCGTGGCGTGTGGTCCGGCACCGTACTCGTAATCGAGTCCGGAGTGTGGCGAAGCGTACTTGTGTTCCCAGACGGTTTTTCCGCTGTCGGCGGCAAGTGCGATCACGGCTTCCTCTTCGCCGGTGCTATACATCGTGTATAGCGTGTTGCCTCCGACGAGGACTGCCGAGTGACCTGCACCGAGCGGACGCGACCAGAGTTGACGTGGTCCAGTTGCAGGCCACATCGCCGCAAGGCCTTTGGAATTTGTAGTGAAGTCGCGGCGTGGGCCACCCCATTGCGACCACTCCGACTGTGCTTGCGCTTGCGCGAAACAGAATGACGTTACGAGAAGGGGAGTGAGCAGTTTAGCTTTCCAGTTGTTCATCTATGCTCCTTCTTTTCTTGTTCCTTTTGTGCCGTTTTGCAGCCTCACTCAGCTCTAAGCGCCGGCAGTAATGGCGAGCGCAACGCAGCCAGGGTGGCCACGAGCGACGCGGTTGCGCCCGAAAGCAAAACCGCCAGCAGTAACAAACCGAGCGAAATATTTGGAAGCCGTCCCCCGCGCTCGAAGAGCACGGGTGCGATCGCGAGCAGAGCGCAGATAAATCCCACTATCAAACCGCAACAAAGCATGAGCACGTTTTCCGTGATCACCATTGCCGCGAAATGGGAAGAGTTATACCCCACCGCGCGCAGCAGGGCCAGTTCTCGCCGCCGCTCGAAGACGTTGCGCAGCAGGACGGCGGCCATTCCGAGTGTTCCGAGCGCGAGACCCAATCCGCCTAGCATCTGGAACGTGGATAAGTAAGTGTTTTCAACGCGATGAAAGTCTGCAAGGCGTTCATCGGTAGAGACGACGTCAAAACCGAAGTCAGATAAACGATCTTCGAGCACGGTCGCGACCGCGGATGGTGCGGCGCTGTTTGCCGGTTCGATCAGGAACATTCGGTAACCTTCCTGTTCCGGAAAGAGGCGCAGGAAGTTTTGTTCCGACATCAACAACTCGCTCTGAAAGATGCTGTCTGACAGAGCGCCGACGATCAGGAGCCGGAGTGGGCCACCAGTGTGATCGATAACAAACTCATCGCCGACTCCGAGGTGCAGTACGTAGGTCAGAGAGTTTGCGTCGCCGATCACCGGGATCACGTTGTTCTCAAACTGGCGATTCAAAAGCAGCCACGGATTTTCTTTCTCTTCGTTCGTCGTCGCGAGAGACTTTTGGAAAGTGAAACGATTATCGCGGATGAATGCTTCGGGTGGAGCGACGATCTTTGGATTACGAGGTTGGTAGAGATTGAGACAGCTCGTGTCGTCGCCCGGGCGCACGCGAAAGTTGATCAAGTGCGTATCTTTCAACACTGCGTCGTCGTTGGTGTTGTTTAGATTCAGCGACTCGCGGCCTTCGAGTGTGTTTGCGTCGTGGACCACTGGGAGCAGGGATTCGGCGAGCAGGGGAAAGCCGCCGGTGCCGGACTTGCGATCGGTAGCGGTGGCGCCGGAGCGGCGGAACGAATCGACGGCGACGATGATGAAGGCGGCGGCGGCGATTAACGCGATGCAAAGGACGGTGCGGCCCGGGCGATAAGTGGCGTTGCGAAACCCGAGACGCGCAATGGACCACCAGCCTGCGCCGGCGATTGGTTTGCGGCTGGGAGACTTGAGCCAGGCGGAGATGAAGGAGACGCCGGCGATCAGGAGGATGACGCCGCCACCGAAGAAGGCGGCGGTGCGGGGGATGAGTTGTAACGCGCCTACGACGACGAATGTGATTCCCAGAAGCGTGAGGATCAAAGGAATTTTTCCCCGCAAAGGCGCAAAGGCGCCAAGGTCAGACCTCTGGCTGCCGGAGGTCTTACTTGGCGCCTTTGCGCCTTTGCGGGGAAGATCTTCTGTTTGGACCGTACCCGCCAAGAGGCTGCGCGTCGATGATCTCCCTAGCCTCCGCAACGTGAAGTAAATACAAACAACCGCAGCCACAATCCCACCGAGCGCCCCCACCACCATCCACACCCACGAAACATGCAACCGCAACGCCGTCGTTCCCACCGCATCAACCCACCACGTCCGCAGCCCATGCATCAACAACGCCGCATACCCAACCGCGCCCACCAACCCAAGCAGACTCCCGACAACCGCGAGCAACATCCCTTCGGCCAGAAACAGTCTCCGAATCGCCGAATCCGAGAACCCGATCGCCTGCAACGTCCCCACCTCACGCGCGCGTTGCTCGATTCCGAGTTTGAAGAAGAGCGTCGTGAGCATGAGCGCTGAGACGACGAGAAAGAAACTGAAGTACAAAAAGTACTCACCGAAATCCGTCGCTCCGCGCGAAGCTGCCAAGCCTTGCTCACGCACAGGCACGACCTGAAAACCCAACAGCGCCGGATCCAAACGCTTCCTTAATTCCTCACCATATTTAGTTACGACGTCGTCGGTGAGTTGATTCTGCGGCGATTCGATCCGGATCGAAGTCAGTTTACCGAAGCGTGTCTGCCAGAGATTCTGCGCTGCCGACAGCGGAATGAATGCCTTTGGCGTGGTGCGATACTGATGCCAGTAGTCTTCATCCTTTTCACGCACACGGTTCAACTCGATCGGAAACGGCGGATCCCACGCAGACATGTCTTCCGATTCGGTGATGCCGGGATACTCCGGCACGAAATCGCGATCCGCCGCGAGACCAGCGATCGGTACGACCGCCGATAACTGAAAGTCAGCCTTCCTGGTTTCGAGTCTTCCGTTTTCCTGCCAGAGAAAGAATTCGAGCGAGATGGTATCTCCGGGCTTCACGTTGAGATCTTGCGCGGCCCACTCGTTGAGAATGATTGGCGGGTGCTGCGAAGGCTGCGCGGTTTGGTTCGCCAGCCTTGCAAGTGTTTCGTCGTCCAGCGCAGTTACGAGCGAGTAGGGAATTGAACGATCACCGGAGCCGATGCCGTTTGCGAGATACGAAAGCACCGGCACTGTTCGCAGCGAAAGGGCGCCGGCAGTGTCACGAGCGGCACTCGCAATATGGTCGTTAACGATCTTGCTCTCGGTTTCCAGCAACATGCCTCGCCCGCCGAGCGGCCGTAGCTTGAGCCCGAGATCGCTTAGATCGCTTTTTGACTTAAGCAGCGATGCAATCGACTTTTCTTGATCTGCTGAAGATGTGCCCGGCAACCTGGAGACGAGAATCGTGTTGACGCGCCCGACTTGCTCCAACTCTCGTGCCAAAAAACTCAGCGATACAAACGCCGCCCGCACCGCTCCATGCTGCGGTTGTAGTGAAAACTCTCCCAACGAGTCACCGCCGAGTGCGTTACCAGCGTTGAGTCTGATCGTCCGTCCCGGATCTTCCTTACGTCCGTGCAACGACTCAACCGGAATGTCTGAAGGTTTCTCCAGCCGCAGCAGAATGGAATCGCCCGGTGCGCTGTTGAGTTCAGTCGCCAGACTCTCACTCAACGACACTTGACGACTCTGCGGCGCGGTGACGCCGCTGATCCCGTGAAACTTCCAGAACCTGTCGTCAACGCCATACACGTTGACGTCGCCCGCACGGCGTTTGCTCGGTTCGTGAACCACCACTCCCTTGAGCGCGATGAGTGGAACCGTCACACCGATGCCGTTCGGTTGTTCCAGATCGGTTGCGAGTTGTTCGCGGAAGAATCCAGTCGACGAGATCAGATCATCGGTTTTACCGAGCCGCTGCGAAGATAGATCGCGAAGACTGCTGCGCACCGACTCGCCGATCAGTAACGCGCCGGCAAGCACCGACACGGCAATCGCAACTCCAAGCACAACGACCAGATTGGTTTGCCAGTAATAAGCGAGACTGCGTTTTAGAAGGCGAGTGGTTTGCATTCAGCGCGGTTCGAGATGCTGGTTCCTGAGTTCGAAGCGTTGCGGAAAGCGAGCCGCGAGTTCGTTGCTGTGAGTCACAACGATCAGAATCGTTTCGGCTTCGCGATGAATGCTGAGCAACATATCCGCCACCACGTCGGCAGACTTTTGATCGAGATTTCCGGTCGGCTCATCGCACAAAAGCAACTGCGGCTTCATGATCAGCGCGCGGGCCAGAGCGACGCGCTGTTTTTCACCGCCGGAAAGCTGTGCCGGACGATGATCGAAGCGTTCGGAGAGCCCCACTTGTTTGAGCAAGTCGGTCGCACGCGCAGTCGCGCCGTTGCTTGATGAAACCATCGTCGGAGTCAGCACATTCTCGATGACCGAACACTGTGGCAGCAGACAGTGGTCCTGAAACACAAAACCGATCTGTTGATTGCGGAAGGCAGCCAGTTCTTTCGCGCTCAGCAGAAACGGGTTCTGTCCTTTGAGTGTAACGGTCCCACTCGACGGCGGTTCGAGCGCTCCGATCATGTAAAGCAGTGTACTTTTGCCACTGCCCGATGGCCCCATGATCGACACCGCCGATCCCGGCGCCAGCGTAAGCGAGACATCAGAAACGATGCTCAGTGGCCCTGCGGGTGTCGCATACTCCTTTGAAAGGTTCTCAACCTTCAGCAAACGAGGTTCTCCCTCCTAACTGATTTTTGTGCCTCTTTGTGGCTACTTAATTGCCAAACGAAAATCACGCCTCTAGAATCAGGCAATTCGCGATGAGCCAGTTCGATTCGAACAAAGACTACTACGGCGTTTTAGGCGTCGACAAGGATGCGTCTCAGATCGAGATCGATCGGCAGTACAAACGAGAGGCCGCAAAGCATCATCCGGACCGCGGCGGCAGCGAAGAACGGATGAAGTCGTTGAACGAGGCTTATGGCGTTCTCAAAGATAAGTCTCTGCGCAGTTCGTATGATGCCGGAAGACGGAGACCGGCCGCTCCCGGAGGCTTTGTTCGAGTAGCCACTCCGACCGCGCAGGACGTCGGAGTGATGGGTCACTGTTTGAGTGCGCTGCTTTGTGTGATCGCCGGAGTGTTTCTGCTGCTCCTGGTTCGGTTTCAGTGGATCGTGTTTCTCTGGCCGCTGGCGATTGTGGCGCTGTTTGTGTTGGGCTTTGGGATCATGCTGGCGCATAGCGCTATGGTCGCGGTGAATGCGTCGCTGCCGAAGACGAATCCACTGAAGGGCCACACGCGCATTCAGGAAGTCGCTTTCTGGCTGGCGACCATGAGCGCCGGATACGGGCTTTACGTCGTGATGACGTTGTGAGGAAGCGGATGATCACTGGTTTAGACCTGCTGTTTTTAGAGGTCAACAGTCTGGAAGAGTCGGTGGCTTTTTATCAGGGAGTGCTCGGAATGGAGCTCGAGTCGATCAACTACGACTCGGAGCCGCCGATGGCAAAGCTCCGCAGCGCCGACTTGAGGATCACTCTCGCGCAACACCTGGAGACGATGTTGCGAAGAGGACGGGGAGTCCACTTCTTCGTTGGCGTCGAAGATGTCGATCGGTTTTATGAGCGGCTTGCGGAACAGGGTGCTGACGTGCGTCCTCCGGTCGATGAGGGTTGGGGCGGCCGGTTTGTGACGCTCGAAGATCCCGACAAGTATCGCTACTTTTTTGTGACCTGGGTTCAGCAGACGAACGCCTCCGGGCGTTAAAAGAAACGGGGTGACGATGGCTGGACAACACATGGAGAATCTTTTCCGCCGCTTCAAAGGGGAAATGGTGGATGTGAAGACGGTATCTGGTGGGATTTACTCAGGCCGTGTTTCCGAGGTCACAAACGACTACATCTGCGTCATCGAGACGGGCGCAGAGCCCGGTCAACGAGTGTTTCTTTTCTTTGGCGCGATTGAATCAGTGGCCGTGACTGTTTCGGATAGTTGAGAGTCGGGGAAAGGAGTTTAACCACAAAGACACAAAGACACTAAGTTGATTTCTAAGCTTTGTGTCCTGGTGTCTTTGTGGTGAAAACAATGCAGTACATCACGAACCCTCCAAACCCCTGGCTGACTCACTCGGTCGAATGGATCGGTGAGCCACCGGAAGCCACGCTCGAAGTCTTCGAAGAAACAGAGACGCGCCAGATCATTACTCACAACGACAGTCCCGACGTCGGTTTCGATTACACCGTCAACTGTTATCGCGGTTGCATCCACGGCTGCACCTACTGCTTCAGCCGCCCGACTCACGAATACCTCGGCTATGGTGCGGGCACGGACTTCGATCGCAAGATCATCGCCAAGGTGAAGGCGCCGGAGCTTCTGCGAAAAGAGTTGATGAAACCTTCGTGGAAAGGCGCGGAGATCGTTTTCTCTTTCACCTCAGACCCCTACATCCCACTCGAAGCCAACTACAAACTCACGCGCCGTTGTTTGGAGATCTGCGCAGAGTTTCGCCAACCAGTTGGTGTAATCACCAAATCGGCGATGATACGCCGCGACATCGACGTGCTTCAGGAACTCTCGCGTCACGCAAAGTTAGGAGTCTTCTTTACGATTCCTTTTACAGACGTCGAAGTGGCGCGAGCCGTCGAGCCTTACGCGCCGTTGCCTGAAGCGAGGTTTCATGCGATGGAAGCACTCGCCGCTGCCGGCATTCAAGTGGGTATCGGTATCGCGCCAGTCATTCCCGGTTTATCGAGTGACATTCCAGTCCTTTTGAAACGCGCGAAAGAAGCTGGCGCTGAGTATGCGTTCATCAATATGCTGCGCTTGCCCGGCAACGTCGCGCCGTATTTTGAAGAACGCTTGCGCGCGAAGCTGCCGACCAAGGCCGATCGAGTGCTGAACAGAATCCGCGAAGCACGCGACGGAAAACTGAATTCCAGCGTCTTTGGCGAACGCATGCGCGGCAAGGGACAGTACTGGGCCGCCACCGAACGTCTCTTCAAGATCCACTGTGAGCGTCTCGGCTTCAACAAAAAGCGCAGGCACCAAACATCTGCGGGCACTACCTTTCGCCGTCCCACGGCCCAGGCGTCCTTGTTTGGGTGAAAAAGTTTTAACCACAAAGACACCAAGACACGAAGTTTTAAATAATTTTCAACCTTAGTGTCTTTGTGTCTTCGTGGTTAATAATCTGCTGCTATAATGCGCCTACCCCACAACCAGGAAGCAGGAGGCAAGAGCGATGCTGATCCGAGACGTGATTCGCAACCGTGAGCCTTACTCGACCAGGGCTTCGGCCACTGTGCAGGAAGCGGCGGAGTTTATGGCTTCGAGAAATATCGGCGCCGTCTGCGTGATTGACGACGGCGGAAGACTGGTTGGCGTGTTTTCGGAACGCGACGTTCTCAATCGTATTGTCGTCCCCCAGCGCGACCCGCTCACGGTCAGAGTAGGTGACGTAACGAGCGAGTTGCGCGCAGTGATCCAGTGTGACGAAACTCCCCACCAGGCCCTCGAACGAATGGAATTGATCGGCAGTCGACATCTCCCCGTTGTCGATGGCGAACGCTGGGTAGGAATGCTATCGATGCGTGATCTACTCCGCGTTGAAGTAGGCGAGCAAGGCGACGAGCTCAAACTGCTTCACGAATACATTCAGCATTAAGTAGCCCCCTCAGTAAACCGAAAATTTCTGAGTGCAATATGAAGACAAGCTTTCTATTTGCGCTAGCACTAGCGTTGTGCGTTGCCTGCGAGCAACCACCTCCGGGACGCGGAGCAGGCGAAGTGCAAACGTCAACTCAATCAAACACGCAATTCAAAATCGAGAAAGTCGCGGGCGGACTCGAGGTGCCGTGGTCCATAGTTTGGGCGCCTGACGGGCGGATGATCTTTACCGAACGTCCCGGGCGCGTGCGAGTGATTGAGAATGGCACGCTGAAGCCGCAACCGCTCTACGTTGTGCCGGACGTGGAGCAGTCAGGCGAGAGTGGCCTGATGAGCGTGGCGCTGCATCCGCAGTTCAGCACTAATCGTTTTCTATATCTCTCTTATGCGTATACGAAAGGCGGCGTGCTGGTTCGCGTGGTCCGTTTTCGTGAGACGCCGGAAGGACTCGTCGATCGCATGGTCATAATCGAAGATCTGCCGGCGGCGCAGTATCACGCCGGTTGCCGTATTCGTTTTGGACCCGATGGAAAGTTGTACGTGACTACGGGTGACGCCACCAGGCGCCAACTGGCCCAGCAGTTCGACTCGCTGGCCGGAAAGACGCTACGTCTGAACGACGACGGCACCGTGCCGCAAGACAACCCTTTTGTTGGACAGCAGAATGCAAGGCCTGAGATCTGGTCCCTCGGTCATCGCAATGCGCAGGGTATGGACTGGCAGCCCGGAACAAACCTGATGTTTCAGACGGAGCATGGGCCAAGCGGATTCGATGGGCCGGAGGGCGGTGACGAAGTCAACATCGTGGAGAAGGGAAAGAACTACGGTTGGCCCACCATTCATCACAAAGAGACCCGAGCGGGTCTCGAGGCGCCGCTGCTCGAGTACACACCTGCGTGCGCGCCGGCGAGTGGGGCGTTCTATCGTGGCTCAGCGTTTCCGCAGTTTAAGGGAAACTTTTTCTTCGGGTGTTTGCGTGGCCAAAGATTGATTCGAGTGGTGCTTGATGGGCGACGTGTGGTTAGTCAGGAAGATCTGGCGAAAGACTACGGCCGCATTCGCGACGTCGCAGAAGGACCGGATGGCTATCTGTACTTTTCCACCTCAAACCGCGATGGACGAGGCAAGCCGGCGAGCGATGATGACCGGATCATGCGCTTCGTGCCAGTGAAGTAACAGGTCAAACCTTCTGCGCGAGGATCGCCGTCTTACTCCATCCGATCGCTTCCTGCGGCTTGAACCGATACCGATGCAGGATGCGGAAATGCTGCTCAGTTTGGTCAATGACCTTTTTAGGAGGGTGGCTCTTGAATCGAAACAATATTTCGAGAAAAACACCTGCGACGCCCGGATGTATGGGCAGGTGCAGTAAATAACCTCCGGGTACGATGACGCGTGCGAGTTCCGCTAACCCGTCAGCGAGTGGCACATATTCGAGTGCACCGGCGGTCACGACGACGTTGAGCGATTCATCGGCGAACGGAAGGCAAAGTAAGTTGCCCTGGGTGAAGGTCACGTCACGTTTCCGGCCATCGCTGTAGTAAAGCGACTTCCTGGTGGCGGCGACCGACGTCTGCGACAGGTCGAGCGCCGTAATCGAGACTGGGAACCGAATCGCACGTAGTAAGGCAAGAGTTAAGAGTCCGGTGCCACAGCCCGCGTCCAAAATACGCGCCCCCCGCGTTACCGGCAGCGGATGAGTGGCAAAGTACTGATCAAGGGAACGACCATAACCATTGACCTTAAACGTAAGGTCGTAGAAACGCGCAATCCGGTCGTAATAAGACCCTGCGCGCGCCTCGGTTTTGGTTGCAGTTAGGGCATACTCCATTAGCTTCTCTCAAGCCTCAGTTAGTGATTGAAGACCACAATTGTCGGTATTTCTTCCCGGAGTGGCGCGCAATTGTAGCCTTCCCGCCAGTTTTACTCAACCGAAAAAGGCCCATTAACTTCATTTTCGGCGTGTTATCGCCTTCCGGCCTCCTTCAAACAAGCACTTAGACAGCAAAATGAGGGCCATGGATGCAAGAAGTACCTGCGACGGCGTTCTTGGCTTTGGAGGGGTTAATCATGAAACGAACAGGTTTAATACTGGGTGTGGCGGCGTTCCTGCTGGCAGTCGCAGGCGGCACGGCCATCGCGGCGTGGCAGGGTTCAAAGGCCGACCAAATGACTTCCATCAGACGGCCGTATCCCGAGTTCGAACTGGACGTAATCGTCAACGGGCGGCCGCTGACTGAATACTACTCACGGGGCAGAACCTACATTGAAGCTCTGCAAGGCGCTGAATATGAGTTGCGGGTGCGAAACTCCTCTCCGGATCGCGTGGCTGTGGCGCTCTCGGTTGACGGGCTCAACACCATCGACGCTCGCCATACATCCGCATCGAATGCAAGCAAATGGGTCATCGAGCCGTATCAGACGATAACAATCAGCGGCTGGCAAATGAGTTCCGAAAGAGCACGGCGCTTTTACTTTACAAACGAACGAGATTCATACGGGGCAAAGCTCGGTCAGACGGCGAACCTCGGAGTGATCTCGGCGGTGTTCTTCAAAGAACGACGACGTGTCACGCCTTATCCGATCACCAGGGATAAGGATTCATCGATGAAGAGGGAGAGTCAGGAAGCGCCGAGCGCGAAGTCGAGTGACAATCGTGCAGCGATGCCGACGCCTGATGATGAGTATGCGGCGACGGGGATTGGGAGGTCGGTGCATCACGATGTGCGTTGGGTGTACATGGAGCTCGAGTCGAAGGCGGCGAGCGAGGTGACGATCCGGTATGAGTACTACTCGGCGTTGTTGAAGTTGGGAGTCGTGCCGAGAGAGCGGTACCCGTTGAACCGGCGTGAGGATTCACGCGGTTTCAGCCCGGAACCTTAGGCGAGAGCAGTTTTAACCACAAAGACACGAAGACACAAAGTTTTCTTAAATGACTTTGTGTCTTCGTGTCTTTGTGGTTAAAAACCCTATCGTCTTACGAGATCTGGAGTGTAAAGCGCGCGATAGACACGATAGTTTGCCATCACTTTCTGCACGTAGCCCTTCGTCTCATCAAACCCAACCTCCGCCGTGAACACGCCCGGCTCCTGCCGCTTCGAACGCTGCAACCAGCGCGCGACGTTGTCTTCGCCGCCGTTGTACGAAGCCGCCACCGGTTCCATCATTTCCGGAAACAGCTTGGTCAGATGCTCGAGATACTCCGCACCGACGCGGATCGACGTCTCCGGTTGATAGAGTTGATTCTCACGCACGGAATTGAACCCCGCCGCCGGCGCATACTTTAGCGCTGCATCCATCGTCAACTGCAACAACCCGCGCGCTCCCGCCGGCGATTTCGCCAAAGGCTTGAACACGCTCTCCTGTTTGATCAACGCGAGGATGAAACGCGGATCGAGTTTGCGAGCCTTCGCGGCCGAAAGTATCGCCTGTCGGTACGGCGCCGGATAAGAATCCGACACCGACGCGATAGCATTGTTCACGCGGGCTTCCCTTTGTGCGACGATCTCTGCTCGCGAGGGCCCGGCGATCTTCGTGAGTCGCTGGCTGGCAAGCCAGCCGTAGTACGACTCGATACTGTCCGGAACCGCAAGATAAGCGCCGAACGCTTCGTCCTTCTTCCCGGCGTGTTCGAGGCTGAACGCCTTGAGATAGGCCACTTCGGATGGCGACGTCAACACCGGTTTGGGAAATGGTCGCTTCAGTATTTGATCGGCCATGAGCACAGCATCCGACCATTTGCCTTCGGCAACGTAGAGACGCAGCGCAGCAAACATTGCGTTGGTTTCCACTGCCGTGCCGGCAAACTTTTGCCGGGTGCGTGTGACCCAGTTGAGCGCTTCGGCGGGTTTGTTTGCTTCTCGCAGCGTGTCGATGACGTTTAAGTGGGCCGTATCGATCCGTTCGCCATTCGGAAAACGATCGACGTATTCGGCGTAACGCGCAGCCGACTCGGCGAAGCGACCCATTCGAAGCAGGGAAGCGGCGCTGAAGTTGAGAGCTTCGCGGCCTTCCTTCGAAGCGCCGTACTCCAGGACCAACTGGTTAAAAATTACGTAGCCGTCCTGGTAAATCTTTCCCAGGAAGTACGAACGGCCGATACCGAGGAGCGCTTCGGGAACACGCGGGTCCTGAGGATAGTTGTCGATCAGTGTTTGCCAGTGATCGCGAGCCTCGGCGAAGGCGCGGTTGCCTAAGTAAACCGCCGCACGTCGCATGTGCTCGGTCGGTGTTAGTTTCTTTAAGCTTCCCTGTGCGTCGCGATCGGCTGCGTCGCTGCGGCGCACGGCGGCGAGCGCCGTTTCACTGGCGGCCTGCTTTGCCGTCGGACCGATCGAGCGTTCAGCCGCGAGGATTGCGGACGCACTACTCAAACAAATCAAGAGGGCTACGACTTTCTTTAACACTTTCTGTTTTTTACTCCGTTAGGTTCGCCGGTTCTTCGATGATTTCGAAGCTGGATTGGATTTCTACTCCCGGACGCAGCGTTGCTGCCACACTGCAATACTTGTTTTCGGAAAGCTCGACTGCATGCGCGACTGCCTTCTCCGAAAGTGATCTTCCGGTCAGGATGTGATGAATTTTCATCGAGGTGTATTTGCGCGGATACTCGTCGCGGCGGACGCCGGAAATCTCAACTACATAACTCGTCACCTGCTGGCGTTTCTTTTTCAGAATACTCACGACGTCGGTTGCGCTGCATGAGCCGAGTGCGACAAGAAGAATCTCGACGGGAGAGGGCGCGCTCGAGCGTTTGCTGTCGGTGTCGAACGGGATTGCATGTCCTGACGGAGTGATACCGAGAAACAAATCTTCATCCACAAACCGCACGATTGCTTTAGCGCCGTCCGCCGACATCGCGCAAAGCATAACACAGTAATCTTTCTGCGAGCCGGATTGATCAGGCGTGCTATGATTGCGACAAGTCATTACCTCACATTCAACAAAAGATTTTCAAAGGTGACGTCTCATGCCGTTTGACCCAGGAGACGCCTTTGATGGGTAAACTGGGAGGACCATCATGGCACGTATCCTGATCGTCGACGACGACGATGTGATCCGCGACACGCTGTGCGAGTTGTTGTCGCAGGAGTATTCCTGTGAGATGGCTGAAACCGCGGAGGCGGCGCTTGCGAAACTGGAAGCGGGGTCGTTCGACGTCGTGCTTACCGATATTTCAATGCCGGGTTTGAGTGGGATGGAGTTGTTGAGCCGAGTGCTGCGGCAGTATCCGGGTACCTCTGTGATCATGATCTCAGGGCTGAGTGACGAGGAGCAGGCGGAGAGCCTGATCGAGCAGGGAGCCTTTGATTATTTGCTGAAACCGTTTCGACTTGAAGTAGTCGAACAGAGTGTTAAGCGGGCGGTCAACTAAGATTAATCGCGCAAAGGCGCGAAGACGCAAAGTTCAGACCCTCCGGGCTACCGCAGGTCAGAACTTTGCGTCTTTGCGCCTTTGCGCGAGTAATCCTATTTTACACAGCCACGAATTTAAGTAGCTTTTGCCGGCCATTGAGGCGATTGATTTCGACGACCAACTCCGCGATGCGATCGGCGGTGAATGGTTTGGCGATCACCCAGTTGACGCCCGCGGCCTTCTGCTCGTTTGAGCCGACTGCTTCGCCCCAACCCGTGATCACTGCGATCGGAAGGCGTGAATTGAGCTGACGGATCTCACGCGCCAATTCCCAACCGCTCATTCCCGGCATGCCAACATCCGTGAACACACCGTCAAACTCCATCTCACCGAAGAGCGATAAAGCCTCGCCGCCACTCTCCGCAACCTCGACCTCGCAGTGTTCGCCTTCAAGAATCTCGCGCAGCAGTTCGCGAACGAAGTCTTCGTCATCGACGACCAGCACTCGCGTCGGTAGTTGCGCTTCTGTATTCACGCAAGCCGGCGGGGATGAATCGGCTGCGCTCGCTTCGACTCCCTTGACGCTCTTGTCTGCAATCCTGGCGAGTGGAAGCGTGATGCGAAACTGCGTGCCGTTTCCATATTGCGATTCGACTTCGATATTGCCGCCGTGTCGCCGGATGATTCCGAAACTGACCGCCAGTCCCAGACCAAGCCCCGCTTTGCCTTTGGTCGTAAAGAACGGATCGAAGATTCGTGAACGGACCTCGGGATACATTCCCACGCCGGTATCGATCACTTCGATGATCACCGATTCTTTAACGGTGCGCGTCGTAAGCGTGAGCGTACCGCCTTCCGGCATCGCATCGATCGCGTTGAAGACCATGTTCACCAGCACTTCACGCAACTCCGAATCGTCGCCCATAACCATTGCGTTCGATCCGATTTGCAGATCGACACTGATGTGGATGTTTGAGGCCTCGGCGCAGTTCTTCCAGCGCGGGCGCGTGATTTCACTCGCGTCCATCAGGATCTGATCGATGGAGACGAGTTCGAAGTCGTGATCGCGGCGCTGGCGAGCAAAGTCCTGGATGCGTTTGACTGTCTTCGCGCCGTCTTCGGCAGTCTTGATGATGATGTCCAGTCCGCGTTTCAGCTTTTCGGGATCGTCGGTGCGTTGCAGGAGTTGGGCGCGGCCGAGAATGCCGGCCAGTGTGTTGTTGAAATCGTGGGCCACGCCTGAGGCCAGCTCGCCGAGTGCTGAGAGTTTCTCCATCTGGGAAAACTGCTCGCGAATGCGTTCCTGCTCCGCGATGTAATGAGAGAGTTCCTTGACGTGTTTCTCGGCTTGAGCAGCCTGCGCGGCCGACGTCTCAACGTTCTTGAGATAGGTGCGATAAGTGAGAAAGATGATGGCGATGACTGGCAGCGTGATCGCGAATGCGTAGACGCCAATGAAGTAGACAAGACCAGCGATCACGCCGGCCGCACATGCGCCGGCGAAATAGGTGATCGAGGTCCAAAGATAATGCTTGCGCCACGTTTGCCAGACCGGTTCGTCGGTCTTGAAAGCGGCGCCGATGGCGATAATTCCAGAGTTTGAAGCGTAATGGAGGAGCGCCATGGTTCCGATAGCGGCTACGAATCCGCCGCTCATCGGCTTTGCTCGCAAAGCGACGAGGCTGCCGTAGATCCACTGAAGCACGCTGCTGGTGATGAAGATCGAGAGTGCGGCCGCGGCCCAGTTAAAAGCAACGATTCTTGGTCGCCGGCTAAACCGCATTGACGAAAGTAAGGCTTCAAGTGCACCGACGACTACCGCCGTGGCACCACCGTAAAGCAGCAGGATCAGAAACACGAACGTGTCTGAGACTGAGATTTGCGAACTTAAACGCGGAATCGGAATCGTGATGCGAGACGACAGGAGTAAAGCCATCCCGACGAGTAAGGCTAGGCGGGCGTCAAAGTGGGAGAAGTCGAGGCGAGCAGAGGAATAAGCAAACGCGAGAGAACCGCATCCAGTTACAACCCAGAGGAATGGCGCAAAGTATCTATTTGCCATGGTTGTTGACGTGAGGTGGGGGCCATTTGGTTAATAGGGGGCAGGAGGCAGATAGCAGGAGCAGGATTACTCTTCGATGACCCGGTCCTGCATGCTGGTCCTGCACTTAGTTTCCAACAGGTTCCTTTCGCGGAAGGAAGATCGTCTCGTAGGTCGCGCGGAAGTTAAAACCACACTTCCGATAAAACCCTTGAGCCGTTTCGTTCTTTTCATTGACGAGGAGACAGATGGATTTGGTGTCTTCGAGCAGTCGCCGCATCAGCTCAGCCATAAAACGAATGCCGAGCTTTTGGTTGCGACGATTTTCGCGCACCCAGATTCCTTCGAGGTAGATAACATCAGCCGTCTTCGAGATGACGTCGGCTTTGAAAATCAACAGACCGTTTTCAACTACTACCCAGGTTCTTCCCTGTTCGATCCGGCGCAAACATCGTCTACGAAAGCCTTCAGGATCGACTTGCATCGGATTGACGCCGCTTTCAACAAAAGCCAGCTCAGCCTGTACCGGCATCACGAGATCCAGTTCCGCAGGCGTTGCTACCCGCAACCCTGAAGCCGGTTCGCGAGCGTCGCTGGGCCAGGTCAGTTCAAATAACCATTCGCGACAAGCTAAACGCTGGTTGCGTCCGGCTTCGGAGTAGTGACTCCAGAAGTCAGCCACGCGATCCTTTTCGCCCATGATCAGGTGGGTGTTCGGACACTCGCGTGCGACCTGTGCGAGTGCGGCAAGCGCACGGTCCGAAACTGTTTCCATCAACGTGGCGTGCCCGACGAGTGCAACGCCTTCAAGCTGTCCTTTCAAGTCGCGGCAGCCATAGAACGTGCCGCGGTTGAATGGACTGACGATGCCGTTGTCGTGAATCAAGCTCATCATCGCCACGGTGTGAATCGGTCGTTGGGCCAGGAACTGGAGAACCTCCACTGCTTCGCTGTTCACCAGTCGCTTCACTTCAACCGATTCGTGAATCGACGAAAGTTCTTTTAGTCTCGGTACTGTGCTCGTGTGCAACATTTGGTCTACCTTCGTTTAGGGTTTCTGAGTAGTGGTGCTTAGTAACCCAGATAGTCCGTATAGTCGTCGGGCACAATCGGCATAGAAGTGGTAGCGTCGCCGTTTGTCAGGGCATTGAACGCCAGGATGATCGCGTCGCCGATAAGAACGCCATCACCGATAAGTACGCCGTCGCCGATCAGCACGCCGTCACCGAGCAACATACCGTCGCCGATGAGCACGCCGCCGAGCGTCAGCCGGCTGGAGCAGAACAAGTCGCCGGAACCCATCGTCGTGCCATTGCTGATAAGAATGCTGTCGCCGATCAGCACGCCGTTTGTGAACATCGTGGCATCGCCAATCAACACGCCGTCGCCGATGAGCACGCCATCGCCAATCAAAACACCATCGCCGATGAGCACTCCGTCGGTGAGTATGACGCCGTCACCGAGCAACACGCCCTTGGCATAGACCCTTTGGTACTGATTAATGAGCGCTGGGCCTTGGGCAAAACCCGAGCCCAGTATCGCGCCTTGCGACCACTGGAAAGTTGAAACACCGCTGTCGGTCGTAATGCTTGTTTGCGGTGTTGGAGCGGGACCGGTCAGGAGGGAAGCACCGAGGGTGGTAGAGCTATTGATAGTCGTGCGGACCAGTTTCGCAAGACGCGTTGCGCCGTCGATGTTGAGTTCACCCGCTCCCTGCTCATACATGTTGTAGTTCGGAAGCTGTTGGGCGGTGTACATCAACAAAGTCTTAATCAGATTTGGGGTAAGAGTCGGATTGGCTTCGAACAACAGCGCTGCGCTGCCGGCCACGAGCGGCGCCGCCATCGACGTTCCGCTCAGGATCATCTGCTTGCGAGTCGGGCTGTTGCTGACGCCGGCATCCAAAGACGGGTTCTGAGTAATAAGAAAATTGTTGGGCGACTGTGCAAAGACAGTCTTGTTGCCGGGCGCAGAGATTTCCGGTTTGATCTGATTGTCGAAATGCCTGATGCCGTTTTCGTCAGTCCAGAAGCTGCGCGACGGTCCACGTGAACTGTACGTGGCGATCGTGTCGTCGTTTCTTTGATCCGTGCCGCGGGTATCGACTGCGCCGACAGTGATCGCGGACGGTTCGTTACCGGGTGAGTGCACATTGCCGTAAACCTTCTGACCGGCACTGTTCTTTCCGTTATTACCGGAAGCGGCCACGACGACGATTCCACGATCCACGAGCGCGCGAACGCCGAGGCAAAGCGGGTCATACTTGTAAGAGTTCACGGCCGGCATACCGATGCTGAGGTTGACTACGCGGACGTTGTAGGTCGTAGCGTTGGCCATCAACCAGTTGAAGGCTCCCAGCAGAGTTGAGACCGAACCGATACCTTTTGAATTCAGGACGCGCAGGTTAAGTATCTTCGCGCGCGGAGCGATGCCGATGTATTCGCCTTTCGCAACGAGGCCGTTGCCGGCTGCTGCTGCGGCTACGTGAGTTCCGTGACCGTATGGATCGTCAGTGCGTCCTTCACCAGTGAAATCCTGGTTGACCACGATTCGTGATTGACCAGTTTGCGCGTCAGTAAAGGAAGTGTGGGCGCCGTAGATACCGGAGTCGACGATCGCGATGCCGATTCCGTTTCCGTCCAACGCGCCATCAGCGCTCATCGAGCGGACGTTATCGGCGCCGGTCGTATGTGCGACGTGACCACCAAAACTTCTGACTTCACTGTCAACTGCTATGAATGCGACTTCGGGAAAAGAGGCGAGGGAATCAACGATGCGCGCTGGGAGTTCGAGGGCAAAAGAGTCGAGTAGATCGAAATGTTTTCTGATTTTGACGCCGTTGGCTGCTAACAGGGCATTGAGTTGGCCACTCGGCTTGTCGTTGAGTTGGAGAATAACTTTAACCAGGTTATCGCTGCTTTTGCCGGCGAGGAGCTGGCTGAGGTCTGAGGCTACTTTATTGGGCTTCGGCTGCTGGCTGTTATTGCCTTTCGACTGACCTCGGCCCTTGGCATACGCGCTCACCGCGCCGCCCAGGAGCGTTGGTCCCAGCGAAAGGCTCGCCAGTAAAGCCAGCGCCATAAAGCGTTTTGTTTTCTGCATCGATATCACCGTCAATCGTCTCCGTGCCTTTGAGGTTTTGCCAGCGTGGACAAATAACTGGCGCAATCCCCTGTGCACTGACCGTGCCAAATGCACGAAGATGGTCTAGAGTGCTGTAACGCAACAACTTACGTCGATCCGGCCGAGAAACGTGGTTGGACCAACCGTTGACCGATCCGGCAGATTGACCGCTTCGTTAAATCACTTTGATAGAATCCGCCCATGCTTACTGAAGAGATTGAAGTCCATCGCGATCGCATGTGGCGACGCGATCCGGAGTGCCGAATTGACGATGTTTACGCGGCTGAGCGCTTCATCGAGGATGTCGGGTTTTGTGAAGCTTTGACTGACTCGCGCCGCCCGGGGCCATCGCTCTACGTTGGAGTTTGCGGCCGACGCGACGCACACATGCCGCGCAATGTGCAGAAAGATCCGGAGAGCAGTTTGGCGTGGACTATCAAGGACGACGTGATGCGCCGGGGGAAGTGCTTTTATGGAAAAGTGCTGCGCGGCCGTTCGACGTTCATCGCGCCGAGATTAATTGCGTGCTTCAACGCGGTGTGGGGAGTTCCGCAAAGGACGGAGAAGAAAGTTCTCTCGAGCGATGCGCTGGCGATTCTGAAAGTCATGCGCAAGGAGTGGGAGATGGGGACGCGCGATCTGCGCGAGGCGAGTGGAATAGCGGAGCGAGCGCGATTTGATAAGGCGATGACCCAACTGCAAAAGACGCTGAAGATCATTCCCACAGAAGTCTTGTATGAACCCACTTTCACTTACATCTGGTCGATTCCGGAAGCACGTTTTGCCGAACACCTGAGCCAGAACGTGAAAAGGGAAGAGGCGGTCAGGGAAATCGCGCGAGCTTACCTGGCCGGGGCCGGAATGACGGCTCGTGGGGAGTTGGCGCGTGTTACCGGACTGAATTCACCGGAAGCTGGTTTGGGTAATTGGGCGTTGGTTGATGAGGGATTTGCGGAGAGGCTGGCGCCCGGCGTCTATCGTCTCAAGAGTCTTGCGGGGCGGCTCAGTGCGTCCGCATAAGAATTACTCGCGCAAAGGCGCAAAGAGGCAAAGTTCTGACCTTCGGCTGCGCGAATGCGTCTGAACTTTGCGTCTTTGCGCCTTTGCGCGAGTAATTCTTATCCCGCGACTTTAGTTACTTTCGATTAGTTTGTCGGTTTGAGTGTTTGCTTCGCGCAGGGCCTGCTCCTCCAACTGTGCCATTTCCAGCACCAGCGGTAACTGATCCTGCGCGCTTCCCAAACGGCGCATCATCTGGTCAGTCTCACTCTGGCTGAGCTTTCGACTCGCGGTTGCTTCGATCACCTGTAACCTCGTCTTGGCTTTGCTCAGGTGTTCGTTAGCCTGAAGCCTCACCTTCTCGATTCGCTCGTGATCTGCGCTCAGTTCCTGCAGAAGCGACCTGGATTCGGGAGTTTTCAGTGTCCGGGCCCGGTTGATCTGTCTTTCGATCTTCAACATCTCTCGGCGAGAACGCGAGATTATGCGTGAGGCAGTCAGCCGGCTGGCCAGTGTTTCCATATAGGCATCGGCCAGAAGTGGATTACTTTGCTGGATTTCCGCGAGGGCTTTGCGCTCGGCCGAGGTTAATTCCGAGCGGAACCATACAACCTCATTGGCCGTGATTCCATCCGAAGCTAATCGGTCCCGCAATTGGGCAAGCCATCTTCGTCGATAAAACAGCAGAATTGCAGCGATCACGAGTCCGAGGGCGAACCCAAAGGTGAGCGAGAGGCCGGCCAGCAACAAGAAAATCGCAGCCGATTCAGTGGCTGTGGCAGTAAGAAACAGGACAAAGAATAGAAGTGGAGCTGGGACGGTGGTGGCCACCATTGCGATCCACGGAGCAAGCTTCAACATGTGGGCCCGAGCCGCATCCTTGCTCGCGAGTTTGCCTGGTGACTGATTCACTGAAAGTTCCACAATGCCCCGGATCATAGCCCATGAGGCAGGTGACTGCCAGTGAGCCGTTTAGCTAAAAGCCATTTGTGCATCGTGCCTGTATAATACCGGCCAGACAGTGAGGAAAGTTCCGATGAAGACGCTCCGACGATTCCACCTGATTGTATTGCACGTGTCTTTGGTTGTTGGCCTCGGCGTGATGGCGCAGCCTGTTTTCGGGCAGCCGCCGACCGGCAACGGCGCCAGTTCATCCGGCACTCCCGGCCGGCCAGTCACAATTCCGGTAACGATCAGAGTGAAAGAGGAACTCGAACTACAGAACATCGATCTCACGATCAGCGAGGACGGAGAACCACAGACAATCATCTCGGTCAGGGCTACCGGTACGAATTCACCGGTGACTCTTGCGTTGCTGATCCAGGAGGATCTGGTTCCGTCAGTGGGAAACGAGATCAAGGCGCTGGCAGACTTCATCAAGGGATTACCGAAGGGTTCGCGAGTGATGGTTGGGTACCTGCGCACGGGCAGTTTGCAGGTCAAGCAGAAATTCACCAACGACCTTGAGAAGGCCGCAAATTCATTGCGTCCTCCGATTGGTTTTGCGAGTGCAGGTCCGTTTAATCCCTATATCGAAGTCGTTGAAGCACTGAAGAAGTTTGAGTCACAACCTTTGGGTCGAAGAGCGATCCTGCTGGTCTCAGATGGCCTGGATATTTCACGTGGAGTTGATTCATCTGCTCCGACGCAGAGCATCGACTTGCAGCGTGCGATCAACGAATCGCAGCGTCGTAGCGTGGCGATCTATGGATTTTACGCGCCGACACTTGTAGCCGCAGCGAATCCATCGCTGGTGACTAATGCGCAGAGTTCACTGTTGCGATTGTCGAACGAGACAGGAGGTCTCGCCTTCTTTCAGGGAACGGGCGCGCCGGTGAGTTTCGAACCATTCATCCGCGAGCTTGATGTCTCACTACAGAAACAAGCCGCACTGACGTTCCTATCGACGCACTTGCGAAAGGGATTTCACCGCATCGAGGTGAAGTCTTCAACGCCCGGTGTGCGCGTTGCTTATCCTACCGGCTACGTCAGGTAGGCTAGAAAGTCCATCCACAGATTACACAGATTACCTACTGAACCGTTGCGGCGAGCAGAGAACCACGATGATCGCTCGCCACGGCCCAGCCATCGGCAAGCTGTCCAATCATCCCGTGGAAGTGAATCTCACTACCACTTAAAACGACGAGTACATCACCAGCGTGGTACTGCGGATCCTCGAGTCGAAACCGAATCACCGTCGCCTGTCCATTTTCCTGCTGCAAAGTCTCAAACTGAAAAGTGTCAGCATCAGAGACGTAAGTTTGAGAATTATTCGCTACTCTTTGCTCGTCCGGCATCTTGATCGATCTCTCCTCGGCGTTCAAAAGTCATCGGTTCCAGCGCGCATAGAGTATCAAAGATCCTCGACGCAAACGAATTCGACCCAACGAGCGGCGGAGTTAGCGAAGAGCCACGTATTCATGCCGGTAAGCTCGGTCTGGGGGCCGTTCCAGTCATTTGGGTAACCTCCTGCCGGCGCTGTTCCACTTGACGTTGGACAAAGGATCCTATGAACGCTCCCAAAGTGAGTTTGGCGAGATCAAGAAAACTGCCCCTGGTTTCCAGGGGAAAAAGAGAGATAGCGGAGAAGACCAGCGTTAAGAAAACCGTCGTGAGTGGCAGGCCGGTAATCCCGAGCTTGGTGAAGTTACCTGCCCAACCGCTGAGACTTCTCAGGCGGACGTACTGATCGATTGGCTCTGGCTTACCCAGTTTGACGGCATCGGATACAAGCGGGAGGTCGTCCGCTGGTATGGTCCGCGTATAAGCCATTTGCGCTGTGTTCAGCAACCGCTGGCCCAAGAGCGCTGTGACTATTCCAATCAGGAAGAGAGATAGAGTTGATACTTCGCGCGACATCAACTGAAGCCATGAGCTGTATTCCGCCAGGCCAGCCCCATCGCCCTTAAATTTGAGATAACCCATGAAGGTGAAGGAGACCACGGATGCCACGATGAATAAGTAACCGCACATCACAACCATCCGGTCTCCGTAACTGAAAAACGATTGGCGATGTGGCTTTTGGTGCTGAGGTTCTGCTAATGCTAGTGAGTTTTCTACTGAGACTGCTAGTGGGTTTTCTTCTGAGTTTGCCATAGAAACTTCCTCTCACTGTCGTCTTTAAGCCGCTTCCACTACTTAATGGGAAAAACCGAAAAAGCGTTTCGGATTAAAGGCGATCAAAGCCGAGGAGTGCGGTAGATCTAACTGTTGGAGTTCTGAAGAAGTGAGTTTGGTGTGGGGCGGCTAGTCGGGCTCGAACCGACGACCTCTTGATCCACAATCAAGCGTTCTAACCTACTGAACTATAGCCGCCATATTTAGTTGTGCTGGTGCCCCCGGCAGGACTCGAACCTGCGGCCCTCTGCTTAGCTTCCAGCATCAGGCTTTCCCTGACCGCCCGTCAAAGCTGGGGTTGCTGGCTGGACTATATCTTGGACATCACAGTCCCGACCCG